>DCPV01000212.1:1260-9115 GCA_002323775.1 Firmicutes bacterium UBA1535 | reverse complement strand
ATTATTTTATACTTTCTATATTTAATATAGTATTTATTCTATAAAATATCTTATTTTCATAATAAATTGATGTGATTTATCTTCAAGGAAAGCATTAAGATTAAGACTTATCACCAACATTAAGATACTAGATTTCGCATGAACTGTATTTATAATTATAAAGTTGCTTAGCAGTTGACTTATTATATTAAAATCAACTATTAGTCGCTTGCAAGTTGACAAAGTTTCTGATAATATGAAAACAGTTGGAGGTGATCAACTTGAAAGAAATAAACTTAGCAGAAGTTTTAGCTGCTAAACGCCGTGAGAAAGGCGTAACACAAGACGAAATCGCAGCTTATATCGGCGTATCCAAAGCATCTGTATCCAAGTGGGAGACAGGCATAAGCTTACCTGATATTGCACTTTTACCCGTACTGGCTTCATACTTTGACATTAGTATTGATACTCTTATAGGATACGCTCCTCAACTCGACAATGATGAAATCAAGCGTATATATAGCAGAATGTCTGATAGATTTGCAGAATCTCCTTTTGAGGATGTAATTGACGAGTGTCAATCTCTTGTCAAAAAATATTATTCTTGTTATCCATTTCTGCTGGAAGTTGCAAAACTTTATATAAACCATGCTCCTCTTGCTGGAAGTGCAGAGAGTAAAAACGAACTGCTTCAATCAACTATTAAATTGTGTAATCGCATCAAAACTTTATGCCAGGACACATCACTTGCAAGCAAAGCTGTGATATTTCAAGCTATGTGCTATTTATTACTCGGCGAGGCGCAACGTGTGCTTGAAACCCTTGGAGATACAGTTCAACCGCATATAACCGGTAATATGTTCATATCACAGGCACATCAAATTCTTGGCAACCACGAAAAGGCAAAAGAGGTTATACAAACTGAGCTGTATCAAAATATTATGGGAGTGTTTGGTGGTTTACTCTCATATGTTCAAACTAATGTCGGAGATTATGATACTGCGTTAAAGGCGTTCAATCGAGCAGAAGTTCTATCCGAATTATTTCAAATGCGACAACTTAATCCTAACAATTTAGCTATGCTGTACGTTTCGGGAGCTCATATGTATCAAGTGGCGGGCAAGTATGAAGAAGCTATAGAAGCACTTGCTAAATATGTTGATGTGTGCGTACACGATTTTTTCCCTATTAAACTGAAGGGTGATACATTCTTTGACAAAATCGACGGATGGCTAAAGTTAAACAGCGATACCATACCTCGAAGTGATGCAGTCATCAAGGAAAGTATGCTTAATGATGTACTGTTCAATCCTTTATTCAGTAATCTTAGCGATTATCCTGAATATAACAAACTTGTCCGCAAATTACAAGATTTTATAGGAGGAAAATAAAATGTTTGAACAACTCAATCAATATCTACCATTTCTAATACCTCTCATTATGCTTCAAATAGGTCTTATGATAGCAACTGTAGTGCATATCTTGCGTCACGACACCTACCGAATCGGCAACCGTACTGTCTGGCTCATTATAGGTGTTTTTGTCAGCATTATAGGACCAGTGCTGTACTTCGCAATAGGCAAAGGAGATGAATAGCATGAACATCTTAGAAATTCGTAATATATCAAAATCCTTTGACGATAAAAGAGTTTTGGAAAACATCAGCTTTTCTGTGCCAAAAAATTGCGTGTTTGGCTTTATTGGCTCAAATGGTGCTGGTAAAACCACCACAATGAAAATGATTTTGGGCTTACTCAAGGCTGACAGCGGCGAAATTGAAGTGTGCGGCGAGCGTGTGACTTTTGGAGCAACTAAAACAAATCGTCTTATTGGATATTTGCCCGACGTTCCGGAGTTTTACGGATATATGCGTCCGAAAGAATACCTCAAATTGTGTTCAAGAATAGTCGGTCTGGATGACAAGACTGCAAAGGCTCGCATATCAGAGCTACTAGACCTAGTGGGATTGGCGAATATCAACAAAAAAATATCTGGTTTTTCCAGAGGAATGAAGCAAAGGCTAGGAGTAGCACAAGCATTGATTGGAGAACCAAAACTTCTCATATGCGATGAGCCGACCTCTGCACTTGATCCCTTGGGACGCAAGGAAATCCTTGATATTTTACATCAAATTAAGGGTAAAACGACAGTCGTATTTTCCACACATATATTGTCTGATGTTGAGCGTATCTGCGACAGAGTCGCAGTTCTGAACAAGGGTAAAATAGCACTAGAAAGTGCAATAAGCGATTTAAAGCTACAACAAAAGTCGAAGTCATTCACGCTGGAGTTTGAACGTGAAATCGAAACAGATGAGATATTGCGTGTGTTGCATGAAAACAACCTAACACCAGTAAAATATGAGACTGCTGAAAGTTCAATTGAAAGCCTATTTTTGGAGGTGACAAAATGAAACAGTTTATAGCATTTAGCAAAAAAGAGTTTTACGAAAGCACAGCGACATTTCGTTTATATATCTTACTTGCAGTATTCTTGATTTTTGGAATTATGTCTCCATTGCTTGCGAAACTTACTCCTGAAATAATCAAGTCTTTAGGCGACACCGAAGTTGTTATCCAAATTCCAGAGCCTACAGCATTTGACGCTTGGGCGCAATTTTTCAAGAACATCGGTCAAATAGGCATATTGGTGTTGGTTATACTGTTCTGTGGGATTATGTCAAATGAATTTTCCAAAGGCACGCTAATTAATCTGCTTACAAAAGGACTCAAACGACGAACAGTGATATTATCTAAATTCTTCTCCTCCACAGTTTTGTGGACGCTATCGTACCTGCTGTCTCTAGGTGTATGTTTTGCCTATACAGCGTATTTTTGGGAAATCAGTAAGTTAAGCAACACATTGCTCGCATTCGCCGCTCCTTGGCTATTCGGTGAATTAATACTTGCACTGTTGATCTTTGGTGGTACGCTGTTCGGCAATATTTACGGTAGTTTGCTTTCATGCTTGGGGGTGGTTGTCGTGCTGAACATCGTGTCAATTTTACCAAAGACAGCTAAATTCAATCCAGTTACTCTGTCTGGCGGAACTTTGCCACTGTTATCGGGAGCTGGTGACCCAGCAGATTTTATCCCCGCAGTTATTGTCTGTACAGTACTGATAGTCACGTTAATTATCGGAGCAGTTGCTGTATTTAACAAAAAGAAGGTGTAACACTTAATAAAAGAACCACGAAATCTGTATCTATAACAGACTTGCGTGGCTCTTTTTATTATTATTCTCAACATAAGTTTTGTCTATCTACAAAAACACATTACAACTACTTAATATGTTGTTATTTTATACTATGCAAATTTAATCTAGCTAACAAAGTCACTTAAGTTATATTATTCTTAAAATCAATATTATTTCTACACATTATTTTTCTTCTTTTATTGTTTACTTTATAATAATTTAGTCTTAAAATAGTTTATAGATAATCTGTTAAATTAGATATTCTTAATTTTTATATCATAAATCCCAATCAAAAATGTTCCCTTCGAAATCCATCACTATTATTTCTTTTTCGCTAGAATCCAAACGCTTATATAATATTAAATCATCTACTACATAAATTGGCGAAGCTATAAAATGAGTTCTTTCTTTTTCTATTAAATATTCAAATATTATTTTTAACTCAGTTCCATCATGCTTTATTCTATTGATTTGAGCAACTACTTTTCCTTCTTTATCTCTCATTGCGTTTGTAAAAAAGATATATTCTTTTGTAACATTCATATATTCAATAAAGCCTTTAACTTCTAAAACTATTTCAGTCTTTTCTGCATTAATTAACTTATTCCTATAAATCTGATCCGAATTATGATAATAGAAATATTCATTAGCCACTTGTAAAGAAAACACTCCATATTCTTTGTGTTCACCTAATCTATATTCAATAGAGTTAATTTTATCTCCGTCTATTTCAATTAGCTTATCTAAATGTTGCTCATCATGCAAATATAGTTTATCATTGTATACTATCGGCAGTGAGGCATCTCCAAAAAAGATATTAAGATCATCAATTTTACCATCTTCAATATTATATCTATATAGTTTATTACAATCTAAATATAATTCTTTCTCCCATTCAGGGTTACTACCTCCATAATAATTACCAAAGTAATAATATATATAACCATGACTTACCATAAATCCAAGATACCAATGTTCTCCCATAAGATTTAAATTTTCTATATCTAAATATTTTTCATCACTACCATCCATGTTTATTGAACAAATCCCACGAAGACCATTATTTTTAAAATCAATATAAATCCTATCTTTGTAAATTTCAAAACCATATACTTCATATTTACCAAATAAAACCTTTTTATTCTTACCATCTTTATTAATACTGTATAATTTTCCATCATTAGCATAGTATATTTTCTTACTATCATAGCTAATTCTACCACCATTCGCTTGATTAGAACTCCTGTTTATCGAGATTTCCTTTATTATTTCACCCGGCTTATCCCCAGTAATTGAATCACTTCCATTTGTTTTATTTATGGTTTCACAAGATGATAGAAACAGTAACAAAAAACACGATAATAATATCAAAAATTGTTTTTTCATAATTAAAATATTCCTTTCTTTCCAAACGTATTATTTATAACTATAATGCGTTAATTCTGTTGAAAAGTCAAGTTAAAGAATTATAAAAACATTTCTTTAACTTGACTTTTAATAAATAATTTGGACTAAATCTATTAGAACTTATTATTCAAAACATTTATATAACTATTAAATTCATCATTTTTAATCCCCAATTTTTGAATGCTTTCAATAATTATATTAAATATTTTTCCATTAATTACATATTTATCTAATTCTTTTAAGGACATTTGAATTAATGATTCTAGATCTAAAATAAATTTATTATTTATTACCAAATTTACTGTATCAATCGTATCGTTATTATTCTCAGATATATACATAGTTATCTCATTATTATTCTCAATTTGCAATGTCTCGAAATTTTTTAAGTTGACTTTTTATCTTGGTGTACAATATTTATCAAAAAACAAAAAATGCAAAAAACATTGTAATTACAAAATTTTAGCATAAAAAATGACGGTAAAAATCTAAATATTCCAATGAAAATGTTCAGAATTCTTCCCGTCGTTCAAAATGAACCTGCTAAATCTATTTCGAATTGTGCTATATCTATGTTTTGTAATGATATTTGTCTTAAATAACTAAGTATTAAATCTTTATTACATTCTGGTTTATCGTATCTCATGACATACTTACATAACCATATTTTTAATCTTTAACTCAATTTTAATACCTGATAAAATAAGTATAAAGAACTATTTATTATGTAAAGTAATTACCTATATTTTATTTATTTTTTAATTAGCTTCAAAGCTCATCATATAGTCACAGTGTAATAGTGTTATTTACAGTGTTATTTCATAAAAAACACGTTTATTTACATAATTTTTAGTGTATAAATGTGTTTTTATCAATGCTTTGTCACGCATGGCGATGATTCACGAAACAGTAAAGGCACGATTACATCACGCTTATGTCAGTAAAATTGCTATAATCTAAATCTTGCACCTACTTCTGCGTCTTCTATGTCCTCTCTCTTTGAATTCCAAGCTTCAAATGTTACTCCGTCCCATATATCTCCTGTTTCCACGAAACCAACTGATGCGTACAGTTTTCGGGCGGCTACGTTTGTCATCCAATAAGATACAGAAATTGTATCCGTTTTGCCCTGTGGGAAAGATTTTAAAAATTCAATAATTTTTACAATGGCTTGTTTGCCTAACCCTTTGCCTTGGTATTTCTTGTCAATCATAAAGCTGTCAATTCCATAGGTGGCCTTATCGCCAAACTCTTTGCACATACCATCGTAAAAGAAGTCTTTTGTCAATTCATAAAACCCGATCTTTACAAATCCTATAACCTCATCATTGTTGTATATAGCAAAGAGCATAGGGGGTTTCATGTCGTTAGTTATATTCACATAGGCTTTGATCAAGCTATAGATGACGGAATCCACATAGTCTTTCTGAGCATCTTCCAATTTCAACTCTAATACTGCTTCCAGATTATCGTAGGTGATTTTGTGTAGTTTCAATCATTACGCTTACTCCTTTTTTCATTTCGTGGTTTGTCAACATTTTTTTAGACGAATTTTTTCCATGTTTTCTCGTTTAGTCATATCCATTTGGATTGATTTATCAAATATGTATCTAAAGTGTTTAAAAGCATTTATTTTATTAAGGTTTAGTGTAAATAATTGTCATAATAGTTTAATAACATTATTTTTTGACATATTTATTCACACTTTTCATTTACATTACAGCATTAGCATGTATGATTCTCAAAAAGCTTATCTAAAGAATTATTAGTGCTGTATAGATTTTATTGTAAAATTTAGAAAATAAAATTAATAAATTACTTTGTAAATAAAAAATGTGTTGTATTTGCAAAATAGATGTCTTTTTGTTTTTGTATTGAAATTGAATTATATTGCAACTTTGATTTTATTTGAAATTCCAAGCTCCAATTATTTATAATATATACTCCTTATAAAGCCTTCCTTTAAATTCTGTATAATACAACTTATTATTAAAAAGTATTATTTTTTACAAAAAATTTTTATATGCTATCAAACATTTCTTTATTTTTTCATATGCTAAAATATCTGTTTTACAGCAAACTAACTTATCTATCCATTTTGCTATCCCTTTTATTAACAGAATATCTATTTTTTAAATATAATGTTGATTTATTAAATAGAGTTTGCTATAATAAAAAGCAAATTTAAAAGATTGGAGGAACAAATAGATATGCCTTTTAGACGTGTCTATTTGGTTTATAGATGGATCATACATTAATACGACCATCGTTTCCTAACAAAGCAATTATTACTGCTGGCATGCCATATGGTAATAAAGAATTACATTTCGGACATGTCGGTGGAGTATTTGTCCATGCGGACATATTCGCTCGCTTTTTAAGAGACAGAATTGGCTCAGAAAACGTCATTTTTATTTCAGGCACTGATTGTTATGGCAGTGCAATTGAAGTCGGATATGAACAAGCAGTATCAGATGGTTTTCTTGGAACTATAACAGATTATGTAACCCAAAACCATTTGAATCAAAAAGAAACTCTTTCCAAATATCAGATTTCACTTGATCTTTTTGGAGCTTCAGCTTTAAACGAAGCAGGAAAGATTCATTCCGCTTTATCTACTTCTCTGTTTACTCGTTTATATGAACGTGAATCGTTGAAATTAGAGCAGACATTTCAATTTTATGATGATGATAAAAATGTTTTTCTTAATGGAAGACAGGTTCATGGTCAGTGCCCGATACAAGGATGCAAATCAGAGATTGCATATGCTGACGAATGTTCTCTTGGACATCAATATAATCCTGACGCATTAATTAATCCGATAAGTGTTTTATCAGGAAAGAAGCCGGTGCGTGTGGCTGTTAAGAATTGGTTTTTTGATTTACCATCATATGAAAATGAAATTAAAAATACACTTCAATTATGGGAACAAAACCCTTGTTGCCGTAAAGATTTGATTAAAATTATACGTGAGTTTTTAAAAAAACCATCTATTTATATAAAAAAGGAATTAGTAGAGGAAGTAAAAAAACTCGATGGTATGCCGTCTTTTTGTGTTATAGAAGATGAACAGAAAGCATCATGGACATTGGTTTTTGATGATTTAGTCAGCTTGGACAGAGCGGTTTCAATTTTAGCAGAAAATGAAATTAGATACCGCACTGGAAAAACATTGGTTCCTTTCAGACTGTCTGGTAATGTTAACTGGGGGATTCCTGTTCCAGAGGTTAACGGAGTATCTGGATTAACTTTTTGGGTATGGCCAGAGTCTTTA
>DCPV01000212.1:0-1219 GCA_002323775.1 Firmicutes bacterium UBA1535 | reverse complement strand
GCACCTATTTCTTTTACTAAAGCTTATTTAAATGACGGAATAGAAGGGAACGAATGGGAAAAATGGTGGAAGTCGGATGACTCTCAAGTATATCAATTTATAGGTGAGGATAATATCTATTTTTATGGAATTGCTGAAATTGGATTGTTTTTAGCATTAGATGAAGGTTTTCGCTTACCCATTATTGTACCTAATCATCATTTGCTTTACGGTAAAACAAAGGCTTCAAGCAGCAGTGAAGTAAAGCCCCCTAAAGCGGCTGAACTTTTGGATTATTATACTCCTGAACAACTTCGCATGCATTTTATGAATGCAAGCCTAGCTGAACGCAGTGTAGGATTTGAACCAAAAGTATTGCTTGAAAAAAGTCAAGAGTTTGATACAGTTCTATATGAAGGTAATTTACTTTGCAATATATTTAACAGATTGATTCGTTCTTGCTTTTATACAATTCAAAAATATAATGACGGAATTTATCCGGAAGGAAATGTAAGCGAGTCAATAATTAAAAAATCTAATGAAATAATACTATCATATGAACGCATGATGTATGAATTTTCTTTTGATAAAATATTTGAATTATTAAATATTTATCTAAGAGATGCTAATAAAGAGTGGTCCGTACGCAGCAAAAATGAAAACAAATCGGATATTGATCAATTATTGATAGATATGTTTCACGTCATAAGAGTTTGTGCTGCATTATTTCACCCTATCGTTCCAGCTGGATGTGAAATGATACGTAATTATTTAGTGGTTGATGAGAAAATTTGGGATTGGGAGTATATTTTTGAACCAATAACTTATTTTATTAAACCTAATCATAAATTCCGATTTTTGGAGCCACGTGTAGATTTCTTCAGCAAACATCCAACTCAATTGGATAAGTAAATCTATTCATACGCAGTAATTGTTTCAATAATATGATATAACATGGTCAAAAGTAGCATAAATGTAGAAAAGCCCTCTGGTGTATCAGTGTAGCATGACATATGACATACTGGCTTGGTCTACGTACTTTTATTATTGCTTTAGTAACTATTAGTTCAATTCTGTTTTTGCTCAAAAAAGCTAAAAAACACGTAAATGATATCTATGAAAATGATTATCATTTATGTGTTTTTTTGCAAAAAAATTGCTTGTAACCACTAGAAATCATTGACTTTTTATCAATGACATCTATTTTACAAGCACATAATGGCGCGCCATGAGGGTCTCG
>DCPV01000213.1 GCA_002323775.1 Firmicutes bacterium UBA1535 | reverse complement strand
AAAATTTTTGTTAATGATACTATATATACCTTAACAAAAATTTTGGATGCTAATGGAGAAACTTTAATTGATGAATTTCCAATAGTTTTAGATAGCTTTGTTTTTAAGAAAAAAGCTGATACTGAAACTGAAAAAACTGAGCTTGGTGATGGTGAAGTATCTACACAAGATTCTTCTCAAAATAAAAACATTATACTCTCTCCTAATGAATACGTCATACGACTTATTCGTGAAAAAAAACTAATTGGTGAGTGGTTAAATGGTGAAACGCAGATATATGGAGAAAAATTTATCATTAAAGACAAGGTATTGCAGTTCTTACAAAGAGAATACAAGGATTTTCCTGTAGAGCTTGTAGATGGTCAAATTAAATTTATAGATAATGAAGAAAAGTTTAAAGAATTTTTAGTAAATAATAAAATTGATGAAAATATAAGCATAGATGCGTTAACTGAGTATTTGCTAGATACAGAAAATAGAATTTTCTTAAATTTATTCTCAAATTCTAAGGTAAGAAGATATTCATATGAATTTTTAAATAGCAAAGGCTTGGCAGATGATATAGAGTTGATAGATTATAGCTTTATTCAAGATCAAAGATATGAGGCTTTGAAAGACAGCTTGGTTTTAGAATATGAAGGAATCACTAAAGAATCAAATGCAAAAGAAGATTTTATATATCTTGTCAAACAGCATGCTTTTGATAATTTATTTAATTCTATTTACACTGAAAATAATAATAAAATAATTCCAGCTACAATTTTACTAAATGCTCTGAAAGAGAAATACCAAGATTTACCAGTAGAGATAAAGGAAGAAGATGGGAAATTAGTATACGAGTATTTGCAATCGGACAGTATACAAAAATATTTTGATATGCTTAACCTTGACGAAACAATTTCTGCTTATGAATTGATTAAAACATTAACACTGTTATATAATGCTGAAGTGGTAGATGAAATTATAGTAGAAAAAAGCATAGTTTACTATGCTCAACAAGAGCTTTTAAACAGTGGTATTAACCCGAATATTTCTGTTGCGACTTGGGAGTATTCAGCTTTAAGAGATAAAAACAATTGGATAGAAAATAGTCAAAATGACATAAATATAAGTGCTAAAGAATTGTTTGAAAATTTGAAAAAAGAATTGTTTAAAGATTCGAAAGATGAAGTAAAACCAAAGTACAACGTTAATGATTATGAAGCAAGAAATATTTTAATTGTTAAGGATAGAGTTGATAAGCAAAAATACTTATCTTATCACCCTATAGATATTTGCTATAATATCTCTGAAAAAACAGTAGCAATGATATCTGAAAGAAATCATGAGCTTGGTGGTGTAAATGTAGAGATTGAGCCTATTAGATATTATCCGGAAAAGAAATTAGCTGCACATATCTTAGGATACTTAGGAAAGATATCTCAAGATTATGAGAAGGAAGAATATCTAGTTAAGCAAAAAGATAAATATAGCTTAGACGACATAATTGGAAAAACTGGTGTTGAAGAAAAATTTGAAAATTATCTTGCAGGACAAAAGGGTAAGAAAACTGTAGCGGTAAACAGTGTTGGAAATATGATTGAATCTGTTGCAGAACTCGCTCCTGTTCCGGGAAATGATTTATATTTGACTATTGACAGTAGATTGCAAAGAAAGACTGAAGAAGTGCTGGAAAAAGGCTTAAAAGGCATACAGACTGGCAAAGATTACCAAAGTGAATGGGGAAACTATAAATATTTCCAAGGAGCTTTTAAAAATGCTACGTCTGGGTCTATGGTGGTTTTAGATGTTAAAACTGGCGAGACATTAGCACTTGCAAATTTTCCGTCATATGACCTTAATTTGTTTGCTACCGGTATATCTACAGAGGATTGGAACAGCTTGTCAACTGAGTCAAGAGACCCATTAGCACCAAAGCCTCTATGGAACACCGCACTACAGACGGCAATACAACCGGGCTCAACCTTTAAGATGGTAACGGCACTCGCTGCTCTTGAAAAAGGTATCAATCCTAATGCACAGGTATATTGTGCAGGCCATATGGAAATTGGAGAGAGAACATTCGGATGTTGGATATATAATATGTACCGTGGTGCTCATGGATATCAAAATTTATATCAGGCTTTACAACATTCATGTAACTTCTATTTCTATGTATCAATGCTTGGTAAAAATCCTGCGTTTGGTGACCAAAAGCATGGAGTAAAGCTTGACTTTGACGATGTTACTGATATGGCAGCTAAGCTTGGGTTAAATGATAGAACAGGGATTGAAATTGATATACCAAGAGAAAAAGCTGTAGGAGTTCCAAATGTAGAAAATAAAAAATTAAGTACAAGGCGTTCTTTGAGATTGTTTTTAGAAGAAAATTTACAATACTTTGTTAAAGATGACTATAAGATGAGTACAGATGAATTAAATAAAGCGGTAAAAACCATTACAGATTGGGTGAATGAAGATCCTCAATTAACAAGGACAGAGACCTATAATAGACTAAAAGACTTGAATTTTAACCCTGATAAAACATATAAATCAAAAATTCCACTTGTTGATCATATAAAGTATTCTTATCTCAACGATGCTACATGGAAAGTAGGGGATAGTCTGAACCTGTCGATAGGTCAGGGCGACAATGCCTACACACCTTTACAGATGGTGAATTATGTATCTATAATAGCAAATGGTGGGTATAAACACAATGTAACCGTTGTGGATAAAATTGTAAAATATGGCGAATCTGAGCCTATAAAACTTGAAAGAAGCTCCGAAAGAATTGAGCTTAATAATTATAAAAATCTTGAATATTTAAAAGAGGGAATGAGACTTGTTGCACTTGACAGTACTGTATTTAATTCTTTAGGATTTCAAATAGGTGCAAAAACAGGTACTGCTCAGAAGCAAGGTATAAATCCGGAAACTGGACAAAATTATGATGATTTTGGTTGGTATGTAGCATTTGCTCCATATGATGATCCGCAGATTGCAGTCGTTTGTGTATTGTTCCAAGGTGGAACAGGAACTTATGCCTCACCTATGATAAGAGATGTCATAGCTGAATATTTTGTGTTAAATGGACAAATGCAAAGACCTGTTGTTGAATCTGAGAAAACTAATCCTTAATTAAAAATGATATTAAAAATAAAACTTTAGGGCAGGAGCTTTGCTCCTCCCGTTTGAAGATAAAATTTTTTAGAGAGGAAAATATTATGAGC
>DCPV01000254.1:1892-5010 GCA_002323775.1 Firmicutes bacterium UBA1535 | reverse complement strand
AATTTTGCTAAGCATAATAGACCATTTCGGAACAGGAAGCGATAAAAGCATATCCATATCCTTGGCAGAAAATAGGTAGCTTTGTGTTTGATACAGTCCTGTGATTAATATAATAAGTGTCGCTGATACCATTCCCAAGAGAGGTAGTACTTCTATCATTCCGACTGAATTAAGACCTACACCTATTAAGTACATATACAAAGTGGAAATTCCCAAAAAGGTTATACCGATAAATGCCAATAAAAATATAGACAGCATCCCTTTTTTATTATCTTTTGCATATCCTGACCTTGCTATTTTAGACGGATTTAAAATAGCCTGCAAATTAACCTTAACAAGCAATAAAAATTTATTCATGATCCACCAGCTCTAAGAAAATTTCTTCAAGAGAACTATTACCCTTAACCTCACTCATGTCTCCTGTTACTACTAATTTTCCGCCCTTAATTATAGCTACCTTGTTACATAGCTTTTCTGCAACATCCAAAACATGAGTAGAGAAAAATATCGCACTTCCTTTTTGACACATATCTTTCATGATTTCTTTTAATGTGAATGAAGCCTTAGGGTCAAGACCTACAAAAGGCTCATCTAAAAGCAAGAGCTTTGGCTCGTGAATAAGTGCTGAAATTAAAGCAAGCTTTTGTCTCATACCATGAGAATAAGAAGCTATTGGATCTCCCAAATCCTTAGTAAGTTCAAAAGCCTCCGAATATTTTTTTATTCTTTCTTCTCTTTCCTTAACAGGCACATCATATATGTCTGCTATAAAATTAAGATACTTTATTCCTGTCATAAATAAATATAAATCTGGATTATCAGGTATGTATGCCATAATTTTTTTACATTCGATGTCATCCTTTTTTATAGACTTACCGTCAATAAAAATATCTCCATCTTCAAAATCTAAAATACCAGCAACAGATTTAATTGTAGTTGTCTTGCCGGCTCCGTTGTGACCTATAAATCCAAATATATCACCCTTTTTAACGTGCAAGCTAAGATTATCAACTGCCTTTGCTTTTTGACTATAACTTTTTGTGTAATTTACAATTTTTAACATATTATCCTCCTCTAATATTATAATGAAATATTTGCATATTTCATGTATATTTTTATACTAAATGTATCTAATTAAATATTTTTTTTAAAGATACTGATGTTTTTATATTATCAGAAACTTTGTTAACTTACAAACGACTAGCGGTTGATTTTTAGATAATAAATCAACTACTAAAATAGTTATTCATATAACTATTTTTATATTATATATATATAAATATAAAATGTCAATAAACTAACCCAAATTAAGGAAAATGAATGATAAAAAAATAACTACATTGTTAAAAAAAAAATAAATTGTCAAAATAACTTTTATAATGTATAATGACATAGTTTCACATTTTTAAAAATGATGAAATATATAAATACTCAAATAAATGTTTAAAAAATATCAATAAGGGTATTAATATATTGTTAATTATTAAAAAAAAGGACTCATAAAGAAAGGAAGATATCATTGAAAAATATTGTTGTTTTAGGGGCTGGTTATGCAGGAATATTGACTGCTAAGAAACTAGCGAAAAAATTAAAGAAAAATGAAGATGTAAAAATTTCAATCATTGACAAAAATTCATATCACACAATGCTGACTGAACTTCATGAGGTTGCTGCCAATAGAGTTGATGAGGAGAGTATACGCATAAGCCTGAATAAGATTTTTGCAGGTAGAAATGTTGATGTAATTTTAGATAATGTATCTAAAATAGACTTTGATAATAAAACTCTTGTGGGTGAAGAAAATAAATATTCGTATGATTATTTAGTATTAGCAGCAGGCTCAAAACCTACGTACTTTGGGACAAAGGGTGCTGAGGAGTTTTCATATAAGCTTTGGTCATATGAAGATGCAGTAATTCTTAAAGATAGAATTCATGAGATGTTTCGTTTAGCAGCCAGCGAAAGAGACATAGAGAAAAAGAAAAAAATGCTTACATTCTATGTTGTTGGTGCTGGATTTACTGGAGTTGAGCTTGTTGGTGAGATAGCTGAATATGCTCCGATACTTTGCGATAAATTTGAAATCGACAGAGAGCTTGTTACAATCTGTGATGTGGATGTATTGCCAAGAGCAGTTCCAATTTTACCTGAAAAGCTTTCTAGCAAAGTTGAAAAAAGACTTGCAAAAATGGGTGTAACTTTAAGATTCAATACTGGTGTTGTTGGTATTGGTGAAGATTTTATAGAGCTTAAATCAAATGATGTTGTTACAAAATACCCAGCTGGAACAGTTGTATGGACAGCAGGTATTGAAAGTGCTGATGTTACAAAAAATGCTGCTGAAGTTTTAGAGTCAGCAGGCAGAGGTCGTATAAAGGTAGATAAATATCTAAGAACTCTTGATAGACAAGAAGTTTATGTTGTTGGAGACAACATGATGTTTATAGCTGAAGGCGAAACTGCTCCGGTTCCTCAAATGGTTGAAAACTGTGAGCAAAGTGCTGATATTGCGGCTCATAATATAATCAGCGCTATAACAGGTAAAAAAGAAATGGAAGAATACAAACCTAGCTTCCACGGCGTTATGGTATGTGTTGGTGGTCGTTATGGTGTAGCTAGAGTTGGTTTGCCAAATAAGATGATTAATTTACCGTCGTTCTTGGCGATGTTTGTTAAGCATTTTATCAATATAATATATTTTATACAAGTTCTTGGTTGGAATAAGGTGTTTAGCTATATTAGACATGAGTTTTTCACTATTAGAAACAACAGAAGCTTTGTAGGAGGACATTTCTCAAATAAAACTCCAAGCTTTTTGTTAGTTCCATTAAGAGTTTGGTTAGGTGCTGTTTGGTTGTTTGAAGGTATAGTAAAAATTAACGAAGGTTGGTTGACTGCTCCAAAATTACAAGGATTTTTCGGTGGCGCTAAAGCTTTCTTTGATAGTATAGCATATGGAATTACTGATGCAGCTGCGGGTGCTACAGGAGCTGTAGATGCTGCTGCTTCGTCAACACAAGCTGTTGGAGAGGCTGTTTCAAAAGGAGTAGCGATATTTAACTTTAATATAATGGGTTTATTTGATGCTATATTTGTAAGTGGAAAAGCATTAGCAGAA
>DCPV01000254.1:0-1728 GCA_002323775.1 Firmicutes bacterium UBA1535 | reverse complement strand
GTGGAAAAGCATTAGCAGAATCAAAAATATCAGACTATGCTTTTAAGATTAATATGCCTTTGATGAACTGGTTTACTGATAATGTGATTTTATCAAGCGATAATATGCAAATATTCATGCAAGGAGCTATAGTTGTTATGGAAATATTGATAGGTCTTGCTTTGATAGGTGGATTGTTCACAATGCTTTCTTCTGGAGTTTCATTGATATTGCAGGTTATGTTTGTTTGTACAACAGGATTATATTTAAGTACATTCTGGATGATTTTCGCTGGAATAGCTGTATTGATTGGCGGAGGAAGAATATTAGGATTAGACTACTACTTCATGCCTTTCTTGAAAAGAAAATGGAAGAATGTAAGATTTGCCAAAAAATGGTATCTATATAATGACTAATTTAAAGTAAACAAAGATGCTTCTAAAGTAAAACAGAAAGAAAGTGGTATATTTACAATGTTTAGCTTAGATAAAAACAATGAGGTAGCAACTACTAATCTATTTACACTTGTTGCTGCATTTGAACAAACTAAAAATACAGTTGACAAGGTTTTGCGAAATGCTCCGTTTATTATTAAAAGTTATACACAGCATCTTGCAAAAAGCAATGGCAAGTTTATTAGAGCATGGTCTTTGCTTATCTGCGCAATGGACAATGATGATATGATACATCAAAATGCTATCACCCTTGCTTCTGCTATAGAGATATTGCATTTGGCTACACTTGTCCACGATGATGTTATGGATGACGCTTCGCTTCGCAGAGGTGTGATTACATTACAAAAAAAATATGGTAAAAAGACTGCTGTAATTTGTGGAGATTACTTATTGGCAGCAGCACTTAAACTTGCTGGCTCAATTGATAGTAAAGATGAGTTTTTTAAGTTTAATATGCCCTCATATGTTGAACAAATTTGCATGGGTGAATTAAGACAGCATGTGAATAATGGAAATATAAATATATCATTTTATCGATATTTTAGTATTATTAGCGGTAAAACAGCAGCCTTGTTTGAAGCAGCATTTTATGGTGGTGCAATTCTAGTTGAAAAAGAAAAAGAAGTGCTGAACAATTATTGTAAACTTGGAAAATATCTTGGGATGATTTTTCAACTAATGGATGATTGTATAGATTTTGAAATTGATGAATCAATTGCTAAAAAAAATGTGCAATCTGACTATGAACAAGGAGTAATCACACTGCCTTTGATATATACTTTCCATAAGGATGAGGATATTAAAAACAAAGCAAGCTTGGGTCAACTTGATAGGAAAGATCTGAACATTGCAGTTCTTAAAGCTGGTGGACTTGATTTTACAAAGATGATATCTAAAAAATATTATAATAAATTTATTAAAACAATGGTATTGATTGATTTATCAGAAGAAAAAAAATATCAGTTGATGCAGATTTTAGACAAGGCTTTCTACGGATTAAAAAATGAAAGCTTAAAGGCAGAAGGAAAGTAAGGTAGAAAAATTGTTAAAACGCTTTTTAGACTATGTTGAAATCAGAACGAAAATTACAAGCTTATTCGCTTTTATAATGACACTTGCTTATTTGTTTTTTCTTAGGCAAGCAATAAACATAAAGCTGACAGCAGTATTCTTTCTATCTATGTTTCTATTTGATTTAACTACTACTGCGATTAACAATTATATAGACACAAAAACAAATCATCAGGCCTTACAATTTGACAGAAAAACAGCCTTAGCAATAATAATAGTGATG
>DCPV01000285.1:22633-23428 GCA_002323775.1 Firmicutes bacterium UBA1535 | reverse complement strand
TGAATATGGCAATTTAAAATATTGTGACACCTCTAAAGTTGTCTGTTCAATACTCGTTCTATCATTCCACTCAATATTTTTTATGCCATGTTTTATAACCCAATCGGGAATTTCTCCTTCTTCTTGTCCGACTGAATCATACGCATTTTTGATAATATCTTCTTTCTCTTTTTCAGTCAAATCAGTGCGATTTTTTATAGAATCAAGTGTTGCTATATGATCTGGGCGGTTGAACCAATCAAACCTCGTGCCACAATTGGATAGGTGAACTGTATGTGAAGCAACAGGGATGACAGCATCATACTCAATATCACCCTCACAGATAATTACATCATGTTCAGAGGCAAGCAAAATTAAATCCATGATAACCATTGGTGTAAATTCATGTAATAAATGTAGTTCCCTCTCGTTAATTACTTCAGGTGGCAATGCCCAAAAACTTTTAACGCCATATTCTTTCACAAAGTCACGGCACATATACGGCTGGTATTTTGGATTAGCTGACTTCATATGCCTATATCTGCTAGCATCGACATCATAAATATGATAACCAAATTTCCTATTCAGTTCATTTGCTATCGTGGTCTTACCTCTACCCCAAATAAAGTATACATTTTTGATTCTGTCTTTGATGATATTATCTGCAATAATCATTCGTTTTTTCTCCGTTCATAAAATATAAATTTTCTGCAGCAATATTCTTAGTTACGTTTTCAACTGTGTTTTATAAACTAAGATGTTAAAAATTTACAACATTTTTACAAAAAAGTCAATATATTTACAACAACTTATATT
>DCPV01000285.1:7393-22557 GCA_002323775.1 Firmicutes bacterium UBA1535 | reverse complement strand
AATATAAGTTGTTGTAAATATTAAAACACAATATAATAATATTACTCACAATATTTTTAATATTAAAAGAGTGAATATTTATTTTTAAAATCTATATTTTTAAACACTATCAGGCTTTTCCAAAGTAATTCTTCCAAGCTTTCCATCTTGAAAATCATTTAGAATCATTCTGCTGACACGTTCGTAATTAACTTCATTTTTATTTAAGATACAGCCTTTTTTAAATGCTATATTGTCAATATTCTCTATTGTTTTTTCTGAAAGCTCTATACCGTACCTATTTGTCAAAGCGTTCTTGTCTAATTTAACTATTCTTTCAACAAAACTATACGCTATTTCTTCAATTTGCAATACTTCTTCTTTAATTGCTCCTGTAAATGACAAATTTAAAGCACCTTCTTCACTAATAAACTTAGGCCACAAAATTCCAGGAGTGTCCAACAAATCAATATTTTTAGGAAGTCTTATCCATTGCTTACCCTTAGTCACACCAGGCATATTACCGGTTTTGGCGCTTTTACGCTTTGCAATAGAATTTATAAGTGTTGATTTACCAACATTTGGTATGCCAACAATCATTGCTTTTATAACTCTATTTATAATACCTTTATTGCGATATCTTTCAGCAATATCAGCTGTAGCTTCCTCAATAACGGCTTCAAGCTTTTTTAATTCCTTATTGTCATTTGAATTGTATAAAACTGTATAATATCCTAAGCTTTTATAATAATTTTCCCAAGCCTTATTCAAATTTGGATTTGCTAAATCATATTTATTAATAATTAAAAGTCTTTTCTTATTAACGAACAATTCGTCAAAATCAGGATTTTTACTGCTTCTTGGGATTCTTGCATCGACAAGCTCTATAACTAAATCTACTAATTTTATATTTTCTTTCAATAAATCCTTGGTCTTTTTCATATGACCTGGATACCAATTTATATTCATCTGTATTCCCATGCACCGGTTGTACTAATTAACAACATTTCAAAAGTAAAGATAAAATATTTTTGCATGAGTTCGGTGCGTATCCTTTCGTTATTTTTTTATTCCCCTTAAATTTATTTAACTTGTAAAAAATCGAGGGAATATCCCTCGATTTTTTATTATTAATATGATTTTTTTTCTTTAACTTTAGCAGCTCTACCTGTTCTCTCTCTAAGATAGAACAACTTAGCACGTCTAACTTTACCTTTTCTAGCCACTTCAATCTTTTCGATTCTTGGTGAATGAACTGGGAATGTTCTTTCAACTCCTACACCGTAAGCAATTTTTCTTACTGTAAAAGTTTCTCTACTGCTTCCACCTTGTCTTTTAAGAACAGTTCCTTCGAAAACTTGAACTCTCTCTCTGTTACCTTCTTTAATTCTATAGTGTACCTTTACAGTATCACCAACATTGAATGACTCGATTTCACCTTTTAATTGTTCCTGCTCTATTGATCTGATTAAATCCATTTATGTATACCTCCCTTCATTTTAAGCGTTCATGAAATAAAATTACAGAGGACCGCCGTATACTCCTTAAAGAGTATAGCATAAGAGATTTATTAATGCAAGGGTTTTTTTATATTTTTTTGAAAAAATGATAAAAGCACTTAAATTATATTATTCAAAATTATTTTGAAAATTCTTCTTTAAAATAATCTATATATTTATTTCCAAAATCCTTAATTTGATTAAGTATAGGTACAAATTCTTTTCCTATTTCAGTTAATGAATATTCAACTTTTGGTGGTACTTCAGCATATACGTGTCTTTTTATCAACCCATAATCTTCTAATATTCTTAGCTGCTTAGTCAACGTTGCCTGAGTAACTCCGAATATTCTCTTTTGAATTTCACTAAATCTTAATGTTTTATCGCATAAGCTATATATGATTAATATAGTCCACTTTCCAGAAAAAATTCTTTGTGCTGTAGCATATGGACATTTACCAAATAAACTATCTTCTACTTTTTTAATATTTTTGTTCATTATAATACCTATATCCTCTCCATTTGTAAAAATTTTTTTTAAAGCTATATTCTCAAATGCTCCAATAGTATCATAAAAGATACTTACTCTAGCTAAAAATCGTACTTGTTAAAATATTTATAGTTGGTATAATTTTAATACAGAGTAATTATATCATACAAATATTATTATTCAATATCAAAAAATTAAAAAAGAAAACTAATTGCGTGGAGGTAATTATGAACAAAGTAACGGAATTTTTAATTCAAAGCGGTACATTTTACTTATCAACAGTGGAAAACGATAAGCCTAGAGTGAGACCATTCGGTGCAGTAGCTGAGTTTGACGGAAAGGTATACATATGTACAAATAATCAAAAAAATGTTTTTAAACAAATACTTGCAAATCCAAATGTTGAAATTTCGTCTGTGACAGATGATAAGTGGATACGTTTAGAGGGAACACTCATAGTAGATGAAAGAGTAGAAGCCAAGCAGGCTATGTTAGAAGCAAAGCCATCTCTTAAAAATTTTTACAGTATAAATGACGGAATATTTGAAGTGTTGTATTTAACAGAAGCAACAGCAAAAATATTTTCTTTAGGTAAAGAACCTGAAGTAATCAAATTATAGATAAGGGCGATTAAACATCGCCCTTTATTGTTAATGTATAAAACAAAAAATATAATATCCTAAAAATGAAAGAACAATTATAATTAATAGTATAAAATATATTAAAAAATACTTTGGTTTATTTATATTTTTGTTAAATTTTGAAGATAAGAAGGACATTACAAGACAATATCCAATTATTGAGCCTAAAAAATTATTAAAAATATCATCTACATCATACGCACCTACTTTAATTATTAATTGAGTTATTTCTATACCAATAGTAAATAAAAAACTCAACATCAATGTAACATAAGGCTTGTAAAAAACTTTATTCAATAAAGGCAATAAAAATCCAAAAGGAACAAACATTAATATATTTAAGGTAATATCACGCCAAACAATACTATTTGTAAACCTGTAAAGCACTTTTCTATAGGAATTAAAAAGCTCTAAATTAATTCCGCTACTCATTACATTTCTAAAATTAGCAAAAATAGTTGTATTTAAAACCAAATATATATATGCAATAAAAATGCTCAAAATTAATGCCTTTTTATAATTTAACATTTTTTTCCCATTCATTATTTTTTTATAAATAAACAAATATATCAGCATACATAAAAAGAACGACACAGAACCTATCATCAGTCCAACAGCTATATATTCTTTTATAGTATCTATCACAAATGGCATTATTGGCTATCCCCTTTTTATAGTCTTATTTAACTTCTCACACCTTTTATCTATTTCAGACTTATCAATATCCCTAAGCTTATCTTGTCTTCTCTCTATTGTCAACTCTATGGATTTTAATTCTCTCCATGCCTTTATTTTTTGATGATTGCCCGATAGTATAATTTCCGGAACTCTATGTCCCATGAATTCCTCTGGTCTTGTATATTGAGGATATTCTAGCAAATTGCTGCTATGAGATTCCTCTACAATTGATTCCTCAGAACCAAGAACGCCAGGAATTAATCTTGCTATGGCATCTGTCATGATAAGCGCCGGAAGCTCACCACTTGTAAGCACATAATCACCTACCGACACTTCTTCATCTACAAACATGTCAATAATACGCTGATCAATACCCTCATAATGACCAACTATAAATATTATGTGTTCAAACGCAGCATATTCTGCTGCTTTTTGCTGGGTAAATAAGTTTCCCTTTGGTGAAAGATAAATTACATAGCTATTGTCCTCTTTAATGTGCGTAAGAGCATTATACAATGGCTCAGGCTTTAATAGCATCCCAGGTCCCCCACCATATGGATAATCGTCAACTCTCTTATGTTTATCCTCAGAAAATTCTCGTAAGTTTACATAATTTATTTTAAGTAAATTATTTTCTACCCCTCTCCCAATAATACCGTTTTTAGCATAAGTATCTATAAGCTCTGGAAAGAGTGTGATTATATCTATTTTCATTTTATACTCATAAAACTGTCACATAAAAAATTATATTATCTCACGTAACAGTTTAATGTATCCTTTCTAATTAACTTTTAAAATATTTTATCATTTCATTTAATTTTGTTAGCTCATATGATTAAATTAAAATTTGTATAGGAGTTATAAAAATTCATCTTAAAATATCACTGATTGCAAAGTTATCATGTTATTTTAAAAATAAATATTTATAATTTAATTTAAAAGTCCCTCAACAACATTAATTATGACTTTCTTTTCCTTAATATTTACTTCCTTAACTATATTTTTTATAGCTGGTATATAATGAGTTTTTGAATTCCCTACCACCTCATACACATCATTAGCTCCAGTTTGGAATATTTCTTTAATTTTGCCTATAAGCTCACCCTCTGTACTATAAACATCAAGTCCTTTTAAATCATATATATAATAAGTATCCTCTGGAAGCTCTTTTAGCTGAGCTTCTTCTATAGAAACATAAGATTCCTTTAGCTTTATCGCATCATCCATATTGTTGACCCCTTCAAGCTCTAAATAGACCATCCCATTTCTATACCAAACACTATTTATTTTTCTTTTTTTGTCATCTATCTCAGTATACACATAGTCCAGCTCGTCAAATCTATCTAATTCATCAGTCAATGATAAAACTTTCATACATCCCTTAATTCCATGTGTATTTACTATTTTTCCAACTCTAATATATTCTTTCATAAATTCCTCATTAATTAATATTTATCATAAAATTTCTCTTTATATAATACCATTAATGATACTAAAATACAATAAAAAAGAATTTTTATTATTTTAAAACTTACTTCATTTAGCAAGCTGTTAAGTAAATTTCACAACAAACATTAAAGCTAAACTTCTTTCTGAAATTTTATTTTACTTAATAAAATAAATTATTATACATCCTTTAGCTCCATTTACACATAGTCCATTCTTTTATATCGTCAAACTCTTAAATAAAAGTTATAAATCTATTATATTTTTGTTTTTTCCATACAAACACTTATAGTGTACTCATATTGACTATCAAATACGACTTTTGCAAGCTTATTAATAACTATTTATCTAAAACCAACAAAATATTATTATATATATAAGTGTATATTTATCCATATAACCTTGTCTAAAATATAGTACCAATTTTCTACTTTGGACATATAGTATATTAGGAACATAATACCTAATTACATCCTAAACTGGAGGAAAGATTATGAATGATAATAGGGATTTTTCTAATTATAATATAATGAGTGCCAATTACAATCAGCACTGCAATTGTCGCTGCTATGTTGGTCCACCTGGACCGCCAGGTCCGATAGGTCCACAAGGCCCAATGGGCCCTCAAGGTCCAATAGGTCCGGCTGGAGAAACAGGACCAGCAGGTCCTCAAGGTGCGGCAGGCCCGGCAGGAACACAAGGTCCAGCAGGTCCTGCGGGAGTACAAGGTCCGGCTGGAGAAATAGGACCAGCAGGTCCTCAAGGTGTGGCAGGTCCGGCTGGAATACAAGGTCCAGCGGGTCCTGCGGGAGCACAAGGCCCGGCTGGGGAAATTGGTACAGCAGGTCCTCAAGGTGAAACAGGAACACAAGGTCCGGCAGGCCCAGCGGGAGTACAAGGTCCGGCTGGAGAAATTGGTCCGGCAGGTCCTCAAGGTGTGGCAGGTCCGGCCGGAATACAAGGTCCAGCGGGTCCTGCGGGAGCACAAGGCGTGGCTGGAGAGATAGGTCCAGCAGGTCCTCAAGGTGTGGCAGGCCCAGCCGGCCCTCAAGGTCCTCCTTCTACGCTATCTGGATTACAGGTTCAGTTAATTAACGGAACAAGCACCTCTATTGATAATGAGGATATAATTCCGCTTAATACCGTGATAAATTCACAAGGCAGCTATGCTACCTTTAATCCTGTAACAAGTGAAATTACACTAAATCAGCCAGGTAATTACTTGATTAATTGGTGGGTAGCCATAGGCGGCTCTACCGTATCACCGTCACTGACGATTTCTTTGGCTGTGGACGGAAATGTTCACTCCAATGCGACTTCTACAATTTCAATCGACCAAGTCTCTGGTTCTGACTTTATTACAATAGCAACAGCTCCGGCAATCGTCACTCTAATCAATTCTACTGGCAACGAGATTTTCTTGGATCCTCTTGTCAGCAGTGCAAATATAACCGTAGTATATCTAGCGATATAACTGTTTTTAGATTTGTCGTTGAATAATCTTATTATAAAGTCAGTGGGTATGATACCCGCTGACTTTACTTTACTTATCTTTTCTTATTCCTGTTTTTGAGGTAAAAGGCATTTTCATAATTATCTTTTATACATTTTAAAGAAAAAAACTACCAATTCCATATATGATAATTGGTAGTTACAGATATATAACTATTCATTTATAGCAGCTTCCATTAAGTAGGATTATGCTCATAATCCACATTTTTTATATAAGTTTTCAATACATGAAGCCTTATATTGCATATACTTTTCAATATCATCCGGAAATAACTTTGCAGCTTCTTCTTTTACTATGCTATACTCTTTTATTGCTTCTGCATTATCTTGCAAATAATCCCTGAAAGTAATATGTCGTCTTAACTCAGCAGACTCTTTAAGACATACATACAGGTGATGTTTTTGCAAATGTTCTTTGCCTTCATATTTAAAAGCCTCTCTATCTTTTATTCCTAAATCACCTTCATGATGATAACCGATAGTTTCTAATTTATTTTTCACGTCTTTAAATATTTTATAATCTTCAATAACTATGTCTATATCTATAATTGGCTTTGCAGATAGCCCTTTTACAGAAGTACTTCCAACATGTTCTATTGCCAAATATTTTCCTTGTAAGGATATAGCTAATTCATCTCGAATAGCAACAAAATTGGTTTGCCATTCATCAGTATATGGTAAAACAATTACTTTTTTTGTTTTCAAAGCAACACCGCCTAACATAAATAATATGTAATAGTATAAATTATTGTAATATATTTTTTACCAATTATCAATATTAAATTGTCGATATATTTATAAACACAATCTTACCTTTCCATTTCATTATTAACTGAGGTTGAAGTACGGTTGGAGGAAATAGTGAAACGTTTAAGGCATAATGATGATAAAACAATAAGAAATATATATCTACATGTAACAAAGAAAATAAAAAAAAGAAGCCTCTCAAAAGTTTGAACAACTAATGAAAAACCTCTTGTAAATGTTAGCAATAACACAACACTTCTTGCTAAACGTGTTGATTTTAATATGTTTTTAATATTATTGTATTATTTCTACAATTACTCTTTTGTTGTCTTTTGTTGCAGCAGCTTTAACTACTGTTCTTATAGCTTTAGCTATTCTTCCTTGTTTGCCTATAACCTTGCCCATATCTTCAGGAGCAACGCTAAGCTCAATGATAAGCGATTGACTGCCTTCAACTTCTTTTACTTTAACTTGCTCAGGATTATCTACCAGTGATTTTGCTATATATTCAACTAATTCACCCATTATTTTCTCCTTTAACTATACCTTGCTACTACTTGCTCTCGTTCTTCTTATCAAAGATACCGTTAGTTTTAAATAGCATTCCTACTGTATCTGTTGGTTTTGCACCATTTTCCAACCATTTAATAGCTTTTTCATCATCTATCTTAACTATTTTTGGCTCAACTACAGGGTTGTAGTATCCTATTTCTTCTATAAAACGTCCATCTCTTGGTGAACGAGAATCCGCTACAACGATTCTGTAAAAAGGTTTCTTTTTAGAACCCATTCTTTTTAATCTAATTTTTACTGACATTAATGTCACCTCCTTGTAAATTTTTTTATATGATGAGAATTCGTGATAAACTTTATCCAGAATTTCTTATCTGACAATATAATGTAAATATTATTTTAACGGGAGATTATCAAATAATCTGTATAATACTTTTCTCCCTGACAGATTATTGTTCAAAACTAAAACGGAAATCTAAATCCACCGCCTCCAGCTCTTTTTTTCATCATTTTTTCCATTGAGCCAAATTGCTTCATCATTTTTTTCATATCTTCAAACTGTTTTAAAAGCTTGTTGACCTCTTGAACTGATGTCCCACTTCCTGCGGCAATTCTTTTTCTTCTGCTGCCATTTATGATTGATGGCATAACTCTTTCTTTCTTAGTCATTGACTGAATTATTGCCTCTGTATGCTTCATGTCCTTTTCATCAACCTTTAAGCCTTTTAGTTGTTTAGAATTAAATCCAGGAATCATAGAAAGCAGTTCATCAATTGGTCCCATATTTTTCATCTGTTGAAGCTGAGTTAAAAAGTCATTCAAATCAAGCTCTTGATTTTTTATCTTCTTTTGAAGCTCTAAAGCTTGTTTCTCATCAAATGCAGATTGTGCCTTATCTATTATAGATAAGATGTCACCCATTCCAAGAATTCTTGAAGCCATTCTATCTGGATGGAAAACCTCCAGCTGATCCATTTTTTCGCCAACTGTCACAAATTTTATAGGCTTATCAACTACATTTTTTATTGATAACGCCGCACCACCCCTAGCATCACCATCTACCTTAGAAAGTACAACACCAGACACATCAAGATATCCGTTAAAAGTTTCAGCAACCTTAACTGCCTCTTGTCCTGTCATAGCATCAAGCACTAAAAGTATTTCATTTGGCTTTACCTCATTTTTCACATTAACAAGCTCGTCCATAAGAGTCTCATCTATGTGAAGTCTACCGGCAGTATCTATTATAACTACGTCATTATTAAATTTATTAGCATGCTTCATAGCCTCTCTAGCTATAGTTACAGGATTTTCCTTGTCACCCATTGTAAATACAGGAACATCAATCCCTTCACCTACAACTTGAAGCTGTTTAATAGCAGCAGGTCTGTAAATATCGCAAGCTACAAGCAACGGTCTTCTTCCGTCTTTTTTAAGCTTTAATGCAAGCTTTCCAGAGGTAGTAGTCTTACCAGCACCCTGTAGTCCACACATCATAATATATGTGATACCATTTGTGTTGAATTTAAGCTTACTTTCTTGGCTACCCATGATGTCCTTTAGCTCCTCATGAACTATCTTAACAACCTGCTGTCCAGGAGTTAAGCTTTCCATAACCTCATGTCCGATAGCTCTTTCCTTAACCTTATTAATAAAGTTTTTTACAACCTTAAAATTAACATCTGCCTCTAACAATGAAAGCTTAACCTCTCTCATTGCCAAATCTATATCTTTTTCAGAAAGCTTCCCTTTGCCTTTTAAAGTTTTAAGAACATTTTGAAGTTTTTCAGACAAATTTTCAAACATTATCGACTTTCCTACCCTTCATTTAATATTTTTTCAGCTTCATTCTTTATATTTTTAATTTCATTGGTGAAATCTTTATTTTCAATATTATCAGTCATATCAATTTTATTTACTATCTCAATTATTTTCTCTGCTGAATTATTAATCTTTTCAAGCTTTGAATGTAAAAAAAGTTTATCTTCAAATTCTACCAAATTTTTTTCTGCTCTTTTTAATGTATCATGTACCCCTGCTCTGGACATATTTAATTCTTCTGCTATTTCACCTAAACTAAAGTCTTGATTATAGTATAAATCAATTACAGTAGCTTGATTTTCTTTCAACAAATTTCCATAGCAATCATAAAGTTCACTAAAAAATAAATTTTTTACAAACATTTGATACACCTCTTTTACACACTATAAAGCAACTTACTTAACAGTGGTATTTTATACTAAAATTAATACTTTGTCAACAGTTTTTTATAAATTTTTTTATTTTTTTAATAATTATTAAAAATGAAAACTATAATATAAAATATCTGCTTTTGTTATCTTGCAATTTCATTATAAACATAAAAGAGGTATGAAAAACTACCTCTTTTAATATTGTCCCAGCAGACCCTTTTTCTTAGCAACTTTACTGCAATAATTAAATATTACTAAACCTATGATGAAATATATTGCTGAATTTAATATTAGACATAAATAATCTAGTGGACTGAAACTCAGTAAATTAAAGTCTTTTCTTGCTATAACATAAACCATATTTATAGCTGGTCTAAATGGTACAAACGCTGAAACTAATGGACTCATATCGAACATTATCAAACCGATTAGAAAAAATTGTACGATATTTAAAAAAGAATTTATTTGCTTAAATATAACTGCTAAACCGCCAAGCACTAGAGATATTCCAAAAATGCTGAATATACCTATAATTATAATAACAGTCAATGAAATTACATTTATATTTAACCAATATCCTGTAGTTAGCATAATAAATATCAACAATACGAAACAAAAAATAATATTTATAAATAAATTTGCTATACTTCTTACTATAACTACAGAATGTAATCCTAAGCTCGACATACATATTTGCTCCAATGTTCCTTTAGTAGCATCACTTGATATACTATATGCTACGCTTGAATATGCCACAAGCATAATCGTCCAAATAAAATAACCTACAATTAAATTCTCAAGAGTACCGCCTAGCTTTAATGGGGATGCTTCCATATTCTGACCAAAAAAGTTAAGCCCTAAAAACATGGCCATAAATATTACATAAAATGTAAAAAACTCCATTATTGTATTAAACTTATATCTAGTGATATCCTTTAGCGATTTTTCAAAGGATACCTTGAAAAAATAGAACATTTTTTTCATTTATTTACACCTCCACCAGTTAAATTTAGATAAACTCTTTCAAAATTAATATTACTCTGCTTGATTTCCTTAATTGATAAATTATTATTTCTTAATAAATCAATGATATTATAAATAATTTGTGAATCAGATATATCTATTTCTAATACAGTATTATTATTAGAAAAATAAAATTCATATCCTGTTTCTAACAGATTTTTCATACACTCATCTGTAACACTTTTGTTCAAGATAAATTCATATGTCATGTTTCTAAACATATCTAATAAATTATTCATAGCATCATGTGCTATAATTTTTCCTTTAGCCATAATAATGACATCGTCGCAAATATCTTGAACTAAGTGCATATCGTGCGTACTAAGCAGAATTGTTTTTTTCATATCTACAGAAATACTTTTAAGCACTTCTTTTATATCCAAACAACTTTCAACATCTAATCCAAGAGTTGGCTCATCTAAAATTATAATATCCGTATCACAAACCAAAGTCATTGCAATAGCGACTTTTTGCTGCATACCTCTTGATAAATTATTTACTAATGTATTTTTCTTATCAGTCAAATTAAATCGTTCCATCAATTCATCTATTTTTAACTCTATCTTCTTACCTCCTAGACCTCTTATTCCGGCAAAGTAACGAAGATTTTCAATTGGTGTAAGTCTCCAATATAAATTTCTAGTTCCTTCAAACAAAGCCGCAATTCTATCGATGGATTTTATATTACTCTTGCCATTGATTTTAATACTTCCTCCATCTGGTATTATTATATTGCATATGCTTTTTATAGTTGTTGTTTTTCCAGAACCATTTGGACCTAAAATTGCTGTGATTTTGCCTTCTTCTGCTGAGAATGAAATATCATCTACTGCCTTTGTTTTGCCAAAATTCTTCGTCAAATTATTGACTTCAATCGCTTTCATAAAATTCACCTTTCTTTTAATTGCCACAACGATAGTATATCAGTTCTAAAATAGATATTATCTATATTGTGATTAACCAATTTTTTCTATTTATACAATTAATTATATATAAATATTCTAATCTGTCAAATTAATTTAAGATTAAAATTTAATTAAAATAAATAAAAGGTTTATCCTTATGCTTAGACAGAGATGTGTTAAGCGAAAAATAGCATATGAAAAATTAATCAAATGATTATCATAGTATTCAACTGTAAATGTAATACCTTGTATACATCTTTATTTCTTTTATGAAATGTTTTAATTTTATAAAAACAATAAAAATTGGATTTTAATTACTTATATCGTCGCTGTCACTGTCAGCACAAATAAGTAATTAAAATCCAACTTATTTTTCGTATTAATTCTTTGCTCACTTATATAAATTCACTCAAATACATAAGCATAGCTGGTTTATCTATGTCTGAAAATTTATTATCATTAATAAGATTTTTTATTTCATCCGTTGATGCCCAATGTGCATTTTCAGTGTCATCACCAGCCTTTAAAAACTCTCCCTCTGCTTCACATAAAAAATATATGCCAAACGAATCGACAGGACCGGATAAAGTTTGATATGCAGCATATGGTTTTATACATTGCATCTCAAATGAAGATATTTGAGGTTTTGTATGTATTTGTTCTTTTTCATTTTTAATATGCTTTAAATGCAATCCAGTTTCTTCAAATACTTCCCTTCTTAAAGCTTCAGTAATGGATTCATATTCTTCAATTCTTCCTCCAGGTAATTCAAAGCATTCCGGCTCACCTTTTCTTTTCCTTAACTGTATTACAATCTCTTTTTGATTATTATTATCTCTTTCAATTATTCCTCTAACATTAACGTGTATCATAAATACCTCTTTTCTTTTAGAAATACACAAATATAAATATTTCATTAACAGCATCGTTTATTTTACCTAACACTTTCAAATGCAATGATATAATTATTTTACAGACACATATTTGTTATCTTTTATGTAAAATCTCCAAAGATAGTCCTTAGCTTCCTCTGCATAATCAATCCCTACTCGCTTAGAAGATATTACAGTGAACTTTTCGCCCTGTCCTTCTTCAACATATAACTTACTGCCACATAAATCTTCTCCATTTAATTCTTTATCAATTAAAAGTGCATTGCACAATTTACCCGGTCCATTAGTTAGGCCCTTTATTTGGCTTTTACTTAATTGATTATATAATTTTTTAAATCTGTTTTGAGCCATTAAGTCAAAACCTTCAATTGGTTCAACAGCCCTTATCAGAACAGCTTGAGGATTTCCTTCTTCTCTAGTAACTATATTAAAGCAATAGTACATTCCGTAAATAATAAACACATATGAAAAACCTGCCCCTCCATACATAACCTCAACCCTTGGTGTTCTTCTTCCACCATAGGAGTGTGCAGCTTTATCTTCAATACCCATATATGCTTCGACTTCAACAATCTTCGCAGAAATTTTTTGTCCGTCAACTTCGTGAACAAGCGTCTTCCCCAAAAGTTCTCTGGCAACTATTATTGAGTCTCTATTGTAAAATTCTCTATCTAATTTTTTCATCTTACTATATTCTTTCTCCATGTATTATAACTCTTTCTTCATCAGGACATTTGATATCAAACATCGGCGCTTTTTCATTCCCATAATCTAACATAGCACCATTTTGCAAAGCATAAACAAATGGATACATACAGCTCCAAAGTTCATGACAAATCGGAGGACATAAATCTTCAACTATAAACTCATCTCCCACATTATGATAATTGCATCTGCAATTACTTTCAATAATTTTTAATTTAACCTTTGCCATTGTAAGCCTCCTAAAAAATTTCTAGCAACAAATAAATAAAACATATCTTTATTATATCTCTTTACAAACAAGATGTAATTTACAATAATTTTCTTCACTAGCAATAACACCTTCATCAGTAAAACCATGCTCCAAAAACCATTTTAAATTACCATTTGGAAATGTTCCTATCTCATCTGTTATCGCATAAATTCTTGTGTATTTGTTTTTCAAGTGTTTTTCAAGCTCCATAAGTGGATAATGCTTGCAGTCATATTGTGTCGACGAGTGATATAAGCACGTTAAAAAAGCATAGTCTTCATTTTTTGGTATATCATAAGGAACGTAGTTTGTTGGTATATACTCAACTCCACCTAAAACTTTTTCATCCTCAACATTCAAATATCCAAATACATCATCACAATACTTTGATAAAAATACAGCTTTTTTATTACAGCTATCACAAGAATTTGTCAGAGTACATTTGCTAGATGTCAATGAAATACTATTTTTAGTTAAAGGAATGATATTTCCTTTGTATTGTTCAGTACCAAAATCAATAATATATGGTCTTTCTACGCATTTTTCACCATTTAATAGTTTATTTAAAAAACTTCTATTTATAGGTGCTTTAAATCTTTCTTTTCCATCAACTACCATTAGAAATGGAAAAAATATTTTTTGATTTTTAGCCAAATTAAAATCTTCTTCTATGTTATATGTACTTATATCAAATCTATCATTATATTCATCTAATAATTCAAGTATTTCTAAGTTAATTGGACATTGATAGCTCCAGTAATAAAAATCTATTTTCATCTTATTTATGCACCTTTTATATTTATTGATAACACCATTATAATTCATGTAATTTTGAGTTTATTTCTGATTCACCAATTACTTTTATGCCATTTTTCTTTAAAAGTTTAGCTGCAAATCCGTCACCATCAATTATGGTTTTAGAAAAAGTACCATCGTATATTTTTTCACTTCCACAGGAAGGGCTTTTTTCTTTTAATATAGCATATTTACAATTATAAATTTTTGCTATTTTTAAAGTTTCCTCAGCTCCCTTTATAAACTCCTCTGTCACATCAACGCAGTCTTTATTTATCACTAAATCACCTTTTATCTCAGCAGCGCTTCTTGGTGTTGATAGTCCACCGAGCTGTTCAGGACATACCGGAATTAAAGTATGCTTTGACATAAGTTCTTCAAGCTCAGGTATTGTTTTACTACTTGCGTCATATCTGCAATTAACTCCCAATAGGCATGCACTAATTAGTATATTCATAATTTTATCCTTTCTCTCACTGTACTCATACTAATAACAAATAAAAAGCTTTACCTACTTAATTATAAAGTAGGTAAGATTTTTATATTGTATTTTTTGTTTTTAATTTCTATTTAGTATCAATCTAAACAAGCTAAAATTTATATCTTTAGTATACCTCTAAAACCTCTTGAGCCATAGTATGATTCTGCTCCATTATGATATAAAAAAACAGTATCATAACGACGGTCACAAAATACAGCTCCGCCAAGTTTTCTGATATTATCAGGAGTTTTAACCCAGCTTGATGTCTTTGTATCAAAATTTCCGAGTCTTTGAAGAACACGATATTGTTCTTCTGTTAAAAGCTCAATACCCATTTCATCTGCCATATTCATAGCACTATTTTGTGGTTTATTTTCTTTTCTTGATTCTAATGCTTAATGGTCATAGCAGATAC
>DCPV01000285.1:4113-7242 GCA_002323775.1 Firmicutes bacterium UBA1535 | reverse complement strand
ATTCTAATGCTTCATGGTCATAGCAGATACTTCTTCGTCCTTTAGGGCTTTCTGCTGAGCAGTCGCAAAAAATATACTCTCCAGTTTCTTTATCATAGCCAATAACATCTGGCTCGCCACCTGTTTCTTCCATTTGATTGAGCGACCACAGTTTTTCAGTATTAGTTTCTAGCTTTTCTTGTACCTCACTCCATTCAATACCCTTATGGAAATTCATGTTTTTTTCAAAACGAATCTTTAACACCTTTAATAGTTCTTCACGTTGTTCTAATGATAATTCTTTTACATTTTTATTAATGTTTAGCATAAAAATTACCTCCTTCGATAATATTATGGCATATTTATCATATGAATATTATACTATCAAATATATAATTAGTCTACTATAAACTATATTAAGCAAAAACTCTCTTATCAGTTTCCTGTTAAACGAGCTTTGTAAAAATCAATTATAAGATTAATTACAATTTCAACCTATTTATAAATTAACTTTTGTTGTTTTATTATCTGCAATAAATATTAATGGCATCTCGTAAAAATTTTGCACATCCAAGCGCAATTTTATCATAATAAGCAGTAAATCTTTCATCTGCAACGTACATTTCTGCGAGTCCCTTATGTGCCTCTTTTGAATACATACCATCTTTCCAAAACACACAAATCCATTGTCTGTGTAAATCACATGCCTTTTGTGCTTCATCACTTGCAGGGTCGCCTTTTTCAAAGGCAATTTTTAAAAGACTCTCATACTCTATACGAAGTTCTTCTGCCTTCTCCATTTGCTCCTTACTCATTCCCTTTATCTTAGCATTAGAAGCATCAACAACATCATCACCATATTTCTCACGAATTTCTTTGCTATAGGCTGTTTCATTATCATCAATCATTTTCTGCTTAAAGCCTTCAAATTTTTCATTGTCACTCATAATAATTTCTCCTTTCAACGAGCTGATAGTTTTTGTTACATTGTTAATCAGCATTTCAATTTGATTTTTTCTTAGCAAGAGTGCAGACAAGTGACCTTCAAGAGCCTTGTTTTTGTCATACTTAGGATCTTTGAGGATATGGCCAATCTCCTCCAATGTCAACCCCAACTCACGATAAAAAAGTATTTGCTGCAATAAATCAACCTCGGCTTCACCATATATTCTATATCCGTTAGAAGATATCCTTTTAGGACAAAGTAATTTAATTTGGTCGTAATACCTGAGTGTACGGGTACTAACTCCAGACATCCCAGCTAATTTATTTATTGTGTATTCCACTTATCTCACCTCACAATAACAGGATAAACCATTACGTAACGTTAATGTCAATAGTTATTTGAAAAATATATTTGTTATTTTTTATATTAAAAGAATTATAAAGTAAATAAATATCTTTTGAGATTTTAAAATATCAAATAAAATTTAATTATATATTTAATAACAATAATACATAAAATCTTATTAATTATACTATCAAACACACATCTATCCACTCAATAAAATTAGAACATTTTTCCAATTCCTCAATAGTAAGCTCTATCGCACTATTAGCACTGCCACAGGCTGGAAATACTGTAGTAAATCTTTTTAAAGATTCATCTAAGTATACCTCTACCCCATCATTTATACCAAAAGGGCATACTCCACCTATATCATGACCTACAGTTTCTAGTAGTTCTTCTCTTGTTAGCATTTTTGCTTTTGTGCCGAATTTTGCTTTGTATTTTGGGTTGTCTATTTTTGTGTCTCCTGCTGTTACTATTAGGACACTTTTGTCCGACACCTTGAATGCTACGGTTTTTGCTATTCTTTGAGGCTCGCAACCTACTGCCTTGGCTGCTAATTCTACTGTTGCGCTTGATACTTCAAACTCTAGGATTTTATCTTCTATATTCCATTTTCTTAGATATCCTCTCACTCTTTCTATGGACATTTTTGCTTTTGTTCCTTTCACATTATTTTTTTAATAAATTTAATAGAAAGAATTGCGAATATACATCATTATTCACAATTCTTTCTATCTAGTAATTTCCCTTATTTATCCAACTTTCTTACTTCTTTATAAATTAACTGCATTTCTTCATCTAACTTAGTTATAACGTCTGAGCAATTTGTTAGTCTGTCTTTTAGTGATTTGGGGATTTCATTTTCAGACTTATATTTTAGATGGTGTTCTAGGCTTGCCCAGAAATCCATAGCTATTGTTCTGATTTGGATTTCTACTGGTATTAGCTCTATTCTATCGTATAAGTAAATTTTTATTTGCAATACTAGGTGTAAGCTTCTATATCCGTTTTCTTTTGGCTCTTTGATGTAATCTCTTACACGGATTATTTTTAAATCATCCTGTCTTGAGAAAAAATCTTCTATTTTGTATATGTCATCTATGTAATTGCAAATTACTCTAATACCTGCTATATCTTGAATGTTTTCTTGTACTGATTCAAAATTTATCGGCAAATCCCTCTTTTCTAGCTTCTCTAGTATGCTCTTTGGAGATTTTAAACGAGTTTCTATACGATGTATTGGATTATAGTCATATTTTACTTGAAATTCTTCGTTCAATATTTCTAATTTTGTGTTGAGCTCTTTTATTGCAGCATTGTATAATTGTTGCATTTCAAGAAATTTCTTGGCATTATTAAAAATAGCTTCCTCATTATCAAATATATCGTCTATACCTAGAATTCCTAATTTAGATAATATTGTTTCCGCCTGCATTTTTTTATCCTCCATACTCTTTTCATAAATTATACTCTATTTATCAATTTCTTTTTCAATCAAATAATTAGCAATTTCAAATGCTTTTATTCTATTTTTTGCTAAGGTTATTTGTGATTTATATCTTTCTTTATTTTCTTTTGATTCAAATGTTTTTATAGTTTCTCTCAACTTATGAAGCGTTGAATCTATTTGACGTTTTGCTTCACTTAAATCATTTTGCGTAATTTCCATTGGTCTTCACCCACAAATTAATATGAATTATTCAAATATAGCATCTACAAACATTTCAGAATCAAATATCTGCATATCGTCTATTTTCTCTCCAACTCCGATGTATTTTATCGGTACATTAAGTTCTTTAACTATTGGAAATACAATTCCGCCTTTTGCTGTACTGTCAAGCTTTGTCAATATTATT
>DCPV01000285.1:0-4076 GCA_002323775.1 Firmicutes bacterium UBA1535 | reverse complement strand
TTCCATCTATTGAGCATGATTCTTTAAATAGCTTCGCTTGAATTAAACCGTTTTGACCTGTGTTAGCGTCTATAACCAGCAAAACCTCTTTCTGAGCTGAAGGATATTCTTTTTCTATTATCTTGAATATTTTTGATAGCTCATTCATAAGGTTTACCTTATTGTGGAGTCTTCCTGCTGTGTCACAAATCAATACATCTGTTTTTCTTGCTCTTGCAGCTTGTATTGCATCATAAATTATAGAGCCAGGGTCTGAGCCTTGTTCACTTGAAATTATGTCTACACCTGCTCTTTTACACCATTCTTCTAACTGTTCTATAGCCGCAGCTCTAAATGTATCCCCGGCAGCTACTATAACACTTTTACCACTATTTTTAAGTCTATATGATAGTTTTCCTATAGAAGTTGTCTTTCCTACTCCATTTATACCCACTATCATCATTATTTTTTGTTTTCCATCTATATCGTCAAAGCTTTTAGCAGAATTTAACATATCTACTAAGTATTTTTTAATTATATTCTTGATTTCATTCGGGTCTTCAATTTTATTTTTCTTTACTTCTTCCTTGATATAGTCAATAATATCCATTGTAAGCTCCATGCCAATATCAGCAGATATCAAAGTTTCTTCTATTTCATCTAATAAATTATCATCTATCTTTTTATATAGATTAAAAATATTGTTAAATTGTTCCGTAAAGCTGGCCTTTGTCTTAGATAATCCCTCTCTTATTTTTGCAAAGAAACCCTTTTTTTCTTCTTTCGGTTTATCATCATTATTATCTTCTGTCTTAATTTCCTTATTTTCCTTTGATTTATCTTTTGTATTTTCTTCTTCTCTAAGCTCTTTGCTTTTATCAGTTTCCTCAAGATCTAAGAGTGTTTCTATCTGCGTATCTTCATCATCAAAATCAATATCTTCTAATTCTTTTAGAATTTCTTCCTCACTAGCTTGCTCAAAATCCTCGTCAATTTCATCATCTAAATCTTCTTTTAAATTCTTATCTACATTTTTTTCTTTGAGAACTTCATTTTCTTTCTTCTCTTTATTCCCTAATCCAAATAACTTTTTAAACATTTTTACCTCCCGTTATTCTAAAAGTTAAATCATTCAAGCTCTGACAATCTCATTGAAACCAGCTTAGTTACACCTTTTTCTTCCATCGTTGTACCATACAGAGTGTCTGCACTTTCCATTGTACCCTTTCTATGTGTTATACACAAGAACTGCGTTTCCTTTGAAAACTCCTTCAAATATCTCGAAAATCTGTATACATTGATATCGTCAAGTGCTGCCTCAATTTCGTCTAATATACAAAATGATGTTGGTTTTGTTTTAAGTATTGAAAACAAAAGTGCTATGGCAGTTAATGCCTTTTCTCCGCCTGACAAAAGTGTTATTTTGCTTAGTTTTTTTCCTGGCGGCTGTGCTTCTATTTCTATTGCACTGTTTAACGCATCAGCTTCATCTTCGAGGTAAACATCAGCCTTTCCACCATTAAACAAGTCTGAAAAAACCTCATTAAATAAAACTCTTATCTTTGAAAATTCTTCTACAAATTGTTCTCGCATTTTAATTTCAAGCTCTTTTATAACATCATTTAATTGATTTCTTGCATCTATTAAATCCTGCTTTTGCTTTGTTAGGAAATCATATCTTTCTTTAACTTCCTTGTATTCCTTGATAGCGTTAATATTAACATCGCCCAGACTCTTTAATTTTCTTCTTATATCTGAAACATCATTATTAATTCTTGTATAGCTGAGATCTTCATTTTTATATGGCAAAGCCATTGCATAGTTCATCTCATAGTCTTCCCATAATCGGTTAGATATTTCATCAATTTTTGAATTAAGCTTTTCTATTTTAATATTTATTGCATATTCATCATCCAAAATCTCAGTTATTTTCTTGTTTATATTATTTAATTCTACCTGAGAATTATTAATCAAATCTTGTGTTTTTGCTAAATTAGTTTTTTTGGAATTATAATTTTCTTCGCTTTCGTCTAAGCTTTTCTTCAATTCTTTACATTCGCTTTCAAGTATACTAATTTGAAGCTTTGCAGATTCAATTTCAGTATCTGTATTACTTAAGCTGCTGATTTTAAGCTCTAGCATCTCATTGTTTTTATCAAGTTCAAGATTAGCATTGCTAATTTTTTCTTCAATAAATTTTATTTCTTGATTAGCAGCAGATATATCACTGTTTTTCATACTGAGAATTAAGTTTAATTCATCATATTTCTCTTTATCAGCTTTATTAGTATGTGCTATATCGTTGATTTCATTTTCTAACTCTGCAATATTAAGCTTTATTTGCTCAATATTTTTATCAATCGTATCAATATCAGCAATTCTTTTTTCATTTTCCTCTATAATATAAGCTTTGTCTTTAAGATATCTGTTTATAGATATCTCAATCTTTGATATTTGCTCTGTTAATAAGCTAATTTTATTATCAATCTGCATACTTAGCTTGTTTGTTTCTTCAATATTTAATTTTAATGTATTAATTTCCTTATGACAAACTGTCAAATCTTTGTCAATATTTTTTATATCCTGCTCTATATCCTTGCATTTTCTATTAAGATTTACTAATTTTTCTTGACTTTCTTCGATTTCTCTTTTTCTACTTAGAATATTTTGATTTTTACCACTTATGTATCCGCCTGTTACAGCTCCTCCGGGATTTATAACATCGCCTTGAATACTTACAATTTTAAGCGTGTTATTGGATAATTTCGCCACCCTAAAGCCATCTCTGATATTTTCGACTATAATTGTTCTTCCGAGCAAGCTTTTAATAATATTAGAATACATATCGTCAGCTTCAATCAAATTATCAGCAGTATCAATAACTCCATTTTGATTTAAAAGGTTTAATTCATCATTATTCAGGCCTCTGCCCTTAATTGTGCTAATAGGTAAAAATGTTACCCTACCTATTTGCTTTTCTTTCAAATACTCAATTATAGCCTCTGCATCTTGATTATTGTTGACAATGACATTTTGTATAGCTGAACCGAGTGCAATTTCTATAGCTGTTTCATATCTCTTATCCGTTTTTATTATATCTGCAACAGTTCCATTAATTGCTGCCCTAAAAAGTCCCTCTTTTTTATGTAAGCTCATAAGCGTCTGAACGCTTTTATAGTAACCTTCATAAAGAGACTCCATATTATTTAAAAAGGCAATCCTTGAATTAGCAGTATTTAGCTCATTTAGAGAAACTCTGAGCCTATTTTCCATTTCTTTTTTATCTTCTAAAAAATTCTCTTGTTTCTTTAGATTTACATTGTAATTTTTTTCATAATTTACCAATATTTTTTCGTTGTCGACCTGCTCATTTTTAACAGCATCTAACTCATTAAGCTTTGTATCCTTTTCTCTGCTCTCAATCTCAATTTCCTTATCAAATTGCAGAGTTCTTTCTTGAAAATTTGCTATGATTGATTCTGTAGAATTTTTATCGCTTTGAAGCTTGTTAATGAACTTGTGCATTTCAAATAAACTGCTTCTTTTTTCTTCGCTCGCATTAATAGAGCTTTCCATTTTTATTTTAAACGCTAGTGCTTCTTCATTTAATTTATCATATTCAATTTTTTTATCTTCCAAGGATGAGCTTAAATTTTTTATTTCAGTATTATTATCTTCTATTTTTTGCAATAATTCATTTTTTCGCTTCTTTAATAATTCAATTTCGCTTTCGATACTTTCAATATTTTCAGAGTACAAAAAAATCTTCTCGTTTTGAACCTTTATTAGGTTATTTTTTTCATCATAACTCTTGGAAAGTCTATTTTTTGTACCTTCCAGCGAAAGAATTTCCTTATCAAGCAATATTAAGTTTTCTTTTTCCTCAGAAATAAGTGTTTCTAAATTATCTCGCCTTGAAATTATATTTTGCTTAGTATTTAAAACCTCAGACTTTTGATTTTCAAAAATAACAAGCTGTTCCTTGTTTTTTTCATATTCTCTAACATATAGATTTAGTTCTATGTTTTTTAAATTTTCTTTTAAATTTATGTATTCTTGTGATTTTTCACTTTCTAGTCTCAAAGGCTCAACCCTTG
>DCPV01000099.1 GCA_002323775.1 Firmicutes bacterium UBA1535 | reverse complement strand
AAAACGTTTAGCTTTGCCTTAACATGTCCTTCTCAAAGTGTTTCCTGAATTTTCCTCGAAAGATAAATTACTCCCATAAAAATTGGCAAAACGAAAAGTAACAAAAGTGTCATACGCCAGTCATAAAATGAAAGCATGATAGAAATAATGAGAATAGAAATTGCATTTCCCATAATTTGTGGTACTGCGTGACTCATTATTTGCTCAACTGTAGCACAATCACCCATAATATTTGTAGTCAGCTCAGACAAATCCTTGCGATTGAAAAACGAAAGGGGAAGTCTACGCATATGTTCTGCTACCTCGATACGGATATTGGTACTTTCCGAATATGCTGTAGTATAGGTCTTATCATATTCAACGCTGTACACAATAAAGTACAGTGCGGCTGCAAGCACTCCAAAGGCAGTTAGTACCCATAGTTTTCCGGTATCTAGCGGCGTTCCGGCTGTCAAAGGCTCGATAACATTTTGCATAACCTGCATAATTACCATAAATGGTAAAAAGAGGACTATATTTGCCAATACACAAACTAAAATTGCATGATTTAGATTTTTACTTCCCTTATCAGATAAATTAAGCAGCTTTTTAAACATTGTTTGCCACCTCCCTTTCACTAATAGTCCAGCTCATTGCTGATGTATACTGCTGCCACATATGGCTATATCGACCGCCTAAGCCGACAAGAGTATCGTGTTTTCCTTCTTCGACAAGCCTGCCTTCATCAATAACAAGAATTTTGTCAGCACCACGAACAGTAGATAGTCTATGAGCTATAATAATTACAGTTTTATTTTTCATCAGCTACTCAAAAGCAAGCTGTATTTTATGCTCATTTTCCGGATCAGCAAAAGCAGTGGCTTCGTCAAGAACAATAATAGGAGCATTTTTCAGAATTGCTCTTGCAATGACAATACGTTGCTTTTCTCCACCAGATAAATGTATATTGTTAGTGCCAATGACTGTGTCATATCCATTTGGCAGTTTTTCAATAAATTCATGGCATTGTGCAGCCTTTGCTGCGGCAATCACATCATTAAGGCTGGCATTTTTATTGCCAATTTTGATATTATCAAGGATGCTTTGCTGAAATAGAAATACCTCTTGAAACACAAAGCTTACAATATTCATAAGGTATTCGCTTGACATATCTCTAATATCAAGCTTGCCAATTTTGATGCTTCCTGTACCTACATCATAAAAACGAGGAATTAAATGGGCAATAGTGCTTTTACCGGAGCCTGACGGACCTGCAAGTGCTGTAACCTCGTTTTGCTTTGCAGTAAAGCTAATTCCGGATAAAGCCTCTGCTTCATCATATGAAAAACTAACATTTTCAAAATCAATGTCAAAATTATTTGTTGTCTTAGGATACTTAGCTTCAGGCAATGGCTTTTCATTAAATACCCTGTCCATACGTTCAATCCCATCAGCAATCTGTCTGCCCTTTTGAGATACATACATAAGCTTAAGAAACGGTGCGGTAATAGCAACAGAAAAGACTAAATAAAACAATGCAGACATTGCAAACTTTGGATAATCTTCAACGCCACCCGAAAGCCAGATTATAACCGGAATTAAAAATATGTATATGTTGTTAAGAACGACGAGAAACATTACAAATCCGTTTTTAAACGCTTTTGTGTAAGCAAGAGCAAAATCACCGTAGGTTTTAATAGAATCATAAAATTTACGGAAAGAATATATCGTCTGGCTGAATGCCTTGACAACTGAAATACCTCGCACATACTCTACAGAAGCATTATTCATATCCTCAAGTGAGTCTTGATATGTCTTGATAAATTTTATAGAATTTTTTCCCATATATATACTTTGGAGTACATACAGTAAGATAATAGGAGCAAGAGTAGCTAAGCCCATACGCCAATCAAATACGAAAAGTATAATTAATATAACTATAGGTGTTGCAAATGAGCCAACAATATCGGGAAGCTGATGTGCAATAAAGCCCTCAATTTTTTCAATATTGTCATCTACTACCTTTCGTATTTTGCCTGTGGAATTATCAGTATGAAATCCCATCGGTAAACTTGCTAAATGACTGGTAAATTTAAGCTTTAAGCTGTACAACGTCTTAAAAGCGGCAAGATGTGAGCACATCAAGGCAAAAAAATTTAGTATTATTGCACTGATTGCCGACCCACCGGCAAGCCAGCCAAGACGCACTATATAAGCACCGTCAAGACCGCTTAAATTTCCCATATTCATAGCCAGTTCACGGATAATATAATAGATTGCAATAAATGGAACGAATGATACCGCCACACTAACAACAGAAAGCACGCAAGATGATATAACAAGTATTTTTTGAGTAAATGCTAGCTCCCACATACGTTTCATGCCATTGCTTGGCGAAGTGTTACTTTGTGAATTTTTTACATTATGATTAGACATAATTCCCTCCTTTAATAATTTAGTTAGTTTAAACTAACTATTTGTTTTAAAAAAATGCCTTACCAATAAATTTATTTGCCTAGCACACAGTTAGCATGCGCTAACTGTGTGCTTTAAAAAATATGACTTTAGCCATACTTTTTTCACTGAATTATTTCATTAAAAATGCTGTTCCAGCCACCGGTATAGAAGATACATAAAAACTCAAGATTCTCAATAGCCTGTTCATAACTCATGTTATGACGTACAGGCTCAAGAATTGTATTTATATAACTTTCTGATATCATATGGAGGACTGTACTGTTTATCTTTGTATTTATATATTTATCTTTATTTATTTTGTTCAAATAAGCAATTGTGTGCGTTACCTCATAATCTACAATTGTATGAACAAAATCGGATTTTGAAGATCCCTCTGAGCCAACGACTAGCAGTCTAAAAACATCAAAATTATCATAGATAAATCTATAAACCTCACGAAGATTAGCAATACTATTTTCTGTTGTGATTTCACTCACAATACTATTGTCATTATAATATAAAGCACTGAGCTCACGAAACATTTCTTCTACCTGTAAACAAACCGG
>DCPV01000014.1:5757-5996 GCA_002323775.1 Firmicutes bacterium UBA1535 | reverse complement strand
GAATATCTGCTTACTGAAAGTATAAAAAAGAAGTATGGAAATAAAAAAGAGATATCCCAAGAATAATTCTTGGGATATCTCTTTTAATTGTTTATTTCTATTTTAGATAAAAATATAAAATTTGTGCAATAACCTTAGCAGATTCAGCTCTTGATGAAAATTCTTTTGGTTTAAAATTTCCTTCTCCTGTACCATTAATAATGCCTAAGGATTTAATTGAGTTTATTGCTTCAATACTC
>DCPV01000014.1:0-5601 GCA_002323775.1 Firmicutes bacterium UBA1535 | reverse complement strand
ATTCTTCATAAGGTCCATATGACAGTTTAAATTCTGCATATTGTATAAACCTATACAGTATCACAGCCATTTCCTCACGACTTATAGGCTTTTGAGGTAAAAATTCATTGTTGTCCGTACCTTTTATGATGTTATTTTTAAATGCCCAATTTACAGCTTTTTCATACCATGCACCGCTCCTTACATCATTAAAGTAACTTTGTTCATTTTCTAAATATGTTTCATCTATAAGGCGTGATAGCATAGTTATAAATTCAGCTCTACTTACTTTTTTATCCTTGTCAAAAATTCCGTCTCCTGTACCAAAAACAATTCCTCTTGAAGACAAGAATTTTATATAGTATTCTGCCCACCCTAAATTATCCTTGAAATTAACTCCATTATATTCGATACTAAATTTACCTGTCTTTGTTGTTCTAAATAAAATCTTCTTCATTTCAGAAAAGTAAGCTGACAACTTTACTATAGTTTTATCTATAGGCTCAGTTTTATATACAACTATCCCACTTTCATCCATATCCTCATCAGGTTCAAAATATATTGAAACAAGCATTGTCCCACCATTTAAGTCCTCTATTATCATATCCTGTGTTTTCAAATATATATCGATATCCCTTAGATTTACATTAAATGAAATACTCACAGAATTTCCTGAAGATTTTTCTATAATTGTATCAATTGCCTTCCTGTCAAAATTAATAGTTCCAACAAGAGTATCTATGACTAAGTTTTTTATATTACTTTTTTCAAATGCCTTGATGTTATCAGCGGTAAATCTTAATTCAATATGCTTTATATCGTAATCTTTTTTTGAATTTATAGTTAAGCTTTCATTTATATCCTCAAGTATCTTAGCAAGATTATTTCCATCAAGAGTCAAAATCAGTTTATCTCCCTCAAGCTTTTCATCGCAGATAATATTTCCAGATATATTTCCGCCGCTATGATTGTTTTCAGAAGCATTATCTTTATCATCAGAATAGTCATTTACATTTACTATGACTCTAATTTCTTTTTTTGCACCATTAGGTAGTTTGTGTGAATTACTTCTGATATCAAAAGTACCATCGCTATATGAAACAGAATTTGCACTGACAGGTCTTAAACTTGCAGTTACAATTGCTTTTCCTTTTGACATTGGGAGTAAAGTACCATTTGAGAGTACAGTTACTACATTTGTGTTTGAAGAATTCCATACAAGCTCCATATTTTCCGGAATCATACCATCTGTATATGTGATTTTATCTTTGATAACTTCTGCTTGTAAAGCAGCAACATCATCATAAGCAATATAAACATTGTTCATATCAGCAATTCTGCGTCCCCCAAACAATATATCAAAACTTTCTATGCTTTGTAATTGTTCATAATCCCGAGCTGACAGTCTTCGCTGCACTTCTGTTTTCGCATAAAATCCTCCAAATTTGAAGTCAAGATTAATAAAATCATAAATTCCGCCATACTCATCTAATTTTACTTCGCTAAAATCAATATCTCTGACATTAAGATTTAAGGATATGCTGCTCATTTCATCAGCCTCGATAAACGCCCTTCCTCTATGTATTGTATTGGACTTGGATAACACTTCAAAATTATCATCATAAGCTTTATTTCCTAGATTTCTTATATAAAGTTTTACAGCCACAGTGTCAGCATCTATGATTTCGCATTCGCCAACTTCTATAACTAATTCAGGCTTTAATTCTATCTCTTTTTCCTTAGTTAATAATATTGTGCCTTTCTCATCCTTTATTGCGTATCCTATCTTTAGCTCATTTACATCTCTTAAATCCTCAGGCATAGTAAAGCTTCCGTAAATTGTTTCCGTACTTCCACCTAATATATGCGATATATCCTTATCCATGTTTTCATATGAGCTTATAATTTCTCCGTTTTTACTTACAAAAAACTGTAAACTATATTTATCAAATGGAGAAAGACCAGTATTTTTTATCGTAGATATTACTGAAACTGTCTGACCGGCCTTAGGAAGCTCCTCGCTTATCAAAATTTCTCCAAGCTCAGGATCAGAGCTAAGATAAAACTCATTCACGGCTAAGGTGTGGAGTGAATTTGCACTTGTGAAATATCCTTCCTCACTATCATATTTTTGAATATATCTTAAATATGCTACAGTAAAGCTGTCTTTACCCACCGGAACAAACGATAAGCTTCTAAACGACTGTGCTTTATCATCAGTTATTTGAACAGGTTCTGACCAAGTTAATCTCTCACTATCTTCGCCAATAAGACTGCAAGCTAGGAGAATTTGTCTTTCTTGATTAATATTTTCTACGCCCTCTATCCCTTGACTTTCCACTTCTAATTCATTCTTAGCACTTATGCAGGATTCCACCCACATTGCATAGATGTTATTATTATCTGACATTATACTGAATTCTTCAATATCGTTATCATTTTCAACAGCTGTAAGTATGTGTGCTGTCTTAGAAACGTTAGACTTATCTATGATATAAACCTCTTTCATGCTTATAGGTTCTATAACAACCTTCATACCAGCATGCAAAAGCTTGCTGATACATGTATAGACAATTTTGCCTTCTTGTATCCAATACAGATATAATTCATTGTCTGCATTAATAAAATTCGGCTGCTTATTCTGTGTACCTATGCTTGTTATTTCAATCGGCTTTGAAAAAGTATTATCTGTATAATCATATCTTTGTATGTAAAGCTGTTGGTCTGTTGTAGTTTTCAAATCACTATCCTTATCTATTATGTATGCAAATATTGCTTCAGAATCGTAGCTTGCAACCGTAGTTTCAATAATTCTAGGGTCGTCATAGCCTTTGTATTCTTTCACAACTTGTATTGTGCCGGTATGAGTTAAGGTGTATATTTGTGCATCAGCACCCTCTCCTATACTAATGGTTTCATCCTCTATATCATACTCAGTTTCTTCGATTTCAGCAACAGGAGTTAAATTCAAAAATCTCTGTCCATAAAACTTTTCGGAGTCAAGGTCTTCTCCTGCTTCATATGTTTCATTCCAAATGAATTCTCCATCAGCCATATTATAATCAGCATATCTATATGCCATAACACTATATCCATTTATAATATCTCCATATAAAGGACTTGGAGCTTCTAAGAAAGGTATACCATCATCTGAAAGAAGATACCCTACCTCCCATCTATCTGTGTAATCAGTTTTCAAATAATAAACCATAAGTCGCATTATATCTGAATCATATGCTATTTTAGGTGAAGAATCTCTATACACATCGCCACCCACAACTGTTTTTGTTATACAAAACTTGTCTTCAAAGCTTTCTGTATCTATATCAAACCATGCTCCACTTATATCCATAAGGCTTAATACATCTATCTGTTTATCGTCTGGAGTAAAGGCTCTGTAAGCATCTGACCAAGTAACTAAAACCTTTCCGTTTATAAAAAACGCATTAGGGTCTTCATCCCATGTCCCATCAGAATCTACCGGCATAGGCTGTGTTGCATTTTCTCCGTCAATAATAGAATACATAAGAGTAGCTCTGTTTCTAACATCCCTTGATGTATCATCTTCAATAAATAAAAGCAAGAACTTATTATTATCTATAGCTATAAGCTTTGTCTGAGAATTCGGAAAAGCACCTGTGAGAAGTACATTCTCATTTCCATTTTTTACTCCATGAGGAAGATCCTCATCATCATAATCATTCCAAGCACCTCTTTCATCTAAGTAATCTCTTGGCATGATATCATCATCAGATATATCGTCTACTGACTCATAAAGATAATCCTTGTATGGATTATTCAAAATACTGTATATTGAGTCTTGGTAGCTTTTTCCATATGAGAAAAATTCAATTCTTTCTCCTTTATAAAGAGTCCATTTTTTCTGAACAAATAATATTTTTAGCTTTAACTTTGATGAAATAACCATTCCACCACTACCAGAGGATTTCTCTGTATCCCCCCTGATTGGTGCTGTAAACTGAAAATCAAAATCAGCTGTTCCTGAAATTTCAAGGTCTATGCTGTCAAAACCAGCAGCCGCAGAAAGTGTAACTGTAGGAGAAATTATAAATTTAGCATAAATATTGTAATTTGCAGGGTTAATTGATATATTTCCACTACCATCTAATCTATATTTCTCATTATATGGGTCCTCATGATCCACATCAGATGCCATAACAACAGCAGCAGTTCCTCCCGCCGAAAGGGTTACTTTAACAGGTATACCTATAGGTGTCATAAATGTATTGGATTTTGTATAATCAGCTGTAGCCTTTGCCATTAACACAAGAGAGCTAAAATAATGATAACCGTCATCAGTATATAATCCTCCCTCCTGCTTTATCTGTCCAAGCTCTAAGGTGAGAAGCAAGGATATTTCATATTTCATATTAAAGTCCCCACCGCCGGAATTTTTCTTCTCCTGCTTCTTATCAGCGTCTTTTGAAGCCTCATCTACTGTTTTAATGAGATTTTGTTTATTATCATTTTTTGTTTCTTCTTTTAAAACTTCATCATTTCTTTTCTTACCTTCTTCTGTATCCTTAGCATTTTCTGTAAATTTTTTCTTATATTCATCGCTGTAGCCAAAGGAAATAGTCTTTATTTTCCTTTGATTTCCATTTTTATCTGTGTAAATTTGTGTTTCAGATTTAAGTAGATTTGTATTCATACCTAAATCGTAGCGATTATTTAGTTTACCAAGCATTTTTACTGTAGGCTGATTAAATGTTTGAAAGCTTGACAACAAAGAAAGCATATTCAACTCTTTTGTAAATACTAAGCCAACCCTTATCTCCGGAAATTCCTTTAGAACCTTTCCATCTACATCAGTAATCAATCCTGCTATTGTCATAGTATAGCCTGGTTTTATACCTGTTTTATAAGAATTAATTGTATAGCTAAATTCTTCCTTAGTAGGTTCTCCGCTGCGTTGTTCAAGAAACACATTTCCTTTAGTATCATAAATTCTTATAATAGAATCTGTAGCTCTTACTCCTGACTTCCCTCCGTTTATCCTATATGTAAAATTTGTATCGGCATCTCTTATCCAAACGGTATTATTTACCTCGTTAAGCTTCTGATCCTCAGATTTTGAGCCTGAGTTTATAGTTGCTCTAAAATCATAAGGAAACATCAGCTCGGTACTGTTTATCACGACTTTTTTGGCAATACCAGCCACAGAAGCAAAGGAAAAAACCTCTCCCTTATGTATAACCTGAGTCTGATAATAATTTCCAAGCTGATAAAGAGGGTCTCTATGCTTATATACTCCATCAGCTTCATCGCTTCCTTGGCTATCAGAAACACGTTTACCAGCTATATAAAACTCTGCATCTTTAACAGCTATTTCATCAGATAACTTATTTGGATTTAAAACTGTCCTGTATTGCTCATAAAGACTTACCTCAACACTCCACTGAGCAGTTCCCACAGGTAGTTTTTCAAAGCTGTAATAAATTTTAGAAGGATTGAAAAATGCAGGCTTATAAACATAGTAATTTCCCCAGTATACATTGCTGTCCCACACATCTGATAATTTCTTTATATCTTTATTTAGAGCCAATATTCTTGATTCTATATTTTTTCGTTCCTCTGCACTTACCTCACCATCTGAATTCA
>DCPV01000092.1 GCA_002323775.1 Firmicutes bacterium UBA1535 | reverse complement strand
TGTTGTAACAGTAGTATATACTAAGGATGATGCTCAAACATTATTATACACAGTAAATTATTACAAAGACGGAAATTTGTTTGAGACATCAAATGGAACTGTACCGGTACATACTCCGGTAGTAACCGCAGTATCTGATAAAACGCCAGAAGGTTATGTTGAGGATAATTCAACATCAACAACATTACCATTTATGGTAACAGCTTCTAATAATGTAATCGAAGTATACTACGTAAAAGATAGTGATAGAATAGTTCAGTACACAGTAAATCATATAGATTATGATAAAAATGAGATTATTAAAACTGTTACGCAAGAAGGTAAATTTGGTGAAACAGTAACTGAATGGGCATTGGATGATGAAGAATATAAGGATTACAATGTAAATCTTCCTGTTCAGACCTTAAGCTTAGAATTAGAAGGTAATGTAATTAACTTCTACTATTCGTTAAAGGAAACTGAAATAGTTCAAGAAAGCCATGTTATAACATGGAAATATGAGACAGCATATAGTACGGCTTCTTATGTTGACCGTTATCAAGAAAATAATGACGGTAAAGCAAATGAACCTCAATATTATGTAAATATCAACTATGACTTAGGTCATACATATTCGAGATATGCAACTAGAGTAGAATATAGACGAATAGATGAGCCAATGATGATAATGGACGTTACAACAGGTTCTGGAATAACAACAACAGGTTCTGGAATAACAATAACAGGCTCTGCAATCAAGGTTGAAAAAATCACATTCATAGACTTGTTCTACGATATGAATATTTACAAGATAATATATAAAATAGTTGGAGATCATTTTGCAACTGATAACTATAAAACTGAATTATATACTTATGGAGAAACAGTAGCACCATTAACTAATGGAATGGGAAAAGAAGGATATACATTCTCAGGATGGAGTATAGTTCCAGAAACTATGCCGGCAGGAGATGTAGTAGTTACAGGAAGCTATACAAAGGATAATCCAGTAGGCCCTGTTGATCCGGTAGACCCTGTTGACCCAACAGACCCAACAGACCCAACAGACACAGTAGACCCAACAGACCCAGTTGACATTGATGAAGAAGAAATACCTGGTGGTCCTGCTACTACTGAAGAAGAACCACAAACAGAAGAACCACAAACAGAAGAACCGCAAACAGAAGAACCGCAAACAGAAGAAGAAATCATTGTGGAAGAAGAACAGGTACCAGGAGGTTCGCTACCACATACAGCAGGTGTAACAGCAGAGATTTTCTATGGATTAGGTTCATTATCCTTAGCGATAGGTGCTTTGCTTAAAAGAAAATCAAATAAAAAATAAATAAGAAAATAGTAAAAGCATCACTGGATTTTGGTGATGCTTTTATACTTATATTACAAATTGTATTTGAAAATTTTGTCAAACAAAAATAAAAAATTTATCTTGCAATTTGTAGTATTATTTGATAGAGTTTAATAGTATATATTTATTAATATATAATGTGAAGATTTATCTTCACACTGTGAAAATAAGTTTTCACATGAACCTGTTCTCTATAAAAAGAGCTAGGAATACATATACTGATTTTACATATTTGATATTAGTATAAGTAAATTTATTAAATAGAAAGGATGCTAAATATGAGCGATAAACATAATTGCAACTGTGGTGGTTGCGGTGGAGATTGCCACGACCATGATCATGATCATGATGATTTTGACACAATGACACTAACATTAGAGGATGGCACTGAGGTTGAATGTGCTATTATAGGGATATTCCCAGTAGAAGAAAAAGAATATATTGCTTTGATTCCTGTTGATGAGATGGATTCCGAGGATGCAGAAATATTCTTATACGGATTTGAAGAGCTTGAAGACGGAGAAATAGAGCTGATAGCTATAGAATCTGATGAAGAATATGAAGCTGTAACTAAGGTTTTTGATGAACTCATGGAAGAAGAATATGATGACGAAGATGACTATGACGAAGAAGACGACGAAGAAGAAGAATACGAAGGCGAAGAAGAATAGTTAAAATATCGGCACAAAAATGATAAATGCTTCCGTAGATATTACGGAAGTTTTTTTCAAGTTTTGTTGTTAGAGTTACATCTAACAATTTATACAATATTTATATTACTTAAAAATTAATAAAATTTACAGAGGAGAAAACATAATGATTAAGAAATTTATTTCATATTATAAGCCCGTGCGAGGCGTATTTTTTGCTGACTTAGTTTGTGCATTTCTGGTGGCTGTATGCGATTTGATGTATCCTACAATAACTAGAAGCATTATCAATGACTATGTTCCAAATCAAGAATTTAAGCTATTGATTATATGGCTTGTAGCACTTGGCTTGATTTACGTAGTAAAAGCAGGGCTTAACTATTTTATTACATATTATGGACATGTTATGGGTGTAAAAATGCAGATAAACATGAGGAGAGATGTTTTTATGCACTTACAAAAATTACCGTTTTCATATTTTGACGAAAATAAGACTGGAAATATAATGTCAAGAGTAATCAATGACCTAATGGAAATATCTGAGCTTGCACATCATGGTCCAGAGGATTTATTCATATCATTTATTATGCTAATTGGTTCATTTATTATTCTATGCACTATAAATCTGCCTCTTACAATTTTAATATTTATACTTATACCAATTTTAGTTTGGTTCTCCATGAAGCAAAGAATTAGATTAAGCGACGCATTTATGGAAACTAGGACAACTGTTGGAGAAGTAAACGCAAATCTTGAAAACAGTATCTCTGGTATCAGAGTATCAAAGGCATTCAACAACGATGAATATGAAGTTGAAAAGTTCCAGGAAGGCAATGAAACCTTTGGTGTAGCTAGAGAAAAGGCATATAAGGTTATGGCTGATTTTCATACAGGCACTAATTTTATCATGGACTTTTTAACAATCGTTGCTTTGGCAGGAGGAAGTATATTCTATTTTAAAGGTGTAATCAATTTTGGAGATTTCACTGCATTTCTTCTTTATATAGGTATGTTTTCATCACCTATAAAAAGACTTATAGCATTTATAGAGCAGTATCAGTCTGGTATGACAGGCTTTAAAAGATTTATAGAAATAATAGAAGAAAATCCGGAAGTAGAGAGTGCTGATGCTAAAGATGTTGGAACATTAAAAGGTGAAATCAAGTTTAATAAGGTTAGCTTTTCATATGATGAAAGTAAAAATATATTATCAGACCTTGATTTAAACATAAGTATGGGTAAAACAGTTGCATTGGTAGGACCATCAGGCGGAGGAAAAACTACTCTTTGTCATTTGATACCAAGATTTTATGAGATAAGCGGCGGTGAAATTTCAATTGATGGTATAAACATTGCTGATATGACTAGAGCTTCGCTAAGAAGCAATATAGGCATAGTTCAACAGGAAGTGTTTTTATTTACCGGCACTGTATATGACAACATTCTTTATGGAAATGTTGATGCTACAGAGGCAGAGGTTATAGAAGCAGCAAAGAAGGCAAATATACATGACTATATCATGTCTTTAGAAAATGGATATAACACTTATATAGGCGAAAGAGGAGTCAAGCTTTCAGGAGGACAAAAGCAAAGAATATCAATAGCAAGAGTATTCTTAAAAAATCCTCCGATACTTATACTTGATGAAGCAACATCTGCACTTGACAATGCTACAGAGCTTTTAATACAAAAATCACTAGAGGATTTATGTAAAGGAAGAACAACTGTTGTTGTAGCTCACAGACTTTCAACGATAAAAAATGCCGATGAAATCATAGTTTTTGGTAACGAGGGCATATTGGAAAGAGGAACTCATGATGAGCTTATAGCATTGAATTCAGTTTACTCAGGACTGTATAATTCGCAATTTAGAAATTAAATAACAATTAGCGAAGATCTGTATGATTAGAATCTTCGCTAAATTATTTATCCATTTTTTTACAAAACTTTATTGATTTTATTTATAACTTATTATAAAATATATAATAAGAAATCGTGATAATTATGTAAATTAAGTTATAAAGCTTAAAATGAAAATTATTACGATAAAATCAAATGAGAAAGGAGGAATGAATTATTGGGAATTTTTAGTAGTTTATTTAGTAAGGATGAGAAAAATAAAAAACCGAAAGCAATTGCTTTCGTAGACTTTGAGCATTGGTATATTTCAATTAAAAATAAACATTTCATTCGACCGAACATCGGAGAATGGTACTTAGAAATATCTGAAAAATACAATATGGAAGAAATTGCATTTTTCGGTGATTTTACCACTAATATTGGACAAGAACTCCATGAAATACGAAATATCACTAACATAGTAATCGATACTCAAAATCCAGATGATAGATATAAGAAAGATTATACTGATTTTTTAATGCTTGATTACATATATCGAAAGAGCATATCTGCACCAAATATTGATACTTATATTATTTTTACAGGCGATGGACATTTTTCTTCTGTCGTGAACTTTTTAAAGAATTATTGTAAGAAAACTGTTGTTATTTATGCTGTTAAAGAGGCTATGAGCAATCAACTAAAAAAAACCGCTTCAGAATATGTTGAACTTCCAAAGAGCAATAAAGGCTTACAGGATTACTGTATAAAATGTATTGTTGAAAACATGGCTTATGTGTCAGCACAGCCAACGGGTAAAATTTATCCAACATTTTTGGCAACTGTTGATATTATTTCACGTAATAAAAATTTACCGCCTGAAGAAGTGAAAATTGCGTTACAAAAGATGATTAATTCAGGATATATAGAAAAAAAGACTGAAAAGATTGATTTTAATAGCGAAGTTAAGATTATATATCCAAATTGGGATTTATTGACTAAAGATGGCTTATGGCAGCCACAGAAATTATAATAGAATTTTTATATACAAAATTTAATAGTTAAATAAAATATTGATAAAAAAATAGTCATCTTCATTAAGATGACTATTTTTTATATCTACATTTAATCTTTATGTTTAGAAAAGTATTATAAATACTTCTTTAAAACTTCTACCTTATCTAGTTTTTCCCAAGGCAAGTCTAAGTCGTTTCTTCCGAAATGTCCATAGGCTGCAACTTGCTTGTACAAAGGTCTTCTCAAATCTAAGTCCCTAATTATAGCAGCCGGTCTTAGGTCGAAGTTTTTAGATATTGCTTCTTCAATTTTTTCCTCTGCTATTTTGTTAGTACCAAATGTATCAACCATTACAGATACAGGTTTTGCAACTCCTATTGCATATGCAAGCTGAACCTCACATTTATCTGCAAGTCCTGCTGCAACTACGTTTTTAGCGATATGTCTTGCGGCATAAGCAGCTGAACGGTCAACCTTTGTTGGATCTTTTCCGGAGAAAGCTCCGCCGCCGTGTCTTGCGTATCCACCATAAGTATCTACTATAATTTTTCTTCCTGTAAGGCCTGTATCTCCTTGAGGTCCACCGATAACAAATCTTCCTGTAGGATTGATGAAGTATTTAGTGTTTTCATCTAACAATTCAGCAGGCACAATTGCTTTTATAACATGTTCTTTTAAATCATGAGTGATAGTTTCCATGCTTACATGTTCGTCGTGTTGAGTTGAGATAACAATAGTGTCAACTCTGACTGGCTTGTTGTCATGATACTCGATACTTACTTGAGTTTTTCCGTCGGGTCTTAGGTAATCAAGAGTATTGTTTTTTCTTATTTCAGTTAATTTTCTTGCTAGATTATGAGCTAAATAAATTGGCATAGGCATGTACGCATCTGTTTCATTGCAAGCATAACCAAACATCAACCCTTGATCTCCGGCTCCTATTAAATCATTTTCATCTTGCTTGCTTGACTTAAACTCAACAGCTGCATCAACTCCCATAGCTATGTCTGATGACTGCTCATCTATTGATGTTAAAACTGCACAGGTTGAATTGTCAAAGCCGTACTTCGCTCTTGTATAACCTATCTCACCAACAACCTCTCTAACGATTTTAGGTATGTCTATATAGCAGTTAGTAGAAATTTGTCCTGCTACTAATATCATACCAGTAGCTGCTGTAGTTTCGCAGGCTACTCTACCATTTGGATCACATGCTAGTATTGCATCCAGTATACCATCCGATATTTGATCACACATCTTATCTGGATGTCCTTCTGTAACCGACTCAGAAGTAAATAACCATTTTTTCATAATAATTGTTCCTTTCTTTGTATTTTCTATTTTATTTTTATTACTAAACCTATCAACATTTTCTCAAAATTGCAAAATCAAGTCTAAAGTATATTTTATTAACTATTAAAATTAAATCATTTATTTACTTGCTTTCACAAAATAGAAAATAATATCACCAAAAAATAAAAATCTTCCTCTTGAAGAGAAAGATAACTACTTTTGTTTCATTCTCCTCATCTTGCGATAATCGCAGGATTTGGCACCTTGAAAATCTTCGGAGTGAACATAGTTCGCTTTATTTAAAGATTAACAGGCTGCCGGGCTTCATAGGGCCATTCCCTCCACCACTCTTGATAAGGTTTATTATCTAATATTATCATAATAATTTTAAAAAGTCAACAAGATTTAAAATATATTAATAGCATATATTTATAAATATAAATTTAACAATTTAGTGCCAACAAACAGAGCTGTTTGATTTTGTGTGCTGTTAATTGTTCTTATAGATAAAAATTATTAAGCAGCTAAAAATCAAAATAGCCAGTCCCCTGTTGACTGGCTATTTATTATTTATCACCTCTATTCAATTAAATTTTTGCTGTTTATTATATATCTCGACTGAGTCGATAATTATTAATAATTTTTTAATATTATTAATAATTTTATACTTAAGCTAAGCTCCGATATAAGAATATATATCCAAATAAAATTAAAAATTTTATATGAATTCTTCATAGCCTTGTTTACTGTACAATAAAACTTAATTTGATTTAGGAACTTTACGAAGGTGACCGCTATCTTTAAAGTTAATCTTGTCCATCAAAGCTGTAAAGATATTAAGTATCAGAAATTAGCATTGTATATAATTTAAAAATAACAAGCTGTTCTCGTAGCTAAACTATATATAGCTGTTTCAATAAATTAAGTGTTTAAATTTAGAATTATATTTTTTCCTTTTTTAAAGCTTTAATTAATGAAGCACATGCAAATATCATTATGAAAATAAACGGGAATGCAGCTATAATTGAAATTGTTTGAAGCGGTTTTAATCCTCCGGCTATTAATAATCCAATTGCAAGCAATGATTGCACAACTCCCCATACTACCTTTTTACTATTTGGAGGATTTAAGTCTCCGCCTGTAGAAAGCATTGATAAAACAAATGTACCTGAATTAGCTGATGTAACAAAGAATGTACATACTAATATCATTGATACTATTGATAATATTTTACCTAAAGGATAGTTTTGCATAATGATAAATAGAGCTGTCTCAGGGGCGGATACTATTTTACTCATAACTTCTGCTGACAATGTTCCATCCATACCAAGCTTTATACCAAGGCTTCCAAATATAGCAAACCATATTAATGAGCCTATTGCCGGTGCTAAAACTACTCCAAGCACAAATTCCTTTATTGTTCTTCCTTTTGAAATTCTAGCTATAAATGCACCTACAAATGGAGCCCAAGCTATCCACCAAGCCCAATAAAATACTCTCCAAGCATTTACCCAGCCATTATCTCCATAAGTGTTAGTAAATAAGCTATCACTTAAGAAGTTTCCTATATACTGTCCCAGACCATTTACAAAACTGTTTATCATGCTTATATTAGGGCCTACAATTACAGCAACTACCATAAGTCCAAATGCTAGGTACAAGTTGACATCTGAAACTACTTTTATTCCTTTTTCAATTCCGCCAACAGCTGACCATATATAGATTACACTAAAAACAATAATTATTACTATTTGAATAAATAAGGTTTCCGGTACTCCAAATAAATAGTTTATTCCATTATTTATTTGTAAAACACCAAGTCCAAGAGATGTAGTTACACCTGCTACGGTAGCAAATATAGCCAATATATCTATCGTTTTTCCTATAGGACCTTTTACTCCTTTTTCTCCGATTAATGGTTCAAAAATACTGCTGATAAGACCAGGTTTTCCCTTTCTAAATTGAAAATATGCCAAAGCTAGCCCCAAAATACAATAATTTGCCCATGGATGAATTCCCCAGTGCATGAATGACGTTTTCATCGCAAAGTCGGCAGCTTCAGGAGTTCCGGCTTCTACGCCTACTGGTGCAATAAAGTGAGATAATGGCTCTGCCACTCCCCAAAATACAAGTCCTACACCCATGCCAGCTCCAAAAAGCATAGCAAACCACGATAAAGTGTTATATTCAGGCTTAGAATCATCTGCCCCTAATTTTATCTTTCCATATTTGCTAAATGCAATAAATATGCAAAAACCAACAAATATAGTCATTGACAGCAGATAGCTCCAACCAAATTTTTCTGTTAAAAAAGAAAATACTGAGTTAGAGAATACTATAAAGCTATCCTTAAAAAGAATTGACCAAACAGCTATTAATGCTGTAATAATTAATGAAATTATATATACACTATTATTTTTCTTAGCTTTATTATTGTTCAAAAGTTTTTCCTCCTTTAGAATACTGGCGAGGCTGTTGAATTTATAATTATTTCCGATATACATAAAATATATTCATTACAACAGCCACCAACAGTTAGATTAAATTCTTAAATCTTTACTTTAAACACTGTTTGCTCATCTATATCAGTAGCTAATGCGTCTAGTGCAATTCCTACTCTGTGATATCTAAGCTTCCACTGTTCTTCTTTTGTAGTACTAGGGTCTCCTAAAGGATAAGGTATTGATATAGTAGGAACTATTCTATTAGATCCAACTGTTGTTGCAACCGGAATTAAGTTGCACATTTGAACTATAGGGAATCCTGCTCTTTCAAATTCTTTTACCATCGTTGCGCCGCAACGTGTGCAGGTGCCTCAGGTCGATACCATTATAATTGCATCAACATTGTCCTTTTGAAGATATGGAATTATCTCTTTTGCCATTCTTTGAGCTTCTGCCTGTGTAGTTCCTGTTCCTACTGTAGTGTAAAAATAATTATGCAAAGAACCAAATTTTCCTTCTTTTTCGTATGCTCTCAAAGCATCTATAGGTGTGATAACATCTGGGTCAGCATCGGCTGCCGCAGGGTCAAATCCGGCATGAATTGTCTTGAATTCTCCGCCCTCTAAACCATTTTTATTGCTAATATCATATCTTCCCCATCTTGTAGCTGAAGCTGATTGTATTTTGTCAGGGTTATCAACCGGTACTATTCCGCCTGTGTTTACTAATGCTATTCTTGCTTTTGATAAGTCCTTTATAGCAGGAGCTATAGGCACTCTGTCTAATTTTGGTATTGGCAATTCAGACACATATTCTTTACCGTTGATTTTCTTTAGGAACATATCCACAACTCTATCAGCCGCAGAAATCTTGCTCTCCAGCCAAATTTGATGTCTTATTCCTCTTTCATAATATCCTTCTGCTTGAGGTCCTAAAATATCTTCACCGTTAAGGATTTTATTCGCAAGCTTTGATAATACTCCTATATCATTTTTCATTTTAGCTGCACTGTTTCCGCCAACCATGATGTACATATCCTTTTTGAACATTTCAACTCCGGGATTTTCTATGTGCATTGAAGTTATAACGGGTACATTAAATTCTTTTTTTACAGCCTTGCATATATGTCCGCAAGCTACACCGTATCTTCCTGCTTGGAAAGCAGGTCCAGCTACAAATATATCAAATTCAATATTTTTTAATTCTTTAATTATTGTATCTATCGCTTCTTCAGTATTTGAACCCATAAAGTTATCTCCACATATTATTGTGTGTGTAACTGTTGCATTTAATACGCTATCTAACTGCATTGCAGGTCCTACCAATTTATCTACTATTATAGGTGCGAAATCAGCTTTATCTTCTCCGCCTATCTGTCCGAAGAATTGATTTAAGTACATTACTGCCTTTTTCATTGTTCCTCCTTACGCCGTTTTGCGGCTTAATTAAATATAAAATGAATAGTGATTATTCTCACTCTTTTTTCATCCTAAAATTCTTTCATCGTTTTAGTTGACCAGCCTATAACTTGGTCTCCACAGAACATTGCATTGTTTTCCATTATTATCGAGCCATCTGGTCTGACTGATGGTCCTAATATCTCATCATCAGCCCATCCTCCTGATAATCCGTCTCTTGCTAAAGCTTCCAGCTCTCCTAAAACAACAGGCATAGGAGGTAATTCTACCAATTCGGATACATTTCCGCATGAAACGATTGCATTTAATTTTTCATCTAAAGAAACTAACGGCTGTGACTGACCATCTCTGCCAGTACATTCATTTGTTATACCGACAGTTTTCACTCCTGCATCTTCTAATGCTACGATGCACGCAACAAAGTCTGCATCTGGATTTCCATATCCTTCTTCAGCAACTATTGCACCATCAGCTCCCAAGCTTTTTGCTATTTGTGCTACATACATTGCCGATCTTTGCTTTTGCTCTAATGCAACATTTAGATTTGACATTATAACTCCTAAGAAATTAAGAGTTTTTCCATGCTCTGAATACAATTTTTTAATTACAGGTGCATTTTGGAAATCGTATGTCGACCATTTAGACGAGCAAGGCATAAAGCTTCCTGATACAACAGCTCCATCCAATATTTCATTAGGGTGCATTAATGTAGGAACCATATGGTTTGCATCCCATCCATATACTAAATCATTATAACCCATTTCTTCCATTTGAGATTGAGGCTGCATTACGTATACTACAGATGGCAGCTTGTTGGTCGATTCATCTCTTTTAGTTATAGGGTCAAGCTTAAATGTTTCTACATCTTCAGGAACAAGATTTTTAACACAGCTTCCAATATATTCTGCAAATTTATGTCCAGCCATTCTTAATGCTTTGTTTTTCTTTTGCTGTTCTCTTTTTTCAAAGTCTTCATCTGTATCTGCAACTATAACAATGTTTTTTAATTGTGAGTAATATGTGTACTTAGCACCTTCGCCGCCCATATCTATTAGACCATCTTGGAAGCCGCCCCAATGTTTACCTACAACTAAAATACTGCACTCCTTAAGTGCGTGTGTTATTCCGTCACCTGCTTGTCTTAATTCTCCTGTATATCCAGGGAACAAAGCATCTCCGTTTAATTTTACTCTTGGTTCAATAGCCTCTTTTACCGGGCAAAGTCTTACCATATCGCCAGGCTTTACTATGTGCAATTCAGCTTCTGTGATATGCTCATCTTCTTTGATAAAGGACAAGGCCTCCTGCTTATTAACAGTTAAAATACCATTGTCATAAGATGTCTTTTCGCCGAATACTATATCCTTGACATGAAAATTACCGATTTTTAATTCCATTTCTTTTCTCCTCTCATAAAATAGAAAATCAATATAAAAAACAGTTATATAAAGTGCGCACTTTCTAACTTTATTTCATTATATATTTTTGAAAAGATTTTGTCAATCATATTTATTAAATAATCTTGATTATTTTTAATGCAATGATTATTTGCGTTGACTAAATTAAGAAAATAAGATTATATAAAATAAATCTTCCTTTTTTAAATATTTATCCAATTATATATATCATATAATAAAAAAGAAATTATCAAGCACATTCACTATATAATTGTGCTTGTTTTCTATCTGTCAATTAATATAGTATTGATTTTTTAATATATCTGTGTTAGTATTTTATTGTATATTAATATTGATAATTAACTTGAAAAATATAACTAGGTGTGGGGATATAAAATGGAGAATTCAAACAAAGCTATTCAAAAGAAAAGAATGATGTCGTATTTTATAGAGGCGACAAACGAAATTATTGATAAAGAAGGTTTAGATAACTTAACTATAAGAAAAGTAGCAGACAAGGCTGGCTATAATAGTGCTACCTTGTATAATTATTTTAAAAATTTAAAACATCTGATATTTTTTTCTTCGATAAGATATCTGTCTAGTTATGCCAAGGAGCTACCCGAATATCTAGCTAGAGCTACAAGTCCTATTGATTCTTGTCTAAAGGTATGGGAATGTTTCGCAAAGCATTCATATAACAATCCTAGAGTTTATCAATTGATTTTCTTTGGAGGTTTCTCATCAGATACTGTTAATAACAGCATTAAAACATACTACGAAATTTTCCCTGAGAAGATAAGCGAAGACGTCAAAGAGTACATGCCTATGCTTATGGAAGATAACCTATACGAAAGAGATTATATTCTTCTTAAAAAAGCATTAAAAGATACAGATATAAGTGATGAAGATATAAGAAATATCAATGAAATGAACATATTAATCTATCGTGGAATGATGGCAGACATAGAAACAAATTATTTTAACTTATCGATAGATGATGCGGTCTCTAAGACTCTTAAATATGTCAAGAAAGTTTTTAAGGCTTATGGTATAGAGTCAGACAATTAAGATAAATTCTGTTAAAAATATCTATAAATGTTATTATATTATTAATAATAATTGAAACATTTATAGATTTTTTTCGTCTAACAATAAGTATGGATTAAGAGGTATTGGAAAATTTATCCTTAATATTCAGTTCAAGCAACTCTTATAGTTTTATTGGTAAATCAATTTTCTGTTAAGTTTACTTATGAGCTTTTGACTAGAAGTAAAAGGTATAAATGTTATTATATTGTCATATTATATCTTGTTAAAATGAAGTATAATACATATGTAAACTAAGATTTATATTTTAAGGAAGGTTAATAAACTAATGAAACAAATACTAGGAGCATTACGAAGGGCAGTGACAGATTTTGATATGATACAGGATGGCGATAAAATAGTTGTTGGGATATCTGGTGGAAAGGATAGCATGACTTTATTGTATGCCTTGAAGCTTTTCCAGAGATTTAGTTCTGCAAAATTCGATTTATGTGCTGTAAGCATAGATATGGGATTTGAAAATTTTGATTTAAGTCCAGTATACGAATTTTGTGAAAAAATAGATGTACCATATAAGGTTATAAAGACTGATATTGCTAAAATTGTATTTGATATAAGAAAAGAATCTAATCCATGTGCTTTGTGTGCTAACATGAGAAGGGGAGCTTTACACAATACTGTTAATGAGCTTGGATTTAATAAAATAGCACTTGGACATCATGCAGATGATGCTGTGGAGACAATGTTTTTAAGTATGCTTTATGAGGCTAGAATAAAGACATTTAAGCCAGTTACATATTTAGATCGCAAGGATATTTTCAATATACGTCCTCTAATCTATGCAAAAGAAAAGCAGGTTATAGCTGCTGTTAAAAAGCATGATATACCTGTTGTAAAAAGCCCATGTCCTATGGACAAAAATACAAAGCGTGAGGAGGTTAAACAAATATTAAATGAAATTTGTAAAACTATCCCAGAGGCTAGGGATAGGGTATTAAAAGCTATTAATAACAAAGACAATTTCGAACTATGGTGGTAAGTGTATATAGTTATTGTTAAATTGTCTACGGACAACTTCTAACTATGGCGGTAAATATACATAGTTAATCATGAAATCGTCTCTTGGATAATTTTAAATTGTGCTAGGAAACGACAACAAAGAAAGGAATGATAGATAAAATGAAACTTAAAAGAGTATTAGCAACTGCACTCATATCTTCAATGGTACTCAGCTCTACAGCATATGCAGTAGAATACAGTCCTATCTATGATTTATCAAACAAGGTTAAAATGTCAAGTGGTATTTCATACGAGGGGATAAGAAGATTGACTACGCTCGGATGGATGAATATAAATGTTGTAAGAGCGAATTTGAAAGACGGATATACTAAAACTAAACCATTGTATAACATCAATGGAACATCAAAGGGAAAATCATTATCATCAATGATGAAAGATTTGGGAGCTGTTGCAGGAATTAATGGAGATTTTTTTGTTATGCAAAACCCAACTCAGCCATATGGACCAATAATTTCTGATGGCGAAGTCATAGGCTCTCCGCTTTATGCCTACGAAAAATTTCCTACAATTTCCCTCGATAAAAACGGAGGAGTAGATATTTCTGTTTGGAATCCTTATATAACTGTAAAAAGCTCATCAGGAGCATTTGCTAATATTTTATATATAAATAAAGGAATTTCTGTAAAATACGGTGCTGTTATATTAAATAAATATTACGGAGAAAAATCTGTTGGAAAAACAAATGGTCAAAGCATTGTGGAAATTGTAGTACAAGATAATGTAGTAACTGAAATCAGGGAAAACATGGAGGCAACTACAATTCCAAAGAATGGATACATAATTTCCTGTGCATCAGCCAATAAGGATGATATTAAAAATGCTTTTAAAGTTGGAGAATACCTTGAATTAAACTTTAAATTCGATTTTGATATCAATAATTTACAATGGGCTGTGGGTGGAGTAAATCACCTTGTAAAGGATGGAGTAATCAATAAAATTAATGACGGCGTGCTTGGAAAACATCCAAGAACAGCAGTTGGCTTCACTAAGGATAATGAAGAAATAATATTTGTAACTATAGATGGAAGAAATAAAAATTATGTTGGAGTAACTCAAGAAGAACTTGCAAAAATAATGATTGACCTCGGTGCTTATAATGTTATAAACCTAGATGGCGGTGGTTCAACCACTATGGGCATGGATTTTCTAAAAAATGGGAATATCGAAGTTGTAAATTTTCCGTCTGATGGGCGAGAAAGAAATATAGCTTCTGGTTTAGGAATATTTGATACAGCTCCGGAAAGTGATGTTTTAGATAGTATAGAATTAAAGCCTGAACATGATAAGATTTTTAAAAACACCAGTATTGCTTTAAATGTCAAAGGCTTTAACAAGTATTATGCAGGAGTGGATATATCTGATAAAACTATAGAATATATATTTGACAAAGAAAAGGGAACAATACAAGACGGCGAATTTATAGCCTTTGCTCCGGGGGTTACAGAGATTACGGCTAAGATAGGAGATATAACATCAACTACCAAAATTACTGTACTCGATGAGCCTGTGACACTAAGCTTTGAACAGGATACATTATTGTTAGAAGCAGGAGAAAAATATGAGTTTAAAAATATTGTTGGAGTCGATAAAAACGGGGATTCAGCATATATCTCTGCTAATAATTTGAAATGGAACTATAGAAATTCTGTAGGAAAAGTTGAAGATGGCATATTCACAGCTAATGATGTAACTAATACAGGAGCTATAACAGCCACGTGCGGAAATGCTATAAAGCATATAATAGTAAAAGTAGGGTATAGAGCTCAAACTATTTTTAGCTTTGAGCAGGAAGATTTAAGTAAGCTTGGTTTTTCTACATACCCCGAAAATTCAAAGGGTGGAATTGAACTATCAGAAAGTATATATAAGGAAAAAAATTCTTCAATTAAATTATCCTATGATTTCACTAACATGACAGATCAAAGCATTAGTTATGTAAATTTTGATAAGAATTCACCAGGGCTTTTAATAAAGGATAAGCCAAAGGCTATAGGAATGTGGGTTTATGGAGATAATAGCACGCATTGGTTAAGAACAAGAATTCAAGATTCAACAGGTAAGTTACACAAAATTGATTTTGCTGAAGAAGTAGATTGGGAAGGCTGGAAATGGGTAGTTGCTAAGCTTCCTGAAGATATTGCTTATCCTGTTACTGTTAAAAATGTTTATATAGCAGAAATAAATGAAACTAAAAAAGATACAGGAGCTATATATATTGACAGCTTAAGAGCCTTGTATGAGCCGGTTGATAAGGATTTGAAATTGAAACAAGAGTCTATTTTTAATGATGAATTGAAAATAAGTAAAGCTACCGATGATTATGCTCATAAAGTGAGTATAGCTAATGGAGAATTGAACATTGAAAGCAAGGATAAGATAAAAGTAGATGCACCGATAGCTTTATACATTGACATAAGAAATGAAAGTATAAATTATGAAAATATTAAGCTTTGGGAAAGAATAAAGGCTTTAAACACTTATGAGAATAAAAACATTGTAATATTTTCAAATCGAGATATAAATAGTATTGCTGACGAGAGAGAAAAGGAAGTAATAAAAATTATATTAGAGCAAGCAGCTTTAAAAAATAAGGTTTTTGTAGTAAACAAAGATGCGGAAGAACGTACTGTTGTTATAAATGGCGTAAGATATATTCAATATGATGATTCTTTTGAACTTTATGTAAATAAAGATGGAGTGTTGTATAAAAATTAATAAAAACTATAATAAAAAAGGCAGGAGATAATTCTCTTGCCTTTTTGTTATAAAATTATAATTATT
>DCPV01000128.1:13156-14316 GCA_002323775.1 Firmicutes bacterium UBA1535 | reverse complement strand
TGAAATACCTAAGCCTAAAAGCACAAATGTTAATATAGAGTATATAGCAAATTTTATATTTTTTTTCATTATTGTTTCACCTCGAAAACTATGTTACAATAAAAACAAAATAATTAATATGAGAAATATCACATAGAGGTAAAAATGTTTGATTCAAATATATGTAAAATACCTGATAGTTTATTGAGTTTAGGCACAAAAAAATCCTTTCCAAAAGGTAGCAGTATCTATAAAATAAATAAAGAAATAACTAATTGCTATTTTATCCTTTCAGGAATGCTCAAAATTTATATTGACCACGAGAATGGAAGGCGTTCAATTCTAGATTTTGCTGGTAAATATGATTGGTTAGGTGAGCTTTCTTTATTTTGTGTTGAAAAAGATATAAAAGAAAATAAAATATTAGAAGAAATAACCTGCATAGAATATGATTTGAATGGTTTAAGAAAAATATGCAAAGAAGATGCTGAAATTTCATATTATTTTGCTACATACACTGCAAACAAATTGTTGATGAGAAGCTATCGAATGAGCGAATATATGAATTATTCATTAGAAAAAAGGCTTGCTTCATTTATTTTAAAATATCATAATAATGGAAAATATAATATCCCTCACACAGATGTATCAGAATATATGAATGTTAGTTATCGACATCTTTTGTTTGTCATTAAGAAATTTTGTGAAGATGGACTTTTAGAAAAAGAAAAAGGTTATATTGTTACTGATTTCAATAAATTAAAAGAAATTTCAAATAATTTCAAATAGTATGTGTAAATAATTTTCATTACTAATCACCTTTAGCTCAATCTCTATCATAATATAAATATGAATTTACATTATTAATTACAAATCCATATTTATATTATGATTTTATATCATTTACATTTATTTTTCACAGTTTACAATTACTTCTTTAATGCTTAATATTAAGCTTAAAATAATCATTTAATTTTCCAGCATAACTAAACTTCCAACTTTGCACTTAGCATAGTTAGCCACAGGTGCACACTTTGCTTTAAATAGATAAAAAATCTTTTTATCATTTATATCGTTTAGTGTTTCATAGTTAGATTGTCCTTTAGATATAATTAAATCTGCTTCTTCAAATTCTTTAATAAACTCTTTTGAACACAAGCTAAAAATTGTACCCTGTGCAT
>DCPV01000128.1:12650-13050 GCA_002323775.1 Firmicutes bacterium UBA1535 | reverse complement strand
AAAATTGTACCCTGTGCATCTGATCCATTATCTATAACTCTAACCAAATCCGTCATTTTTACTTCAATAGCATCTTTCATAGTTGCGTCATTTACAATTGGTTCTTTTTTTACTACATATGTTATCTTTTCCTTTGGAAGCTGATTAATTAACAACTTGTCAAAAACTATTTCTCCGGAATTATCACCTAGATATAATATCTTTTTACTTTCATTAGCATATTTCAATAACTCTTGTGCTGTACTACCATAAATAGTTTCACTCAAGCAGTTTTTTATGATATTCTTTATTTGTTCATCACTTATATTATCATGTGCACTAAAATCAATAATATTACCTGCTATAGCTAATCTACAAGCAATATCAACAGGATGTTGACTATCTTTAATAAGCTGTTCTA
>DCPV01000128.1:0-12615 GCA_002323775.1 Firmicutes bacterium UBA1535 | reverse complement strand
CTCCTTACATATTTCATCAGCTAAAATATTGCAATCCTCTTTAATTTTTTCATATGGATCAGCAATATTTAATTCATTATTAATACATTTGTTAATTTTTCTACCCAAGTATGGAGCAGATTCTTCAAATGTAATTTCACTAAATTCTTTAAATAGTTTTTTCATAATTTTTTCTTGTATTGATGTATCACTGGTGCTCATAGTAGCAGCCTTAATAATTTGCTTAGTCATACATGTTAAACATTCGTAAGTAAGTTTCATAATTTCTCCATTATTTTCTTATTTGTAACTTATTTATTAATTCGCTTCTCTTTCGTGAATATATATGCTGAAAACAGTGCGGTAGCAGGAACAGCAAACAATATACCAAGACTTCCCACAATCGCCTGTAAAACCTCAACGACTATCATTTCCATATTGAATAAAAATAAAGTATTCTTATTATATACAATCATCAAAAGTACAGTTGCTAAAGAGCTTCCCACATATGCTAAAATCAAAGTATTGGTCATAGTACCAATTGTATCACGCCCTATGTTCATGCCGGATTTTAATAATTTTGCAAATGTTCTTTCTTCCATATTTTCAGCAAGTTCGTTCATGGCTGAAGATATGGACATCGCAACGTCCATAATAGCTCCAAGTGAGCCGATAACAATGCCTCCCCAAACTATGGCAATCAAATTTATCGGACTTTTTAGCTGTGCAGACATTAAAAACGCATAATCTTCATCTACAATTCCTGTAATATTCAGTATATGATTCATGACAATTGCAATCAAAGCAGCTACTGCAACACCACCTATATTTCCTACAATGGCACAGATGGTTTTTTTGTTTGCACCGTTCATGATAAGTAAGCTCATAAATATGAGAAAAATGCTAATAACAAATGTTGACAAATAAATGTTATATCCTTTTAGTATCGAGGGTATATAAACAGAAAATATGGCAAAAATCGTAAATGCAAGAGATACAATCGTAGAAAGTCCTTTGCTCTTTCCAAAAATCAAAAGAAGCAAAAGAAAAATAATACCAAACCAGATTAAAGTATCACTTCTGTTATATTCAATGAAAATCCATTCTTCTTGACCTGCTTCAAGCATAGATGATGGAGAAATTATGATTTTACTTCCATTTTTTATTTCCTTTGCTTGAATTGAATACATAGTATTCATGCTTTGCACAGCCTCAACTGTTTCACCAGTATGTACCCCGCTTGTAATAAGTGCAGTAAAGTGAATTTTTCTACTCTCAAAGGAATTCCCATCATCAAGAGTAAACACTTCTGTTTCAATCTCTCCGACCGAAATAACTTTTGCTTTATAAAATTCTTCTGTATTCTGCTCAAAGAGCTCAGGTTTACATATTATACTACCAAAAACAATAAATAAGATTGAAAAACCTACAATAAGCAGGTAAATGATTATACTTGATAAACTATGATTTTTTATCATGAACGCCTCCCTAAATTCATATAAAATCTATTTCGCAGCAACACAGTTATAGCAATATCTATACAAGCTTGCATTTGAACTGTCGAACTAGCATTTAATATATTATAATAATTAATGTTTGTCAAGGAATTTATGGTAATTTATATAAGCTTAATTTTATAGTTAAATATTTTTTTATTTTTTTTAAAAATAGTTCTTGCAAACAATTTTTAATCATTTTATACTTTATTCTAAGGATATCCTTTATCACTTAAAGGAGGAAATTTTATGATTCAACAACAAATAACAGAATTAGAAAAAATAATAAATAGTGACTATAATAATATTGCAGGTATGGTTGTACTAAAAAATGGTAAAACCTTATATGAAAATTATTTTAATGAATGCAATACTACTAGTCGAATCCATGTTTATTCAGTAACGAAAAGTATTATTTCTATATTGATTGGAATTGCTATGGACAAAGGCCACATCCAAAGTATCAATCAAAAAATATTGGACTTCTTCCCTGACTATGAAGTTAAAAGGAGAGAAAAAACAATACAGAATATAGCACTTAAGGATTTGTTGACAATGACAGCTCCTTATAAATTCAAATTTGCACCCTACACTTATATAAGGTATTTCATGAGTGATGACTATCTAAAATTTACGCTTGATTTATTAGGGGGCAATGAGCAGGTAGGGAAATTTAGATACACTCCACTCGTAGGACCAGATATTTTGTCAGGTATTATTATGAAAGCAACCGGACAATCAGTGTTTGATTTTGCAACAGAAAATTTATTCTCGCCATTAGGGATTACTATTGAGAATAATGTGATTTTTCACAGTGCAAGGGAACAAAAAGCATTTAATAAATCTAAAAATATCAGCGGATGGGTTGCTGACAGGGCTGGAATAAATACAGCCGGATGGGGTCTTACTCTCTCTCCTACTGATATGGCAAAGATAGGTCAGTTATACTTAGACGACGGAATGTGGAATGGCAGACAGATTGTATCTAAAAAATGGATAAATGAAAGCACAACAGAACAAAGTAGATGGGAAAAAATCAATCTTCCATATGGATATTTATGGTGGATTGTTGATGACAAGGAACACTCCTATGCAGCTATGGGAGACGGAGGAAATGCTATTTATATTAATACAAATAAAAAAATAGTAATTTCTATCGCTTCTCTTTTTACCTCAAAGGTCAAGGATAGAATAGAATTTATAAAAAAATATATAGAACCAATATTTGAGAATTGCAATGAGTAAACTATACTTTATTTATAAGATTATACGCATTATTATGTGCTTATAATTATGCTAAAAGCAATCTCAATTATATTGCAATAACACAGTTTAGAGTTTTAAAAATAAATAAGACAGCAAAGCTATTATAGTTTAACTGTCTTATTTATTTGAATAATAATGTTAAAAAATTGCTATTTCATAAAACTTATCTTTCTCATTCTATTGATTACAGAAAGCACCTCTTGCTTCCTCGGTAAATCTAAAAATCTATCGCAGCTTGTGAAAAAATTTGAATATACAATATCTACACCCTTGTTTTCGATCTCCATATATAAGTTTTCTATATTTTTTTCCAAAGAAACACACGGAGTCCCTTTATTAATATAATCTTTTGCTTTGCTAATTTCCAGCTTTCTTATAATAAACGCCAGTGCATTTATCTGCTCTTTAGTTACAATATCATGAAGCATTGTAATATTAATTGTTTCATCACCTATTTTGATAAAACCTAGCTCTGATACTTCTAAACGCTCTGTACCACTATCCTCTGGATAAGAGCTAAAACCCTCAGATAGTAAAATTCGCTTATGCTCCCAGCTTGTCAGTTCCATTTTGGAATTATTGTGCAAGTTTGCACATAAAGATTTAGCTTTATTTGTCACATCAGATATCATATAATTTTCCATAATATAAACTCTATCCGCTACAGAAAGATACTCACTACTTCCACCTATAACAAGTATTGTAGAAACACTCTTATGATTGTATAATTCATTAACACGGTCAGTAAACGGTGTTATTGGCTCTTTTTCAATAAGCCTTTTCATAACGCTGTCACGAATCATAAAATTAGTCGCACTTTTATCCTCATGAATGAGCAAAAGATTTGAACCCCCGTTTATAGCTTCCATAATGTTAGCAGCCTGCGAGGTCGAGCCTGAGGCATGCTCTGTTGAAAAATTGCTTGTATCTCCATTTGGTAGCCATTTAATAAATGGCGATATATTAACATTCTTAACGCTTCTCCCATCCTCGGCTGAAATTTTAACAGCTGTCTCATCTGTGATTACAAGCTCTCTGCCATCACCGTTAATATGATTATATATACCCGATGATATGGCGTCTAATACCGTACTTTTACCAGAATAGCCCCCTCCCGTGATTACTGTTACACCACGCTTTATTCCCATTCCTTTTATACCTGCTATCTCAATTTCTGCATTTTTAGGTGAAACAAATGGGATAGCTGTATCAAGAGGTAAATCTGTGCCTTTATATCGTGGTAAAATACTACCATTAGCTATAAATGCACAATATTCACTATTGCTTAGCCATCGTCTAATTTCAGCTTGTTGTTTAGCTATTGAAAGTGCAATATTAAGCTTTGCCATATCCAAACTCATTATATATTCTTTAACAGCATTTGGCAAATCTCTAGTGAGCATTTGCAGTGTCTTTTTAACATTGCTATGCGGCAACTGAATTTGAAGCATAAAGCAAATACACTGCTTAGGCTTATTATCAGGTAAACCTTTTTCAGGAATACTAATAGTGTTATTTGAATGGTTTATATAATATTTCCTGTTTACCATGCTAAAATATGATGAGTTTCTTTTTAATACTTTTCCATTCGGCTCATAAATGAAATAATGACCATTTTCCTTATATGTACGTGAGCGATTGTCGTTTAATTCATTTAATTCATTTATATACGGTATGAACATTCTAAGCATAAAATCAGCTATAGTATCCTTGTAAAAGTACAAATTATTAGAAAATTGCTCATTACCCATAGATAACTCGCCTTTATGGAATACCATACCATAATTAAGTAACATATCATCTAATAGTTTTGTGTTATTCTTTAAGATTAATTCTAATGGTATTTTGATTTCTACCGTTGGCTTGTCTGGAACTATCTTGTTAGTCCTGCTTATTGAATATGCAATCTCATCATCCCAATAAGTAGGATCATTGTGATACTCTGTATTCACCCCTGCTGGCATTACCATTTCACCTTCATATATACTGTTAAAATTCATTTTACCATTTTGATTTAATAAATAGTATTTTAGTCTTTTCAATTTGAATATCTCCTTTAAAATTTGTTTTTATGTCTTGTAGTGCTAATATTTGCTCCATTAGCGATAGCATTATATACGAAAAAAAGCATACCGTATATTTGGTATGCTTTAATATCTGTATACATTCAAACTTAGCTTGAAGCTTTAAGATATTCAAATGTGTCTTGATTTAATCAAGACTTATCTCACGTAGTAAGACATTAGCATAATAAAAAGCATACCAGAATTCGGATATGCTTTTACATTCAATAAATAGCAAATTTAAATAACTTGTTTCTATTTAAACTTTATATTACTCATCACTAATATATTATTTTACGGTATGGCGAGTAATATGATATCCGACATATAAAGTTATTATTTTTTTCATACTAATCGCCTCCTTAGAGCTACATAATAATTTTTATTACAATTTGCATTTTACATTAATCGCATGCAAATGTCAACTAAAAATTTAAAATTCTTTAACATTTTTTACCACAATCTTTCATCACAATACCATTTTATATAGAAACATAAAGAGAAACTTAATATATAAGTAATATTGTCTTTGGATAGTTTCCCATTAACAAGCAAAAAGACAGTTTAATCAATAAGATAAACTGCCTTCAGATAATTATTGTATCGCTTCAAAAATTTGCATATGATCTTTCTTGCCAATTACAACTATTATATCATCTTCTTTAAATACATATTCAGGACTAATGTCAGTAATAATGTTGTCCTTACGTTTTATAGCTATAATATTAAGTTTGTATTTTTTTCTAATACTTGCTTCACTTATGGACTTTCCTATATATCTGTCTATAATTTTTATCTCAGATATCTCTATCTCGTTATTTAATGAAAGATAATCTATAATATTATTATTTACAATTCTTTTTGCAAGCCTAACTGCCATATCATGCTCAGGATAAACTACCTCAGCACCTATTTTTTCAAGTACATATCCTTGCTCGCTGCTTGTTGCCTTAGCAATAACTTTTGGAACTCCTAAGCTTACTGCATGCAGCGTAACTAATATACTAACATCAATCCTCTGTCCAATACAAACAACTACAACCTCACAGTTTTGTATACCAGCTTCCGATAAAGCTTCCTTAGTAAGCTTATCACATACAAAAGCATATTCAGTGTAAGCTCTTAATTCTTTGACTTTTTCTTCATTCTCATCTATAACTAATACTTCCTTACCAAGCTCGCACAAGCCTTTTGCTAAAGACGTACCAAATCTTCCTAAACCTACAACAGCAATTGCTGCCGTTTTTTTATTACTATACATAATATACGTTCCTTTCTATCTTATCCTATCCTATTGTAATAATCTCCTCAGAATAATGAACACTAGATTTTTCTTTATCAATCCACAATGTTGCAATTGTTAAAGGACCTAATCTTCCTATATACATAACTAATACTAAAAGAAATTTACTTCCTGAACTCAAATCAGGTGTAATACCTGTTGATAAACCTACTGTTCCAAATGCTGATGTTACTTCAAACAAGTTTTGTATTAAAGAATATTCAGACTCTAATACACACAATGCAAATGTTGCAACAAGCACCAATGCCAATGATAATGACATTACTATAAATGACTTTATAATGACATCGTAAGGAATTGTTCTCTTAAATGATTCACAATGTCGGTTTTTAACAATACTTTTTATTGATTGAATCAAAACAAATAATGTACTTGTTTTAATACCGCCCCCAGTAGATCCAGGAGAAGCACCGATAAACATCAAAATTGTTAATGTCAAAAGTCCGGCATTTGTAAAACTTCCTATCGGATATGTGCTAAAGCCCGCTGTTCTTGCTGATGTGCTTTGAAAAAATGCCCCTAGCCATGTAATATTTTCAGTCCATTTTAAAAGAAGCGTTCCTACAATCAACAATACAATTGATGTTGTTATAACTACTTTAGAGTGAAATGACAGCTTCTTAAACGATCGTACTTTAATTATATCTAAAATTACCAAAAAACCAAGACCACCAAATATAATCAATCCACAAGTAGTTAGATTTAAAAGAATATCATTCTGATATGGAATTAAAGCTCTAAAATCTCCCAATATATCAAACCCTGAATTGTTAAACGCCGCTATAGAGTGAAAAATACTAATTCCTATAGCATCCAATGTGTTATAATCTTGTCTAAACACAAAGAAACTTAATATAGCGCCTAATAATTCGAAAAATAATGTCATTATTAAAACTGCTTTTACAAGTTTTACTACACCTTTAAATGAGCTTAAATTCCATGCTTCTTTTACTAATGTTCTTTGTTTAAATCCAACACGTCGTCCAATAATCATAATCATTCCGACGCCAGTAGATGTAACACCTAAACCACCTATCTGTATTAGCAATGCCACAATTGTACGACCAAAAATATTAAAAGTATCAGCCGTATCAATCGAAATTAATCCTGTTACACAAACTGCACTTGTTGAAGTAAACAAAGCATCTATGAATGAAACAGAAACTCCTTTATTTATCGATATTGGAAGCATAAGTAACACTGCTCCTATTAATATAACAGCACAAAAACCCAAAGCTATTATTTGTCCAGGCGTAATTTTTTTTAAATAAATTTTTTTTAAATAATTCATTTTAGCTACTCTCTTTTAATCTATAATATTTAACCACCCTGGGTTAATTTAACTTACTATTAATGTATTTTATACTCATATCTCAGAAACAATGCTTTCTATAAATCATAAAAAAACCCCCATTAGCTATATAACAATCTGAATTCTACATCAACTTAATATAAAAGTCAACAAATATATTTATATTTTCAGTATTGTTTCAACTCTGAGGATTAAATTTTTTATTATTCTATAAAAATCGAGTTTATTTTTTGTAAAATCCAATTTCCACAATTTTTTTATTCAAGATTTTTTAAGCCATCAAATAGTTCATTATACGACTTTTGTTTTTTACATCTTCCATAGGAAAATTCCTTGTTTTCTCCAAATTCAAGCAAAAAACATTTGGTTAATTCTTCAACTGTTTGCTCTAGTGAAGTGAAAAATTGTCTATATGCAAATTCTTGCTCAGACGTTCCTTCTTTAAAATTGCTTACTATCAAGGATTCTGTTACTTGGTCAAGTGGATATAGCTTTAAATGAAATAATTCATGCACCAATACTTCTTCTAAGTTCTCTTGCTTTGGATTGCCAGTATTAAGCATTATAATAGCTTTTTTATCATCACAATCTATTTTTATGTCCCCTGTCTTTCTCCAGTTTATATCATCTATAAACTCTAATTTAACATCCCAAAATGGAACTATTCTTAATTTTTCACACCATTTATCAAAAAGTCTTTGCAATTCTTCTTTAATTAACATATAACTGTATCCTTTCTACAATCAGTTTAATATTTTATTATTTTTGAGGTTTTACTTTTATCTCTGTTAGTTTTATAACATCATCTACCTCGTCTTTAGAAAATACACGATAATAAACCCATCCACCCTCACTGCAAGGATATCTATTTTGCCAAGCCTCAATTGTTTTAGGAAGATATTTGTCAATATCTTGTTCTATTTTTTCCCTGCCTTTGCCATTTATCTGAATAAGCACAGTAAAAGAATTTTTTTCAAAGAACAGATAGCATATATGAGTTGTTTTTTTCGAATATTTATATCCCCATCCATAATTGTTTCCAAACGGAAATTTTAATTCTTTAGTTATATCATATCTTAAATTAAGTGATGTTTCAAAATATTTCAATAATTCTACTTTGTCTTTACCAATATAGTTTAGAATTTCATCTTCAGTAGGAATTTTTGCTTTATCAAGCATTCTCTCATACATTATTTTCACCTGTATTAATATTTTTTTCTATAAAATCTTTATTATTTAATATTTCTATTACCTTTTCCAATAATTTTGGCTGAATTTCCGGATAAGTAAGATTTTCGGGTATTTTATCAAAAAATTCTATTTTTTCTATCTCATAATCAGGTAGTTTTTCAAAAGCTTTAATATTAGCATAGAAAAGCATTCCAAATGATTCAGCTTTAGAATTATCTCGATTTTCATCATTACGGATAACTGAATATATAGAAACTGGAATTATGTCATATTCAACTGCTCCCGTTTCTTCCCACAGTTCACGTTTTGCAGTTTCAAGCACATTCTCCCCAATTTCTCTGTGTCCTCCCGGTATTTCATATGTATCTCTGTTTATATTTTTGCAGTATACAAATTTATCATTGTATTTTGCAGCTATTACAGAAAATTTAATTAAGTTATCATCTGCTGTATCATAAAATTTTACTTCTATCATTTTTATGTACTTGCACCTATTGCGATATTGCACAAGAATATCAGTTCTATCCCTTTACAAGAGAAGCTAAATACTTGTACATAAATTCGGTGTCTGTCCTTTCATTATCTTTCGTTTTTCAAGCTTTATTTTCATAAATTAATTTCTTATTAGTATATCATTGTTTTACAGCATTTTAAAAATCCTTTAGCTCTACAAAATCTATGCCATACTCGGTTGCTATACCGGCAAACACAGCATCTGTATTTTTCCCAATATCAAAATAATGTTTAAAACAATGCTTAGCTGTATACGGCATATCCATCTGCATTGCTTCTTTTATTAGCATCCACTCCAGTTTTCCCTCATTGCAATTATATTTTGTTATATCAAGATTTTTATTTTTAAGATTTGCAAAGAAATAATAGTTTTGTCTTATCTCATCATTTTTATTTCTCAATGTTATATATTTGAGCTTTATATCTTTTAAATCAAGTTCTTCTATTTGTGTTTCCTCGCTAAGCTCTCTTAAAACACAGGCTTTTGGATTATTCAGCTCATTTTCTTCAAAATGTCCGCCTATACCGCACCATGATGGACTACTTAAAACCTTTGAGCCAATTCTATATAGTAATAATACTTTATCATCATTAATTATATAAATAGTTGTCATATTTCTTAACATAATGAAGCCTTCTCCCATAATATTTAATGCTCTTTAACCCACTCATCTATCATTTCATGCCATTTTACAGTATCATATACCTGTGGATCAGATTGCTCATCAAATATCAAATCTAATATGTATCTTGGACTTTTACCGCCTATGTGCATTGATTTTATACATGATATGCAATATACACAAACATCATCGCAAGGCATTGAGCTTGCACGTTCTTTCATTTTTTCATGCACCTTTTCAACAGGCAATGTGGGATAAAAATCATCTCCACAGCAAATCGAATGTGTACCGTTATATTTTGTCTCCACAATTTTTACATTCATCTTATCAAGCAAGGTCCTTATTGCTTTGTGAACCTGTGGCTTTGTACGTATAGGACAGGCATCGTGTACAGATACTTCTAAGCCTGTATAGTCCGGAAATTCGCACAAATCATTTTCTGCAAGTATTTCCCACAATGATATCGTGTCTATACCCTCATATAAATTGCTAAATCTTCTGTCACATCCTGCACAAGTATTTATTATAGTTGTATCACTTGGTAAATTTGGATTGTGCTTACAGCAGATAGTATGTAAATTAATTTCCGGGTACTTTTTTCTTAAAATTTTCAATATTTTTTCTGAATATTCCGGCTTGTACAACATGAGAGCGCAGCCGGGATTATAAACTATATTTTTCATAATAACCTCTTTTTTATAACTTTCATTTAATTTGTCATCAATTACAACCACTTCATTGTAATTATGTTATAGACGATAATGCTTTATTATTATTTACAACTTAAATATTATATCAATTAAATATAAATATCAAGAATTATTTTATTTAACTATTGACAACATAAATATATAGTAGTATATTATATTTAGTATTACTAAGTATATAGTTATAAAATGAGGTGAGAATCTGGACGATCGATATTTGAAACAATTTAAAAAAGGTATCTTGGAAATTATTGTTTTGAAGCTTTTATATGAACGTGAAATGTATGGATACGAATTGATTTCTACTCTAAATGCAAAAAGTCAATTTTTTAAAATCAAAGAGGGTACACTATATCCTATTCTTTATCGTTTAGAAGATGAAAAGCTGATGGAAACAAGGTGGGAGCAATCAAAGGAACGTGGAGTTCCTAAAAAATATTATTCTATCACAGAAAAAGGACGTATTGAATTTCAAAATGCAAAACAAATTTGGACTGATTTTTCAAATGATGTTGAAAAAATATTAAATGAATAGGAGATGATTATATGACAAAAAAACAATATATCAATGAAATCGCAAACAGAACATGTTTGCCTCACAAATATAAAAAGAAAATAATAAAAGACTTTACGCAAGAATTTGATTCTATGATAGCACAGGGTTATTCTGAAGATGAGGTTATAAAATCCATGGGAGATGCTGATGTCATTGCTGCTGATATTTATGAAAGCTATATAAGCAATGAGGAGATTTCACGACCATTTATAGAGTATAAATCAAATAAAACAGTCTTTGGAATGCCACTTATCCATATTGTAAAAGCTAAACGACAAAGCTATATAAGAGGAATAAGCGATGATAGAAATCGCTATATGAGAGTTCCAACAGCTAAAGGATTTATCGCAATTGGGCGACGTGCGAAAGGAATTATTGCAATTGGAAATCTCAGCTGTGGGATTGTTTCAATCGGAAATTTGTCAATTGGACTTATTTCTGTTGCAAATATAGGTCTCGGACTTTTGTCATTAGGTAATTTGGTCTTAGGTCTATTACTGTCATTAGGAAACGTAGCTATAGGTACTTTTTCAGTAGCAAATGGCGCAATAGCCTATGCCTCTTTAGGAAATGTTGCTTTTGGAAAATATGCAATAGCTCATATTGCATATGGCTACCAATGTCTAAACTTAGATATGCAAGGAAATATACAGATGGGACAGAAAATAATAGATTTTTTCAGCAATGCTCCTGCATTTGTACAGTCATTTTTCCATATGGGTATTACACTTATTGAAAATCTAAATTGGTTGCTAATTTCATTAGGAATATCAATAATTTTAGCCATTATCTCAGGAATAGTTATCGGCAATTGGCTTGAAGCAAAAATTCGCAAATAAAAATATATATAATAATTTATAAAAAAATGCCACTCTATTAATAAAAAATCACTAGAGTGGCATTTTTCAATTATGCAATTATACTTTATTTTAATTTTAAAATTTATTTATAAGATTTATTTCTTTGTCATTATGTGCCACACATCATTACCGGTGAAACCGCATTTTCTGTATAGTGCTTCTGGGTTTGTCTGATTATCTACCTCTCCTGATACTGTTGCAAAGCTTGATTTTTCTCTCATGCGATTTAGAAGCTCATTAACTATGGCTTGTCCCAATCCCTTGCCTTGGTAATTTGGTAAAACCTGTATCCACTCAAGTACTCCCTCTTTTAGCTCTTTATCTAATTCAGCTATACCAAGTGCTGCTATTTTATTGCTTTGGATTTCTTTTATGTATACCCATAAGTTATTATCAAAGACTACCCTATTTGTCCACTCTTTAACTTCACTCAAATTCACACCTATATCTGTATAGCAACTATTAATAACCTCAACTACATCCTCTAATTGAGTATTAATATTTATTGTTTCTATAGTATAATTATCATTCAGATTTACACGATTTATAGTTTCAAGCTTATGTATTAATCTAAAAAACAATTTTTCATGGTATTCTTCTTTGTAAAAATCCTTGTATTCCTTGTCATTTAATATTTTCATATTGTCTGGCAGAGTTAAGCTCTGTTCTTTCCAATAAGGAATTGATAATAAAGCACATGGATTTTTCAAATATTCTTCTTTTGATATTTTCATATTTTACAATAG
>DCPV01000177.1 GCA_002323775.1 Firmicutes bacterium UBA1535 | reverse complement strand
ATAAAACAGGCAAAATTGGTATGCCGGCTTTGCTTTTAATGGCTTTAGTTCTTTCATCATTTTCCTTGTTACATTCAAGTTTTAGCTTGCTATCATCCTTTAAAATCTTAGAGTATTTAAAAACATTCAGTAATGACAAAATACATATAGCAATCGTCGCTCCCATTTGAAACTCAAATACGTTCATGTTTTTTAGTGCTTCCGGAGCAAAAAACACATCATATACTCCTAATAAAGCAGTAAGTGATGAAAGCGCTAAAAGCAAGTATATTCTTCTTTTTAATTTCTTTTTAAATTGTTCCATTCCAAATCCTCCATTTAATCATCTATTTCCGAAAAATCAAAAACATCTTCTATCGACAAATCAAAATATCGGGCAATCTTATATGCCAAAGGCAAAGACGCAACATATTTTTCAACTTCAATAGAAGTAATTGTTTGTCGGGTAACTCCGACAGCTAATGCAAGTTCTTCTTGCGATATTTTTTTTTCTTTTCTCAATTCGGCAATCCGTGTTTTCAATATATCCTCCTTTTTAATATTCATTTAACAAATTTAGTATAGTATACTTTGCATTATTTGTCAAGTATACTTTGCAAAAATATTTATTGATATTTTTTTACCATAGCGATACAATATGTATCGTGCAAATTAGAGCTTTTAACTATCTTTAATATCTGTCAACCTCAAGTTGCGAAAAAGAAACCCACACCTTATAGACTTTAATAATAAAAAATTGTATTATTAATCTAAAGGAGGTTGAAGAAATGAAATTATCAGATAAAATTCAATTTTTAAGAAAAAGTTACGCTTACTCTCAGGAACAATTAGCAGAATTGTGCAATGTGAGCAGACAATCAATATCAAAATGGGAAATGGACATTTCACTGCCTGAGCTTGATAAAATACTTTTACTGAGTAAACTATTTAACACTTCTACAGATGTGTTGCTTAAAGATAACTTGGAAATTAGTGATGTAAAGGAAAATCAATCATGCAATATATCAGCAGGAGCAAATGATAAGCAAAGCTTGTATACAGGTGTAATAATAAAGGAAAGTCTTGAAAACGAGCTGGTTCTTGACTATCTATATGTAAACAAAGTTGAGTTATGGAAAACTGGTTATTTCAGATGCTGAAATGAATTGGTAAGAGTAATCATCTTTAATAAATGATGTGATATATTATAAAAAATCACATATTCAAACAATATTAAGCAGGTGAAAAGATTGAGAAAAGAATATTATTCAATAACAGATATAGCTATGATAGCAAGCCTTTCAACAAGAACAATTCGTACTTATATAAAAAATGGGCTTTTAAAAGGAAGTAAAAAAGATGGAGCGTGGATTTTCAGCGAAGATGAAGTTGAAAAGTTTTTACATGAACCATTTGTGGATCAGAGTATTCAAATTAAAAGGTATTCTATAGTACGAGATTTTATAAATAATAAGAAAAAAAGCGTAAATTCTGTGTGCTCAATTTTTGATTATTTAGTCAAAAGTGACGCAGAGGCAGAGATTTTGTGCGATAAAATAATAGAGCAAATAAATTCAAATCAATATGGTGAAATAAGCTTTTCTTTTAATTATGATTCTAAAATCAATATTGCTAGAGTTATAATTTCAGGTGAAACAGAGCTTATTTTGAAAATGATGCAAAAATGCTCAGATTAAATGCTATATGTTGATATGAAAAACTCGTCAACTTTCAAATTGAAAATAGTTTTTTATTCCTTTAAAATTAAATTAACAATATATAAAGGAGTAAATATATGAGAGAGCTTTATAATAAAATTATAAATAATATTAGTAAAATTGATTTTGAGGGCATATGGAAAGGCTTTCATAGATATGATTTTGCTTTATATTCATCTGGTGATTATGTATATTTTGCAGATAAAATAATTCCTTGGGATGAACGCTTTATAGGAAATACAGCTATCAAATATGAGGGAAAATACATTGCTATATGGAATGTTGATTATGATACTTTAAATGATACTGAGGATATTGATATTTTTTCTGCGAACATGGTACATGAAATGTTTCACGCTTATCAATACGAAAATAAGGAGACAAGGTTTCCAAAAGATTTAATCATGCTTGATTATCCTGATAATGTACAAAATTTTTGCTTAAAGTATGAAGAAAATAAAATATTAGCTAAAGCTTTTCATGAGAGCAATTTATTCTTAAAAAAACAGCTAATAGAAAAGTTCTACAGTATACGAATAAATCGCCAGCAAATAATTAACGATATGTGTAAATGCGAATATTTATCTGAAACAGCCGAAGGTATGGCTGAATATGTCGGAACGATGGCATTAAAACAGTTATCAGAAAAGAAATATGTTGAAAGAATGCAGCAATACTCTGAATATTTACACAATTTTTCAATATTACAATTAGATGTTAGAAAAATATCTTATTTTATTGGAACTATTTTTCTTGTAACTGCCCATGATTTGGGTATGAATTTTAGCCACTCTGTATCAAATCAAGATAAGAGTGTGTTTGAAATTATAACAGATGGATTTGAATGTATAAATATAGACGACTTACAATTAGAAACAGTTTTAATAGAAAAAGCTATTAATGAAAAAATAGAATATAAAAGGGATTTCATTGATAAATTTATGCACTCACCTAACAGAATTTCTACAAAAGGTGATTTCATTATCAGTGGATATGATCCCATGAACATGATAAAGTTTAACAATAAAATACTGTGCAAAACATTTATAATGCTAACAAATCAAAATACTAATGAAAACATAAGGCTTATGGGTGAAACACTGCTTGATATGCAGCCGAACAAAACCAATGAGGCAATTTGCTTTTATAGATAAGGATAAAAAGAAATGCTTTACTTTGCTTCATCCCATCAACATAGATTTTCCAGATTATTATTTTTAAAATCATATTGAAATTTTAACACAATAATGTAAATATATCAATATTAAACATTTGTTTTAAATAATTCCACAAACTCAATTGTTTTAAAACTCAAAAACATTTATTTTTTAACTGTTTAAAATTACACAGGAAAATCATATTTTATCTATCAAAAATTACATAAATAATACTATTTAATTTGTAAATAATATAAGTATATAATCAGCGTATTATTTAAGATTATATTATAGAAAACGATAATTTTGAACAGGAGGAAAATCTAATGAACAGTAATATTCCTAACCAATTTTCAAATGTTTCACAGTCTAATTCAGGAGATATCAAGCAAAGAGCTCAACAATTAAAGCAGAATGAACAGCAATTAGCATTCCAAAACGTACAACAATACGTTAAGAGTGCTCCTGTAAATAACTACACTAGTTCAGTTGCGCAAAATGCAAAACAATTAAAAATAAACGACGCTAAAAACTATATTCAACAAATGAACAGCAAAATTGGTTTGCAGTAATTAGCACAATAATACTAATCCTTAATTAAAGCATTATTAATCTGGATAAGTATTAGCTAAAAAGCAGAAAGATATTCTTTTAAACAAAAGAATATCTTTCTTATTTTCTCAATATCTTTATATCTGAATTACCTAAACAATATCCTTTTTAACAAAACTATCCATAAATGATAACATTTCAATCAATTGCTCTGCAAGTGAGTCATCAATGCTTGTCCAACTGAAACCAACCCCAGGAAAATATGGACATAAATTATATTTATCCTTTTTATAATCAATTGGCATACAAGCAAGAGGGCGTGAGCCTGTTTTGTCAGTCTGAACGCAATATCTGCAAGCGTCACATCTTTTTGTATGATTTATTATAAAACTTTGATTTTTTTCACTCATTGAATCAAAAGCATCTAGGTAAGATTTCAAACCATTAGGTATACACAGACCAAAAACCGGAGGCTTTCTTATAAATGTATCATATCGTGCAGATATGCCTGTGTGTCTGATTCTATATTCAAATCCACCACTTGGACGTTCTTTACTCCAAGCAGGATTTACATAAGTCAACGATAAATTACTATTACTCGAATTAGTATCATAAATATCGTATCTTTTATATCCATTTGAAATCATCCAATTTTCTAGCTTATTAAATGCTTCATCACCTAATAAACGAGCATAAATGTCTGAGGTATAAGGATAATCTTTTTTAAAGAAACAATTTGAAAAAAACATTAGATTAGTCTCAGGTCGAGTTGACATCCATATCCATGCTGTTGGCAAACTTGCAAGGCTATTAATTCCAAGCCTTGATAAAATGGTTTGCTGTCTTTTGTTCAATTTCACTGAACTACCCTGACCAATCAAGAACATATTTTGCAGCAGTGTATCCATCGCTTTTAAGAATTTTTGCATATTTACTTGTAAATCGGGTTTTCCATAAGAAGATTTATTAAAGCGGTTAGGATAAGCATCGTCATCATGTAATGACGGAACAAACAGCAGAGGTTCATCAAAAGCTAATTTATACAAATCGCTTATTAAATTATAGAACACCTCTTGTTCTGCAACGCTAATATTTGCTTTCTCCTCCGGAACAAAATTAGGAAACATATCAATATAAGCTTGTGCTATTCTTTGTTCTAAACTCGTATATATCATTTTTATCTCCTTTATAAAATATTAAAAATTCAAATTTAATACTAAAATAAATTTTTTAAAAAAATTTCTATTAAATCCAAATTATAATGAAATTGACTTCAAAATATTTTAATTTGTATTATTTGAATAATTTTACCATATTAAAGCAAATGTAACAATATATATATTTCATTACTGCTGTTAAACAATACTTATAATAAATATTCTATAATTTAATTTTTTATATTTAGATTAAGAAGAAAAATCATATTTTTTTATCAAAAAATTACACAAATAATACCACTTAATTTGTAAATAATATAATTGTATAATTGATTATTTCTTTTATACTTTATATAAAATATTAATAATATTAAAAACAGGAGGAAAATTAATGAATAATAATTCTAAAGATTCAAAATCAGTTGAGCAACAATTTTCTCAATTAATTCAAAACAAGCAGCAATTTGTTAAAAATGCTCAATTTAGCAACAGTAATAACAATAACGAGAATAAAAACAACAAAAACAACGACAATAAAAACAATAATAAAAACAAAAACAAAAATAATAAAAACAATAACAATAACAATAATAACAACAATAACAACAACAACAATTTTAAGTAGAGCAAAATGCAAAGCAATTAAGCTTACAAAACACCAAGAATTATATTTAACAAAGAATGGCGAAATTGTTTTGCTGTAGTTAGTACAATAATGCTAATCCCTCATTAAATCATTATAAATTGGGATAGTATAAGTTAAACCACCGTTAATATAAAAAATTAAAGACCGCAAATCCTCATAAACACAGAATTTGCGGTCTTTAACTCACTATTTCCACTCATATACTTTTATTTCACAATTATTTTGTCTATAATTTTTAAATTCTTCATTATTGCAATCCGTAAAATATTTATAGATTACTTTTGTTATGTAGCCATGAGTAACAATTAAAATATTTTTATCCTTATATTTATCCTTTAATTGCTCTAATGTATCAAAAACCCTCTTTTGAACATCTATTTCGCTTTCCCTTCCTTTGGGTGAACAAGCAGCCCACATCTCCGGATATATCTTTTGTATTTCTTCCTTAGTTAAGCCCTCATATACACCCATACCTATCTCAATTATACTATCATGTATTTCGCAGTTTACATTTAATAAACTATTGATAATATCAGCTGTATGCTTAGCACGAATCATCGAAGATGCAATAATGCTATCAATATCATTATCTTTTAATTTTTCAGCTATAAGCCTTGCTTGTACTATACCATTTTCATTTATATCAATATTAGTTCTTCCGCAATATCTATTTTCTACATTGTAGTCAGTTTCACCATGTCTGATGACATATACCTTAGCCATTTGAGCCTCCATTAATCAATTGAAATCTTAATGCCTAACATCTTTGCTAGCTCTGATGCTTGAACTGGATTTACAATTGCACCCTTTAATTCTGAAAAATTATTTGAAATTGACATTCCGTCTATTTGGCTTTTGGTAAAATCTATGTCTTTTAATGCTGTTTTAAAAAAATTCGCATTTATGAATTCAACCTCATCAAAATCCACATCTTTTAGAATGCTTTCAGATATATTTGCATTATTTAAAGTAGTATTTGAAAGTTTGATATATCTCATATTAGTTTTATCTAGGATAGCAAAATTAAAATTACTCTCCTCCACAGCAAATTGCTTTATGCTGCTATTGACAAAATTAGCTCCAAGCCATTTAGATGAAATAATTTCACAGCAGTTAAAATATGAGCTGTCAAAGTTACAGTTTGAAAAATCGCATTTTTCAAAAACAACATTTGAAAAGCTTGATTTTTCGAATATACAATCAATAAATTCACAATTTTTAAACTGTACCTGACTAAAGCTTACAGATGATATATCTTCGTTTGACAAACAAACACCATCTACACAAACATTCTCTATATCATTATCCTCTGATTTTGCATTTTCTATTATTTCAATAAAATTTTCTGTTATAACTCTAATATTATCTAAAATTATCGGTTTCTTTATTTTTAACATTGTACTTGCACCTGCACTCATTTCAATAATTATACCATTGTGATGCTGTAAAGCCTCAACTAATTAATATTTCCTAAAATATTTAATTGATTTGATTTTATCATAATAAACAATATACAGCAACATAAAAGTTTTATCAGATGGTATAATATATAAGCTGTCTTAATTTTCCAATTTATTCCTTTTAAATGCAATTATAAACATAAAAATAAATATTATCAGATTGGCTAATATTATCATCAAGTCTGCAAATGCTATACTTAAGCTATTGTTTGATATTAGCTTGCTAATTTGATATCCATAAGTAAACCTTGAAAATCTTGCAATTTTTTCATTAAATGTTGCGAGCATTGGTAAAAAAGCAAAAATCATACCGACTGGAACTGAAATTGCATTTGCCGCCGCCATATTTTTGGAATAAGCTCCAATGCTTAATCCAAGTATTATCGAACATATAGTACCAATTGACATCGAAAGCAATAATTTTAATATATCTTCTGATGTAAAGCCACCGGCAAATAGAAATATCAAACCACTAAGCATTGTAGCAATAAATATAAACCCTCCTATACTTATCAAATAGTCCAATGGCTTTACATTTGACATTATTAATGCTCTCAGAGTATTTTTTTCCTTTTCCTCCGATATAATTGAAACTGTAGCAACAATTGGGGAAAATACGCTGTGCATAGTTGCAAATATTGATACAAAAAATGTTCCTGAGTTAAAATCAAGCTGTCCAGACATCGCTGATGTCATAATCAAAGCAACTACAGGATAAACAAAAAACAATATTAAGACCTGCAAATTTTTCAGTAAATCCTTTACTTCCTTTTCAAAAATCCCTGAAATTATACGAATTCTGTTCATTATACAAGACTCCTTCCTGTTAGATTTATAAACACTGTTTCAAGATTTGGCTCTGATGAATGAATTGAAACAACTCTGTTGTTATCAAAGTATTCTTTTATAATTTCAGAGTTTTCTCTAATATTTTTCAAAGTAACCTCAACTCCGTCACTCAACAGTATGTTTATGCTATTATCATAATTATGCTTTCTGCAAATGCTCAGAGGCTCGCCATATTCAATTATCCTGCCTTCATTTAAAAGAGCTACGTTATCACAAAGCTTGGTTGCCTCATACATATCATGTGTTGTTAATAGTATAGTAGTTCCATTTTCCTTGAGTTCAAAAATAAGCTTATGTATCCTTTCGGTTGTAGCAGGATCAAGTCCATCTGTCGGCTCATCTAAAAAAAGCAATTTAGGCTTATGCAGAATTGCTCTCGCAAGTATCAATCTGCCTTTCATACCCTTTGATAATTTATCTGCTGATGTTTTTTTAGCATCAGTAAGCTCAACCCTTTCCAAAACTTCATCTATATATGATTTATCAACATTGAATATTTTTGCAAAAAGCTTTAAATTATCATAACAATTCAGCCTCCCATACAGTCCGCTGTTATCCATCACTACCCCTATGTCAGAATAAAACTCATCAGTTAATTTATTGCAATTTTTATCAAATATCCTCGCTTTGCCACCATCAGATTTTATCTGTCCGGTTAATATTTTTATAAGCGTTGTTTTTCCAGCACCCGAAGGTCCTAATAGACCTAAAATCTCGCCATTTTCAACACTCATACTTACATTATCTAAAACCCTCTTATTTCCAAAGATTTTTGCAAGACAATCAGTTTCAATTACTTTCATTTATATTATCCTCCTCTTTACTATGTTTCTTTTTATAATTTTCAAGAAGCTCCTCATACTTTTTAGCTTCTCGCTTTGTTTTTGTAATCATTATAACCGTACTAACCAAGAAAAATCCTCCAAATGATATAAAAAATCCTATCCACGCTTCCGCAAGATTTATAGGAAACCATTTAAAATATATGGTAAAAATTACTATCGCCGCAATTATAAATATTATCATCAAAATTATTTTCCAAAGCATCATCATATTTTTAAATAACTTTTCTGAAAAAAACACTTGATTTATTAGAGAAACAACAACTGATGACAGTAAAATTTGCAATATAGTATCAAAACTTACCCCTTTGTTACCCAAGCTAAACATTGTTGAGTATTCTTTTGCAGATTCACCTGCGATAATTCCATTAAATGTGATAAATAACATCGTAACAGAAAATATAATTAAAATTTGTGCTATAAATTTGTATAAAGCTAGAACCTTATCTTTCATTTACATTCCCTCCAGTTTATTCTTTATAATAGAAGCATATTGACGTGAAACAAACAATTTTTCATCATTGCTCATAGTTACCAAAATTCTTCCGTCAATATCAGGTTTAAGCGCCTTAATTTGATTAAAATTGATGATTATTGATTTTCCTGCCCTAAAAAAATCACTAAGCTCTAGCTGTTCCTCTAACTCATAAAGCTTAAGAGGTGTTTCATACACATCATCCTTAGTATAAAAGAATGTTTTTTTGTCAACTGTATCTATGTACAAAATTTTTGACACATCAAGAATATAGGTAAGATTATTCTTAAAGCCTGTTATCTTCTTGTCCAGCATGCTTAACATAGCTACTATTTTTAGTACCCTCTCATCGGTTTTCTTGCAATTTATTATTAGCTCTATATCCTCTATGCTATTGTCCTCATTTATATGTATTTTCAAAAATTGCACCCCCATATTTGTTCAGCATATGTCTTATCTTAAATATATTAAATTTTAAAGATATAATCAACATCTTTTTCCTAAGTTGTATAAAATACTTGCTAAGCTGCGGATATCTATAAAAAAATGCAGATAGTATTCTATTGAATTGTTTATGTGGACAGAATTAATTAAAGTAGATATAATTTAGCTTAAATTATATAAAAATTATATTGACTCTTACCTAAGGTCATTTTGTAAGATAGATTTATAGAACAATATCAAATAATATCGTTTTAGTATTAATAAAATCGGGAGGAAAAGTTAAAATGAACGAATTAATGAAAATTAGAGATGTATCCTTGCAGTACGGAGTTTCGGTCAGGACGTTGAGGTATTATGAGGATATGGGGATATTAGAAAGTATACGTCCCAACGACTACGCCTATAGGGTATATGACGAAAATGCACTAAAAAGATTAGAGCAGATTTTAATTCTCAGAAAGCTTGATATTTCAATTAAAGATATTCAGGCTATATTTAAAAGCAGTGAAACTAAAGCCATGCTTGATGTTTTACAAAAAAAGGTAAATGATATAGACGATGAAGCGGCACAATTGCACATATTAAAGAAAATCATCACAGATTTTATTAATCAAATTAAAAATTATAGTTTCTCAGAAGAATCAGACATAAAAATGTTATACGAACGTGTAAATGAGTTGGAAGAAAAAATGAATACTATAGAAAATGATAATGCCGAAGAAGGCTCTGATTCAGACGAAAATACAAATTCAGAGAAAATATCGTTAAACAGCTTAAATCATGTTTCTATACCTGATGTCAGAATACTCTTATTACCAGAATGTAAGATGGTATCATCAGGCTACGGATTTTTCGGGGAAGAAAAGTTCGATAGATTTAGCGACTGGTTTAGCAATCTTGATAATGGCGGTAATTATACTTGGCAAATACCAAAGGATTTTGCATGGTATGATCCAGAAAAAGGCTCAACAGTATGGTGGTATGTAAAACCTGATTATGATGTTGATATTCAAGATTTTGATATTGTAGATTTTGAGGGTGGAATGTATGTCACAGCAGTATCTCGTGATGGTGATGATGAAGACGGCAACAGAGTATATGCAGGCATAAAAAAATGGATAGAAAAAAGCGATATACTGGAGCTTGACGAGCGACCTGGACATTATACAATGTTTCATATTACAACACACAAATACATTAAGGAAACTTTTGGTTTTCATCAGATGGAGATACTTGTACCAGTTAAAAAAATAGAAAAATAAATAGAAACAGGGATGAATTCAAGAATTCATCCCTGTTTTTATTTATAATAATTTTAATCTATCGAAATTAGATTATGTTCTATAATCAATGACAACAAAAATTTCAGTTAAAATTCAGATAGACGACAAACCAAGTTCAATTTAAAAATGTAGAATATGTTTAAAGTAAATATGAGAGGAGTGAAAACATGAATGGCAGACATGAATTAAAATACTATATCAATTCAGCAGACTATGCACAATTGTGTGCAAGATTACGTACTGTAGCAAAGCTTGATAAAAATGCTGATGTTGACGGAAAATACACAATTCAAAGCCTTTATTTTGATAATTATACGGACAAGGCTGTTATAGAAAAATTATCGGGACTCAGCAGGCGAGAAAAATTCAGACTTCGATATTACAATACAGACACATCATTTATAAAATTAGAAAAAAAGAGCAAGGTCAATCGATTGTGTTATAAGGAAAGTGCTACAATTACTAAGGAGCAGTGTATTGCACTGTTAGAAGGAAACTATGATGTCCTGAAAGTTCCTGAAGTGCCATTGCTTATGGAGCTATACACAAAAATACACTATCAGAACTTGCGACCAAGAAGTATTGTCAACTATAACAGAGAGGCATACGTATATCATGCAGGTAATGCACGTATCACCTTTGACAGCCAAATCAAAACATCTAATAATGTAATGGGTTTTCTAAACCCAGAACTTGCAGCAATTCCTGCGGCAAATTCTATTATACTAGAAGTAAAGTATGATGGATTTTTGCCTGATATTATCAGAGATATTGTTCAAATTGGCTGGCGTAATCAAACAGAGTTTTCCAAATATGTTGTGGCAAGACTCGTATAAATCAATTATAAAATAAAATTTTTAATACAAAAATTAGGAGGATTTAATCATGTTAGAAAAAATTTTAAACTTTAGCTTTTTAGACAAAGCAGCATCATTTTCAATACCAGATATACTTGTAGCATTACTCATTTCGTTTGCTATAGGACTATTCATTTTCTTTGTTTATACAAAGACCTTTAAAGGTGTTATGCACTCCTCAGCTTTTGGTATTTCACTGATTGCTATGGATTTAATTACAACGCTCGTTATTTTGGCGGTATCATCAAATCTGATAACCTCGCTTGGAATGGTAGGAGCTTTATCTATCGTCCGTTTCAGAACAGTTGTCAAAGAACCGCTTGACCTTGTATATATGTTTTGGTCAATCACAGTTGGCATAGTAGTCGGCGTAGGACTAATTCCTCTTGCTGTCATAGGCTCTGTTGCTATAGGACTTATCCTGTATCTGTTTGTCAATCGCAAGACAAATGATACTCCATATGTAGTAGTAATAAGCTGTACAAATGAACAAGCAGAAACACAATCTCTTTCTTTGATTAATGGGAATACTAAAAAGCATATCGTTAAAGCAAAAAGTGTATCTAAAGAAAGCATAGAGCTGACAGTTGAGGTACGTTTGAAAGAATCATCTTCACAATTTGTCAATGCACTATTGGGTATTCAAGGTGTTTCTAATGCGACACTCGTTTCCTACAATGGCGATTATTATATGTAACTATGATGTTTTGAGAAAGGATTATAGGTTGCCTTTACTAACCTAAATATATTATAAAAGGATGAGTGAAAATGATAGCAAATAAATATATTGCAGTCATTACTACCGTGTTTCTTTGCCTTTCCTTAATTATATGTGGGTTTATAGTATATGCCGCTAATACTTGGGAAACGACAAAAATCCCAGAATATCAAAACAAACTTTTTGGAGATGAAATTATCACAATTGACATTAAGGTGGATAATAATGATTGGCAAAGTCTTCTTGATAATGCACAAGCTAAAGAATGGATTTCGGGTGATTTAATTATCAATGGAAATCAGATTAGTACCGTTGGTATACGAACAAAGGGAAATTCAAGTCTTATGCAGAGTAAAGACGGAAAATACAGCCTGCAATTTGAATTTAATAAGTATGTCAAGGGACAAAACTATTATGGGCTTGATACTTTATGTATCAACAATATGCTAGGTGATTCAACATATATGAAGGATTATATTTCTTATGATATTATGAAATACATTGGAGTTGACACACCTCTAATAAACTATGCAAAAGTTACTGTCAATGGTGAGGACTATGGATTTTGCCTTGCCTTAGAACGTTATGACGAAGCATTTTTAGACAGAGTTTACAATACTTCTGCCGGAGAATTGTACAATGTAAAAGCTTCGATGGGAAACCGTGGAAATTTTGAAGACAGAACACAAGACAATGAAAACGCATTATCCAGCAAACAGCAAGATAGTGAAAACTCAACAAATCAACAGACTCCAAAAGGTGATACACGACCTAATTTTCCTAATGGAGACTTTCCCGGATTACCGCAAAACGGTGATACCTCCGGCTCTGCAAAGGATGCAGGTATGGGCTTTGGCGGAAATTCAGGCGGTGGCTCTCTTGTATATGTAGATGAAAATCCTAGTAGCTACAGTTCAATTTTTGACAATGCAGTATCTAGTAAAATCTCTGACAATGACAAAAATCGTGTAATTACAGCTATAAAAAATTTAAACTCCGGAAGTAATTTAGAAAAATATTTTGATGTAGACGAAATATTGCGTTACTTTGCTGCACATACTGTACTTGTAAACCTTGACAGCTATATTTCCAATATGCAGCAAAATTATTATATATATGAGCAAAATGGGAAAATAAGCATCCTGCCTTGGGATTATGGTCTCGCCTTTGGTGGTTTTCAATCAGGCAACGCTTCAAGTGTTGTGAATTTTCCTATTGATACTCCAGTCAGCGGTGTAAGCATGGAGGATAGACCGTTACTGAACAAGCTTTTGGAGGTAGATGAATATAAGGAAAAATATCATGAATACCTGCGACAAATTGTTGATGGCTACTTTGAAAGCGGATTGTTTGAAAGTACCATAAACAGCGTAGATACTAAAATAAATGAATATGTAAAAAATAATATTTCACCGTATCATACCTATGAACAGTATCAAAACTCGCTTCCTGAATTTATTAAGCTTGGATATCTGCGAGCTGAAAGCATTAAAGGTCAGCTTGCTGGAACAATACCGTCAACTACCGAGGGACAAAGCGCTGATAATTCCTCACTAATAAATGCTTCAAGCCTCAATATATCTGCACTAGGCTCTATGATGGGAGTCGGTATGGGACGAGGTGAAAGACAGGATTTGCAAGGAAACAATTCTCAAGGTGCTATGCCTAATACACCTAATAGTAACACAGGACAAGAAAAAGAACAGGGAAATTCCTCCACGCCTAATGGCAATACAGGTCAAGGCGATTTTCCTAACAGAGCCGGGCAAAATGTTTTTCCTAATAGCGATGAAAATCAAAGGAGACAAAATTTTCCACCAAATGGAAATCAAAATATGCCAAACAGAAATTCTACAGGCAGTATATCAAATGCAATAAGTCCGGAAAATATCGTTATAATAGCAGTATCGATATTGCTACTTATAGCTGCAATCATTTTCGTTGCCAAGCCTAAAAAAAATGTGATATAATGTCCTCAGAATATTGAAATTAGAGGTGATGAAATGACCAAAATATTGATTTGTGATGATGAACCCGGTCTTCGTACTGTTATCAAGAGATATGCACAATTTGAAGGTCATGAGGTTTTCGAAGCAGGCAACGGCATTGAAGCTATAGATGCCTGCAAAAAGGAATCCTTTGACGTCATTATCATGGATATAATGATGCCTGAATTAGATGGATTTTCGGCGGTTAAGGAGATACGTAAAATCTCAGATGTTCCAGTCATCATGCTTTCTGCCAGAGGTGAGGAATACGACAAGGTCCTCGGTTTTGAGTTAGGTGTTGATGATTATGTTGTAAAACCATTTTCTTCTAAAGAAATCATGTTAAGAATAAGTGCTATTTTAAGAAGAACGGGAAAAAATTCATCCGATGATGAGGGACACATAATTTTCACCAAGGACGGTTTTACGGCTGACATGACAGCATATAAAATGTTTATTGACGGTGAACAAGTAGAACTAGCTTCTAAGCTATATGACCTGTTGTTTTTTCTGATAAGAAATAAAAATATAGCAATTCACCGTGAAAAAATTCTAACTGAGGTATGGGGCTTTGATTATTATGGTGATGACAGAACTCTTGATACGCATATAAAGCTGTTAAGAAAAGCTATGGGACCTTACTCTGACTTAATAAAAACCCTGCGTGGTATCGGTTATAGATTTGAGGGGTGAAAATATAGTGAACATGAACAGATTAAAATTGAAATGGAAGATTTTTGCGTTCTTATTGGGCTTCTGTGCGTTGCTGCTGGCAATATTATGGCTTTTTCAGACCGTATTTTTAGACTCGTTCTATAAGCAAATAAGAATAATGGAGATAAAAAATAATGCAGACATAATAGCGAATAGCATACAAAACGATATAGAAATTCAAAATATTGCAGAAACTTCTAAAAATAATGAAATCTCCATTGATATAACAAATTTAAACGGATATAGTATATTAATGCCGCCCGAGCTTCAGGACAGGCACAACGCCGAAGAAAGCATGAGAATAATTTTACAGGCAAGTAAAAAAGGCAATGAATATTATGAATATATCAAACCTCCGTCAAGTCCTCCTGTCAGACGACCATTGATGCAGTCCTTAATATATGTTAAATTAGTGAATAGTCAGTCTTATGGGCAAGTCGCAATTATTATACGTGCTGTGATATCACCGGTGGATGCAACAGTGACAACACTGCGTTATCAACTATATGTTGTTTCAGGTATTATGCTGATACTCTCAATAATACTGGCAATTATCATTGCAAAGAGGGTTTCTAAACCGATCGAAGAAATAAGTCAAAGTGC
>DCPV01000172.1:21250-21793 GCA_002323775.1 Firmicutes bacterium UBA1535 | reverse complement strand
AATATAAGCGTTGCAAACTCTGTAGCTTCTGTTTCTGTTTCTGATATTGAAAAGAGCGACAGCACTGCAACAGTAAACTTGTACTCTGATTCTACATTTTTATCAGAAGTTACAAGTGGCAGCTCCATTTCATTGACAGCAGGTGACATCACAACGGCATACATAAAGATTACGGCACAGGGTGGTACACCCATATTACATTATGCAGTAACCATAAACCGAGCTGCTACAGTACCAAGCATAAATTTGGATCCTGATTATAAGATAAACGACGCCGGTTACAACTGGCCGGACGGCAACGACACCATCACGATGCCCGCAGATGGTGACAATTTAGTGCTTTTATCCGATACTTCGCCGAGTGATGTGATCAAAATTGATATTACCGCCCCCACGGGTTCCAACGTGACCATTACCGGCGGCGGCCATACCTACACAAACCTGCACATTGTTGTGCAAAACAACATAACGGTGAATATTGAGAACTTAAATATCACGGCGCCGCAGGATAAAAACGCGCTTCAGTTCAACAACGTGTCCAGC
>DCPV01000172.1:17803-21163 GCA_002323775.1 Firmicutes bacterium UBA1535 | reverse complement strand
GCCCGGCACGGCGACGCTGAAAGTGACCGGAACGTGTACTCTAACCGGCAACTACCGCGGTGCGGGCATTTCGTCTTCCTCAGACCAGGATCTCACGATTTGCGGCGGCGGTACGCTGAATGTCACAGGCGGGAATAATGACATCACCGATGGCGGCAAAGGCATTCTCATGCAGTCCACCCCCTGGGGGGGAGCAAAACTGACTATTCGTGACATCACGGTCAATGCTGTTGGCGGAAGCTCCTCCTCACACGGAGGGGGTAGCGGCATTATGCTTGCCTGGGGCGACCTTACGATTGAAAACGCTACGGTTACGGCGCAAAGCGGATCCGCCACCTCCGGCGTAGCTGGTCATGGAATTCATGTATCCCGTTCCTCCGCGCCATATGCAGGCGGCTCCCTCACAATCCTAAACAGTACAGTGACCGCAACCGGAGCAAATGGCGTCGGTATACCAGGTGGATTTGGGCTGTATTCGGATAGTTCCATGAGCATTACGGACAGCACAATTCACGCAGTATCTGGCACAAGCGATTCCAAAAACGGCGGCAGCGGTATTTTTGTCACCGCCAACGGTCTTTCCATCACAAACAGCGATGTTACGGTAGAGGGTGGAGCCAGCACCACCGGAACAGGCGGCAGCGGTATCTACGTGAGGGGTGGCGACTTTGTCATTTCCGGCGGCAGTGTAGATGTGACCGGTGGAAACAGCGGAAACAATGCCGGCTACGCCATATATGTTAATACGGATACTTTTACTATAAAAGACAACGCTGATCTGATCGCAGTTGGTGGCAGCGGTACTGCGGGTGTGGGCGGTGTAGGCTTGCGTGTTGCAAAATATGAATCCCCTAATCTGTACGGCAATACCGTTACGATTGCAAACAATGCAGGAGACGTTTATATCCGAGGAGGACAGGGTGCTTCGGAGCAGCGGACGGCTGTCATGGGTAAGGATGTTTACATCGGAACAGGAAATATCGACTCAGTCAAAATGGAAGGCAGCAATCCACGTTCCATTAAAAACGTCGTCGGAGGTGACGATGTTTATCTGGTCAATGTCATTACCAGTCCGGCTGAGCGTGTCGAAATTAAGTGTGTGGTGAATGGTATACTTGGAGGTACATATACATATAGCTCTGTCGCAGACGCTAACGGAAAAGCGTACCTTTGGTTGCCTGTAAACGTACAGATGCTTACATCTACTGGGTATACAAACACAAGCTTGAACGTTGTGGCTGATGATACAGCAAATTCTGCTACATTGTCAAAGGAAGCTATTGTTACAGCACATAATTCTAGTGAGCTCAGCACTTACATAGAGTCCTCATCCGTTACCACTATAAATTTGGTTTCCGGCACAACCTACGTTTACGACGGTACGACGATTGCACGAGCATTAACTATCAACGGCAACGGTGCTACCATTAACGTTGGCACGGGTATCAGCGACACGATTGTCAAAAAAGAGGGTAACACTGTTACAGGACCGGTGTTCATTGCCATTGATGGTGTGGGAAGTAGTCTATCAATGAACAATGTTACACTTCACGATGTTTCCACCAGAATTCTCTCCGTCATCAACGTAAAAACGGGTGGTACACTTCTGCTGGATGGTGTAACTTTTGAAGGTTTTTTTGCAAACAAGGAAGATGATCCAGCTCCAACAGGCTCTAATATGGATGGAAGCCATAATAACTTTGGTGTACATGCAGAGCCTGGTGCTGTTTTAACGACGGTGAAGAATTGCACCTTCGGAGCTTCAAACTCCTTCAGAAATACTGTCGCAATCCGAAATGGTGCGGCAATCATACAAAACAATACTTTTGTCGGAACTGCAACGCCCGCCAGACAGAACCAAACTGACGGCTTTGAGTATGCTATCTACCTATATGGCGGAAATTGCACAGTAATTGGCAATGATATTAGTGGCTATGACAGCATTCTGAAACCAAATGGCTATCATAGTGCAGGAATCAGCACTTGCCCATACTACGACCTGACAGCAACTATTAACGGAAACAATCTGCATAACAATGCCCGTGGCATTGATGGCGTGGGCTCATGGCATACATATTCTGAACCTGCTCGTACCCAAATTAACGGCACTGCTCTTGATTCTAGTACTAATGCGTTCACAATAGGTCAATCACTAAAGGCCGCAAATACCTTCTCTGGCAATGCTGATGGAAATATCTCATTGAGTATGGATCAAAACGACTACTATGTTGATATGACTTCTCATGTAGAGTATGGTCCTCCTGCTTATTACGACACCTTTTTACATCTGATAAGTACCAGCAGCACAGGTGCCGTCCTTAGCTTTGACACAGGGGAATGGGCGCAGGCAATAGTTCGCAACGCTAAAGCAGGATCATTCAAAATAGAGGTTTCTCAGGACAACGGAGCGACATGGACGACGGCTTCCACAACAGACCCACTTACGAATAGTTCCACGGGGGCAACAGTCAATCTGATTGCCGGAAAAACTTATTTGATGCGTGTAGAATTGACTATTACAGCCAATACAAGACCGGTAGATTCTATCGATGATGTATCTGCCGACATTATCTGCTACTCAAATACCATAAGTGTGACTATCACACAAGGAGACTCCGGTTCTTCGGGTGGAACTGCTTCAAACGGACAAAGCGGAGCTTCCGTGATTGTCAACGGCGAGTCCAAAACAGCCGGAACTATGCAAACATCTAAATCCACAGACGGAAAAACAACAGTAACTGTGACGGTAGACTCTGCAAAGCTTGAGAGCATTCTTGCTTCAGAGGAGAGCGGTGCTATGGTAGTTATACCTATAACGGGCAAATTTGACACAGCAGCTGGAATTCTAACTGGTGAGATGGTCAAGAGTATGGAACGTCGTGATGCTACGTTGGTCGTTAGAACGGATTTGGCTACTTATACTTTACCTTCTTCAGAAATCAATATCACTGCGATATCACAGCAACTTGGCACAAATGTAAATCTGAGGGACATTACAGTAGCAGTCAGCATTGCAGAGACGTCCGGACAGATGACCAGTATTGTAGAAAATGCTGCTAAGGACGGTGGTTTTACCTTAATGTTACCATCAATGGACTATACGGTCACATGCAGCTACGGTGGAAGAACAGTAAGTGTTAGTAGTTTTAACTCATATATTGAAAGAACAATTGCAATTCCGGATGGCGTTAATCCATCAAAAATCACAACGGGTATCGTAGTTAATCCGGATGGAACAATTCATCATGTACCGACTCGAATTACAGTCGTAGATGGGAAATACTATGCGGTCATTAATAGTCTGACCAATAGCACCTATTCCGTGGTCTGGAATCCGATTGAATTTTCTGATGTGAATAA
>DCPV01000172.1:3686-17666 GCA_002323775.1 Firmicutes bacterium UBA1535 | reverse complement strand
AATAATCATTGGTCAAAGGCTTCAATCAACAACATGGGTTCGAGAATGGTAGTCAGTGGGGTCGGAAACGGCAATTATGAACCTAACAGGAACATGACTCGTGCTGAATTTGCAGCTGTAATAGTGAGAGCTTTGGGGCTTGCACCGGAAAAAGGAGAAAGTAGCTTTGGTGATGTTGCCTCTGACGAGTGGTACTGTGGATATGTGAAAACCGCTTCATCCTATGGTATCATCGAAGGTTACTCGGATATAAAGTTCGGACCTAACGATGTTATTACTCGTGAACAAGCCATGACCATGATCGCACGAGCAATGAAGATTACAGGTCTGGACGCCGAACTGACAAACGGAGAAATCGGCGAGCTGATGGAAACATACAGCGATAGAGTAACAGTATCTGGTTATGCAAAAAACAGTATAGCAGAGTGTATCAAAGCAGGTGTTGTATTCGGCAGAGAAAACAATACACTTGCACCTAAGTCTTACGTAACACGTGCAGAAGTAGCGGCGATGGTAGAGAGGTTGCTGAAAAAATCTAATCTGATTTAATTCATACAAAATCCCGCTCTTGGAAATGTAAAATACTGTCTATATAATGAGGGAGCCAATCGTGTATTGTGATTGGCTCCCTCTAAATTTGTAAAAAAGCTTTCTTTGCCAAAAGAACAGTGCTGAAATTCCAATTGAAACTGATAAAAAACATTACTGGGATATTAAGCTCTTAGACGATATTATTGAGCAAACAAAAAAAGGATACTTATTAAGTATCCTTAGGGTGAACACAGTTCACTTTTTATATACCTTGATTATCTAATTTATCTAATCCATATTTTTGAATCATGAAAATAATTTTTGAAGCATATTTGCTATCTGTCGCATAGCCACATCTTTTTAAGGCATGTGCTGCGGCTGTTGAATTATACATAACTTCCTTATATGGAATATATCTTTCTTTTTCAGTTAAAAGTGCGGTATGGTCATTGAAACTATCCTGTATAGAAGTATAAGCTCTGAAATAATCATCTACATAATACAATGTACCATAGTACTCCTCTCTGGTACCTACAAGAACAGAGCCTGCATTGCTTGATCCTTTAATTCCAAAGAAATTGTTAGAAAACAAGCCTGAATATCTATCGACAGGAATGCTTTTTCCCCAACCAGTTTCAAGAGCTGCCTGAGCGACTTTTAAAGCTGCTGACATACCATTTTGTTTTTGGTTTTGTAGTGCCATAGGTGTTACATAATCGATAAATTCAGCTGTAGTAGAAATAGCTTTGCCATTAATCATTATTGGCTGAGCCTTATATAAATCTCCCATATAGAATTTTACTTCAATTATCTCTGATTTTAATGTTTTTCCACTAACTGTTGTTGCTATGGCTTGAATATTTCTAGTTCCTTCATTTACCTTTTGAGGTGTATAGCTTACTTTCTTTGAAGTATCAGTCACTGTGCCTAAAACAGCCTGTGTCTTGTTATATGGATTAGATATAATGTAGGACACTTCTTTAATTGGCACATTAGCTGTAGAGCTAATTGAAAATTCTCCATTTATAACCTGCTTAGGACCAATGCCGTTTATTATAAGGCTTTCCTTGTTAGGAACGACAACTTGTCGAGTGTTGCTTGTTATTTTTTCTCCATTTGGCTTAACACATACAACATATACATCCCATGTGCCTGCCATATCTGGACCTGGAAACCAATCTATTTCTCCCCAACCTACCTCTTTTAATAATTCGATTTTTCCTGTTGCTATATTTTTAGCATAGTATTGTGTTTTAGAAACATCAAAGTTTCTCGTAATTGACAACCTAACAGGCACTATACCTACATTTTTTGTTGATATCGCTGCTAAATTTACGTATGGAGGCTGTGGCTTTGGTGGCTCAACCGCTATGTTTATATTTACGTAATTGCTGCTGATATAAGGCTTATCGTTAACATCATATGCAGTAACCCTGATAGAAGCTGCTCCATTTTCAGTGATTTTTGGAGAATAGCTAAGATTACCATCAGGATAAATCTCTGTATCTGAGATAAATACAGGTTTTTCTGTATTGGCATAAAGAATCTCATATTTAACATAAGCCGCTACAAAATTTATATCACTTCTTAAGCTTACAGCAGATGATAAGCTTTGATTATCAGTAATTCCTTTAAGGACTATCTTAGGGTTAATCTTTATTGTTATCGCTTTAGTAGTCCCGGATATGAAATTACCATTTTTATCGTAGACAACTGCAGCCAACACGCCATTACCCTGATTGTTTATATCAGGTCTTAGAGTGACAGGTTCTTTGATTTTATCAGTTTTAGCAATTATTTTGCCTTTTCCGGTAATTGGATCTAAAAATAAGTACCTAAGCTGTGTTGCATTAGCGGGTAAGGCTTCTGCTCCGCTTAATGTCAAGCTTGTCATATCACTGATAACTTGACCGTCACTTATATTTGATATATCGATATTAAAATATTTTTCTGCCCTAACTGCATCTCCACGAGACACTGTTACTTCTCGTTTTGCTTCATTCCAAGTAGCATCTAATCCAAGAGCATTACCAATTAATTTAAGAGGTACATATGTAGAATTGTTTATTATAATAGGGGCAACATCGCTTACATCATATCGAGACATGCTATTGCCTAAAAGGTTATCCTCTGAATAGCGTACCAATCTATTATTTACGTATAATCTGACAGTTTTATTGTCTTTAAATATGTCAACAGTTTTATTTTCTTCATTCCATTGAACCTTTGCTCCAAATCCTTCAGACACTGCTCTTAGGGGTATCATAGTTCGGTTATTTACTATGTATGCTGGTGTTTCAGACCCTAAGGATTTCCCATTGATGAGCACCTTAACTTTATTATCGCTTGATGAAGCATATGCTAAGTTTTTTGTTGTGTTAATTATTGCCAAAGAAAGCAAGCTTATAGCTATAATTCCTAAAGCAAGCTTCTTTTTATGCTTATTAATAAAAATTTTCATTTTGCACACAATCCTTTCTGTTAAGCTTTTTAATATTATACCACAGTTTATATACGTCAAAAGTTACTAAAGTGTTACAAAATAAGACAAGCTAATTTAAAAAGAATTTGCCAAAAAAATTGCTTGTTTTTTAGCCGTTTTCTGTGTATAATATATAAATCTAATATTAAAATTAGATGAAATCTTAATAAATTTTGACAAATGATAATTTGCAATCATAAGAAAGGAATGAGTAATAAAATGAAAAAATATATTGGAGATAAGGCGTTTTACAAAATGCTTCTTGTTTTGCTGATACCTATGGTTATTCAGCAGGCTGTAACTAGCTTTGTAAATTTACTTGACAATATAATGGTAGGTAGGCTTGGAACTGAATCCATGTCTGGAGTTGCAATTATAAACCAGCTTATGTTTGTATTCAATGTTACAATCTTTGGATGTATTTCAGGAGCGTCTATATATAGTGCACAATTTTTTGGCAGTAAAAATTATGATGGGGTTAGACATGCCTTTCGCTTTAAATTGTATTTAGGTATAATTATTGCGGCTGTTGCTACTACTGTATTTGCAATATTTGGAGACAGTCTTATAAAATTATACCTTTCAGAAGGCAGTGAGGGCGGAGGGAGTTTGCTGTTTACTCTTTCGGAGGCGAGGGGATATCTTAAGGTAATGCTATGGGGACTATTTCCTTTTATGATTTCTCAGTGCTATTTTACAACACTTAGAGAAGCCGGAGAAACTGTTATACCTATGGTTGCCAGTACTATTGCAATAATAGTGAATTTAGCATTTAACTATATTTTAATATTCGGTGCATTTGGATTTCCAAAGCTTGGAGTTATAGGAGCGGCTATAGCAACTGTAATGTCAAGATACGTTGAAATTGGATATACTATTTTTATGACACATAAAAATAAAGACAGGTTTGTTTTTACAGAAAAATTGTACAGCAGCTTCCATATTCCAGTAGATATAATTAAAAAAATAGCTATTACCGGAGCACCGCTCTTGTTTAATGAGATTTTATGGTCTGTCGGCAATGCTGCAATAACACAAAATTATTCTGTAAGAGGACTTAATGTCATGGCAGGGCTAAATATATCTTCAACAGTATCAAATCTGTTTATGATTGTGTTTTTCTCAATGGGTGGAGCTATATCGGTGCTGATTGGTCGTGAGCTAGGTGCTGGAAACATTGAAAATGCTAAGGACATGGATAGAAAGCTAATATTCTTTAATGTCAGTATCTATGTTGTAATTGGAGCATTATTGGCTTCTTTAGCTCCTTTTATACCTCATGTATATAAAACAGAGGAAGCAGTAAGGCATTTAGCTACACAGTTTTTAATTGTTTATGCTGTTGCGATGCCATTGTTTGCATTTAATCATAGCACTTACTTCACAATGAGAGCAGGCGGAAAAACAATTATTACATTTTTTTTCGACAGTGTATTCGTGTGGGTAGTAAGTTTGCCATTATCTTTTGTACTAGCAAGACATACAAGCCTCAATATAATTGTTGTATATCTTATAATTCAATTTTCAGAAAGCATAAAGGCTGTTGTAGGTGCATTCTTGCTAAAATCCGGTATATGGGCTAAAAATCTTATTAGTAAATAATTGTTTAAATAAATTTTTACATTGACTTATGACCTTATCAGTGATTAAATATCTTTAACAAAGGAACTGCCAAGCTCTTTTACAACAAGTGCTAGATACGGTAAGTTCATTGAATAATATCAATTAAAATCAAGAGAATTTTGAAATGCACCTCCAAAAGTTAGACAATAAAGTTTAACTTTTGGAGGTGCATTTTTATATTCCCAAAACCTTATGTAATAAGACTTTGATATCGCCTTTTGCACATGAAAATTCAATCTCATATGTCGAAAAATGTCGGAAAATAGTTGCAATACAAGGCGAAAAATATGTTGATTAATGTCAAAACGGCTGATATAATTTCTGTCATGGGAGTTAGCTCCACATTATTAGGGGCAATGCGCAGCTAAACGCTTACAAATACGGGAATATATTATTAACTTGGGGGAGCTTCATATGAAAATCAAATTGGCTTTGCTTGATTTTGACAAAAGCTATGTGCAAAGATTTTACGATGCCATAAATAAGTCTTATACTAATAAGCTTGAAATCCACGCCTTTACAAATGAAAATTCACTATTAGATTTTTTGAAAGATAATAAAATAGATATTTTACTAATTAATGAAAATATAAATTTAAGCATTGAACATGACAACAAGTTTATAGTTTTAAAGCTTGTTGAAAAACACGCTGTAGATAATGAATTTTATTCAAATGAAAACAGCTCTTATTTTGTATACAAATATCAAAGAATAAGCCTTATTTACAAAGAAATTTTAAATGCTTATTCTAAGATTTACAAGGCTTTTAATGAGAAAAATCATCATTTTAATGATTTGCATAGCAATACTATACAAGAGTTTAATACTCTAAATAACACCACAATCATATCTTTTATGTCTCAAGGCTTAGGCTCTGGTACATCTGCAATTGCTTCTTCGCTTGCTTTAAGGCTTGCTGAAAAAAACAAAAAAACATTATTTTTAGATATTCAGTCCTTTGCTACAATTAATTCTATTTTTAGTGCAGAGGGCAAATTTTCAATGAGTGAGATCATATATGCAGTTAAAAGTAAAAAAGAAAATATAGCTATTAAATTGGAAGCTTCTTTAAAAATGGACAGTTCGGGTGTATTCTTTTATGACCCTTGCGAAAATCCTTTTGAGTTAAATGAGCTAAAATCTGATGAGCTTATTAAATTATTGCACTTTTTTAGTGAATTCGGAGCTTATGAGTATATAATTATTGATACAAATTATTTAATGAATGAATTAAGTCTTTCTTTATTAAAACATTCCGATAAAATTTTTTTCGTTACAGAAGCAAGAGAAGAAAATCGAATAAGGCTAAATAAAATTATAAAATCAATTTTAATAACAGAGATACATAATAATCAAAAATATATGGATAAAATCAGTATTATATGTAATAAATTTATCAACAATATGATGAATGATGGATGGAATGAAGAATTTGAATTTGTTTGCTATATACCTAAGTACAATGATGTTAATATCAAGAGTATAGCTAGAGAAATAGCAAAAACCTCTATACTTGATGCTTTGATAATATCAGAGTAATTTTAAAAACGTATAGATAAAGGGGGATTAAATATGGCTTATAATGATTTCTTTCTGTCAATAAAAGAGAAAATAGATACAATTCTTTTAGAAAATAAGTTTACAGATATTGAGCTTTTAGAAAGAATAGAAGAATTGATTGGAAAAGAAAATGATGAAAATTTGATGTATTTATCCATTAGCGATCGTATAAACATGTCTAAAAGGATTTTCAATTCTATAAGAGGATTTGGAATATTAAATAGCATTATGGAAGATGAAGATGTTACAGAGATAATGATAAATGGTTATAATAATATATTTATAGAGAAAAAAGGAAAAATACACAGATGTGAGGAGAACTTTGAGAGTGAGGAGAAGCTAAATGACCTTATTCAAAGAATAGTTGGAAAAGCAGGCAGAGAAGTAAATCAAGCCAATCCAATAGTAGATACAAGGCTTCCTGATGGTTCAAGGGTAAATGTAGTATTAGCACCAATTTCTTTGAGAGGAGCGACTGTAACTATTAGAAAATTCTCCAAAAATCCAATGACAATAGAAAAGCTTATTGAGCATAAATCTATAACAGAAGAAGTAGCCAAGCTATTAGAAAGTCTGGTAAAGGCAAAATATAATATTTTTATAAGCGGCGGAACTGGCTCAGGAAAAACAACATTTTTAAATGCACTATCAAATTTTATCCCAAAGGATGAGAGGCTGATAACGATAGAGGATTCTGCTGAGCTTCAAATAGTAGGAATAGAAAACCTAGTAAGCTTAGAAACACGTAACTCCAATACCACAGGGGTAGGCGAATTGACAATAAGAGATTTGATAAAATCAGCCTTGCGTATGCGTCCTGAAAGGATAGTTGTAGGAGAGGTAAGAGGAAAAGAGGCCTTAGACATGCTTCAAGCTATGAATACAGGGCATGATGGCTCATTATCAACAGGACATGCTAATTCGAGCCTTGATATGCTCAGTAGACTTGAAACAATGGTTTTGACTGGCTCAGAAGGCTTGCCATTAGATGCAGTCAGGAAGCAAATTGCTTCTTCAATAGATATTATAATACATTTGTCAAGAATGAGAGATAAAACTCGTAGAGTAATTGAGATAAGCGAGCTTTGTGGACTTGAAAATGGTGAAGTAAAGCTAAATACACTATATGAATTCAAAGAAAACGAGAAAAGCAAACAGGATTGTGTAGATGGTGAATTAAAACGTACAAAAAATTTATTTAGAAACTATACAAAATTGTATTCTGCGGGAATTGATATTAGTGTGTAAAAATTTATGAGCTTTAAAAAATTTTTTATTCAAAATTTAGTATTAATATGAATTTATATTAAACATTAATATTTTATAAGGGATATAGAAAAATGAAAAATATTTTTAAAATACATAAGGAAAGTATAGAAAAGAAAAAGAGCATTATTGGAAATGGAATTGATTACTGTAGCTATGAGATGAAACTAATAGATTATTTCATTGGATACATCGGAGGGTTTATTATTTGCTTTACAGGAGTGCAAGTATTTTTCGAAAGAGTAATTTTAAGTCTTGTACTTGGATTTAGTCTTGGTTTTGCAGCTATCAATATATATAGAAAATATCTTATAATTAACAGGCAAAAAAAATTATTATTACAGTTCAAGGACTTCCTGGAATCCTTATCAGCTTCGTATTCGGCAGGGAAAAATACTCAAAATGCTTTTAAAGATGCACATAAGGATATGATAGAGCTTCATGGAGATAATTCTAATATAGCAAGCGAGCTGGAAATTATAGAACTTGGAATTGAGAACGGCTTTAATATAGAAGAACTTTTAAACAACTTTGCATATAGAAGCTCTGTAGACGACATCAAAAGCTTCGCAGATGTTTTCGAGTCTGGGAGTAGGACAGGCTCTAATATGAAAACAATTATCAGTCAAGCTAAGGACATTATAAATGACAAAATAGAGATAGAAATGGAAATAAACACTATAATAGTGCAAAAGAAAACGGAATTATACATAATGCTGGCTATGCCATTTATGATAATCTTAGCTCTCAATACTCTTGGAGACAGCACTTTTTCAGCCCTTGTACCCATTAATGTAATTATAAGAATTTTTGTATTTATTGTTATTTCAATTGCATTTTTAGTAGGTAAGCGGATTACAGATATTAAGGTTTAAGCGGAGGATTTATGTTAGCAGGTATAAATTTATCACAGTTAATAATGCTTTTAATAGCAAGCATATTTACATTAGCATGGCTGTATGTATACATAAAATATAACAAAAAATTTGAAAAGCTAATAGAGCCAATTGCTAAAAATGAATTTTTTATGTCTGAGATATTTTTTATAGGTTTTGGGATTATGGAGCTATTAAATTACAGTTTAAAATCGGCACGAGCAAAGAAAAATATTAAGAAAATAGCAGAATTAAGGGGAGAATTATATGCCCAATATCACTACTATATAATTATAGGAGCTAAATTTACTTATATAATAACAATATTGCCAATAGCATTTTTTATTGGAGCTTTAACAAATGATTTTATAATTTTAATGCTGTTATTAGTTGCCATAGCTGTTCTAATTTATTATTTAGATTTTGAAATAGATAGTGCACTTTCAAAAAGGAGAGACAATATTTTAAGTGATTTTCCAAAAGTGTTGTCTAAGTTAGCTTTGCTTCTAAATACCGGACAGAGCTTAAGACTGGCATGGAGCAATGTGGCAAACAGCAATACAGGAAAATTATATGAAGAAATGAAGCTTCTTAGTGAAGAAATATCCAACGGTAAGACTGAAATTGAGGCATATAGAGATTTTGCAGAAAGATGTAGCATCAAAGAAATCAGAAAATTTTCATCAACATTGATACAAAACATTCAAAAGGGTAATAAAGAAATTACAAATTTGATTATAGAAATGTCAGATGAAAGCTGGAAGCAAAAAAAGTACAACGTAAAAATCAAAGCAGAACTAGCGAGTTCAAAACTCATGCTTCCAGTAGGAATGATGCTGTTCGCTATAATGATAATGATTGTAATACCTATATTTTCAAGTATATAGTGAAAATTTTGCTTAACATAATAAAACAATTCCTGTATTTAGAAATTTGTTTTATTAAGTAAATCATACTTCATTAAATTATATAAATAAAAAACAAAGGGAGAAAAGGAATATGTTAAAAAAATTAAGACAAGCTTTAATAAAAGCGGAATTAAAAACAAAAAATGCAATTTACAATTTTATTAAGGAGGAAAAAGGAGGAACAGAAATAGTAGCTATTTTGCTTATAATAATTGTACTAATTGGCGTTGTTGTAATATTTAGAAATCAGCTATCAGAATTGATTGTTGGATTTTTTGACAGAATTACAAATGACGTTAAAACTGACTTATAAAAATGAGTCATAATTTTAATAACTTATTTTTAAATTTGATATTAGCATAAATGCAAGAATGAAAGGTTAAAAGAAATGATTAAAAAGTTTTTTACAAAAATTAAACCTTTTGATTCTGAAAAAGGTGCGATTGTTGCAGAGGCAAGCTTTATTATGCCTGTAGTTATTGTTGTCATTTTTATACTGATTTATTTAGCTTTAATACAAATACAGCAGTCTATAATGCAAATATATGCACAAGAAATGGCTCGTAAAATCTGCAACATGTCCACATTTACAGGATATGAAAGGTTTTATCAAGAAGCATATCAAGAAGAAAATAAAAAGCTTGGTTTGCCAGAGGAATACGAGCCAAGCTTTCAGGCGCTAGAAGAAGTGTATAGTAAGCACAATCCTTATAGATACTTAGGTGGTATATATCTAAATGAACACAATAACTATAAGTGTGAATTATCGGAAACAGTAGAAAAATCAATGTATTTTAATGGAGTAGTAGACACAGACATAGATGTTGCTTTTGAAAATCTTTCTACTGTTATCAAAGTTAGAGTATCTTACAACTTTGAGTTGCCAAGATTTATAGCTATAGTAGGCATTAATCCTAATATTTTAATTAAAAGCGAGGCAATCATTTATGCAAATGATACTGCTGAATTTATCAGAAATACAGACTTAGCGTTTGATTTATTTGATTATTTCTTAAAAAAATATCATTTAGATAAAAAAATAAATACATTTTACAAAAAGATAAAGGGGTTTTCCGAATAATGGAAATGTTTTACAAAAATAATGGGGCAATCACTGTTTTTTTATCCTTAATTCTTGTGCCGATTTTAATATTGGCAGGAATTTCGGTTGATGCTATAAGAATTTACGGGGCAAGTATGATTTTATCTGATTCAGTAAATCTTACAATGAACACTGCACTTGCAAATTATGATCAAGTCTTGAAAGACAGCTATGGTATATTATCAATGTCAGCAAATGAAAATGAATTATCTAATAATTTAGTAAGATATTTTGAAAATACAATAAACTCAATGGGCTTAGAGTTTGATGAAGATGATTCATACACAAAATCGATAATCGACGATATAAAAAACATGATAAGCTCCTCAGAAAAACTTGAATTCAATAATTTAATTAATATGGAAACAGTGGATTTTTCAGCGAAAGGAATAGAAGGCACTCAGATATATTATCCAGAAACCTTGAAAAGACAAGTTGTTGAATATATGAAGTACCGAGGATTAATAAGCCTTGGAACTAATTTCATGGAAAAGCTTAATATTTTCAAAGAAATACCAAAGCAACAGGAATTCATGGAATCAAAGGTTGAATACGAAAATTCTCTAAGTGATATAGATACAAGCTGTAAGGATGTATACAAGTCTATTTTAAAATATGACAAGGCAAAACAGGAGTTGAATGACTATACAATAGAGGACTTTTATGAGGATTCAAAAAATGGCAATGAAAAACATCTTGGAATAAAGGATATAAATAGACTTCTGCTTTGCTTGTATGCAAACAAGTCCTTAGTAGAAGATATATTAAAGCTTGATGTAAGCACAAAAGAATTATCATACCATGACATATATATTTACCTTAATTCACAGATATGTGAGAATATTATTGCTAACACAGGGAAGTTAGAAGATAAGAAGTATGCAGATGATATAATCAAATATTTTTTTGATATACATAAGAATTCAAAAGATATATCAAAAATCTCTAAATATTATGATGCTTTGCCTGAAAAATTTGCTGATTATAGGGATGAACTGATAAGAGCGTTTGAAATTGAGGAAGCGGAGAGAAAAGCAGAAGCGCAAAGAAATAAAATTCCTTATACTCCGAGGGTAAATACGAAGCTTATAAATGCCGAAAGAGAATATTCTGTTCTTGTGAAGATATTAAGCGAGCAAATGCAGATAATCAATACGTACTGTGAAGATATGAAAAATAGGAAATCCTATGTTGCGGATTTAATAGAGAGCAATTTACAAAAATTAAATTTGTATTTACATGAAAAATATCTGCTTGTAAAAGAAATGAAAAATCAGGCTGAGATTGCAAGTGAAAAGCTTGAATTGATTCTAAAGGACATATTGCCTGAGGTAGAACAAAAAAATAAAGAATTAGAGAAAAAGCTCGAAAGCTTATCAGAGGGGGATATTAAAAATTCTCTTAAATTGCAGCATGAAGATATATCTAAATCCTTAAATAAAAGCGAAATAAAAAAGCTTAAAGATATTATGTTAAATAACAAAAATTTTTATGAAAAGTATCTAATAAATTTAGATAATACTAAATATCTTAATAATTTTTTTATAAAAGAAATAATAAACCCAAAAACAATGGAAATCTCAAAGCTTATATCATTTGAAAATGATGATTTTAAAATAGCTATTGAAGAATCAGATAAAATGTTTTTAAATAACCTTGTAACTCCTGATTTAAGTAGTTTAAAGGGATTAAAAGCAAAGGATTTTGCAAATTCTTCATTTTACAAATATCTATGCAGGGTTTATAAAAATATTGATGACAATAATAGTAATTCAAAAGTTCATAAAGAAGATGCAAAGAGCAAAAAAGAAAATATATTTGAGCTTGTAAACAGTAGTTTAAAATCATATGAAACCCTGATTGGTGAAAAAAAAGATAAAAACTTAGTACCATCAAGTGGTGAGATATACGAGGACTTAGCAACAACATTAGTTGATTTAAGTTCAAATGAAAAGGCTGATAATATCAGTAAATTATCTGAAAAAGAAGATATAGTAGCTAATAAAAAATTTGCTAAAAATCAGACAAAATCAATGAAAAGTGGAGTATCTATAATAGAAGCTTTAGGAAATTTTTCATTAGAATTAGTTGAGGGTACAAGAGATAATTTATTTATCACAGAATACATCACAGAAATGTTTAGCTGTCATACAACAAATTCCGGAGGGCTTATTGAAAAAACATTAAATGGAATTGAGCTTAACGAGAGAAACAACTATATTTTTGGCTCTGAAATGGAATATATACTATGGGGGCAAAAGGGAGAAAATACTGATAAAAATAATTTTTATACTGCAACAAGTATTTTTGGACTAAGGTTTGTTTTAAATACTGCCTACGCTTATACAGATGCTGAAATAAAATCATTTACCTTGGCAGTTGCGGTTGCATTGGCGGGGTTTACCGGATTTGGTATTCCTCTTGTGCAAAACGTGCTTATTTTGACCTTAGCAATGGCAGAATCTGCGGTAGACCTAAAAAAGCTTTTAGATGGTGAAAATGTCGTCTTATATAAAAGCTATACAACATGGATGCTTAAACCCTCTGGTATAACAAAAGAGGGAATAAGTTATAGCATGAAGACAGTAACTGAAACTACTTTGAACAAGCTATCCGAAAAAATAATTAAATTTGCCGAAGAAAAGAGCGATGAAGCAGTAAATAATGTACAAGTCGCATTTGATGAGTATGCTGAAAGCTTACTAAATGATATTTCTGCCTCAATTTCAAATTTAATTTTGACACCAATACAGACAGAATTGACATTGTGGCTAGAAACTAATGCTTTAACAGATATACAGCTCAATTCTACGATAGATGAAATGTATAAAAGACTTAAAAATGAAATTTTAAAAGAGCCTGAAAGCTTTACAAAAAATATAAAAATAATAGTTTTAGATTTATTTGTGGAAAAAAAGCTTGAAGATTTGAAGAATAAAATAAACAGTGCTTTTTCAGAATTAGGTAACGAAATAGATGTATTGAGGACAAGTATAGAAGGATATATTAAAAATTCTGTATCAGAGCTTAGGGATACTGTGAAAACAGTAATATTTGAAAATGGATATGAAGATTTAAAAAAAGAGGTAAAAGAGGGATTTAAAAGCATCACTGATGATGTCAAGCAAAATGCAAACAATATGATAGATAAGTTTGTCAGTAAAATCACAGTGGGAGAAATATCTGTAAATAAGCCTGAATTTAAAGCAGGTATAAGCACTAATTTTACTTTAAATTATAAGGAATACATCAAGGTTTTCTTGTTTGCTGGAATGATAGCTGGTAAAGAAAATGTATATATATCAAGAATGTGTGACATTATTAAGCTTAATTTAGTATGCTCGGAAAATGCTCCTATGAAGAACTTTATATTGAAAAATGCGTATACAATGGTAAAAATAAATGCAAAAGCAAGTGTTAGAACTACATTTATGAGAGATAAGTTTTTTAAAGATCCATGGAATGAAAATAAATTCTATCTAAAGTATTCGTCTATTTATGGGTATTAGAAAGGGGGATAGCCACATTGCTAAAAGAAAACAAGGGCTCACTGACTGTTGAAGCTTCTTTAGCGTTGATAGTGTTTATATTTGCATTTTTATCAATTCTATATCTTTGTAAATTTGCAAGAGC
>DCPV01000172.1:0-3620 GCA_002323775.1 Firmicutes bacterium UBA1535 | reverse complement strand
GCAAGAGCTCAGATAGTATTACAGCACGCAGTTAATCAAATAGCAAAAGAGATATCCCAATATAGCTATCTGACAAATAAGCTTGGATTAAAAAATGACAAAACAAAGTCTGAAAAAATGATAAAAGATACAGATAAAATAATATCAGAAGCAAGCAATTTGATAAGCTTGATTAATTCAGAAAAAAACGAGTTAGAAAATATTATAGATGAAAATAAAGACTATGAAATTAACGATTATTACGATGCTATCAAAATATATAAAAAATATGACGACACAGGTAATAAGATAAAAGATTCCTATACTAAAATAGACAGCAATATAAATGCCTTTATTGGCAATGCCAAAGAGTATTTAAAAGATCCAAAGGTTTTGTTAAATGGATTTGTTGAAATTGCAAAAGATGAAATCGCAGATTTTGCTGTGTCAAAATACATTGCAGCTCCTTTAAGCACTATTTTAATTCAAAAATATCTTCCTAGCGGACAAGCCTCTGCTGACGAATATTTGTTGAAGCTTGGTGTTGATAGAGGTATAGAAGGTCTTAATTTTGATACATCGACAATTTTTAAAAATGGAAGTGATATAGACATAACATTGATGTATAATATGTCTTTGAAATTACCACTTTTTCCGGAAAGAACTCTATGCTTTAGAGTAAATGCTTCGACACTAGGCTGGCAATCAAAGCTGTTTAGTTTAGATAGTGTTAATGAAGATAATTCTTCAAAAAAAACAAATATTTGGGATTGTAATTGGAAAATACGAACTTATGAATTTGCGAAGATTTTGATGAAGGAATTTAATTTATCAGCTGTGAGAACACCTTTATCTCTTGATTTTTATGATTATAATTCTAATCTTTATACATATGTACATTCAATGAACACTGAGCTTAAATCATACTCGGATGATGGGAGCTTAAACTTGTTATCAATAAAAAATCAAATTAAGCTTTATGCTGTCGATGCTTTAAAGGATACACAAAGAGCAGGTGAAATAACTATGGAGGATGGAACGATTTATGATGGTGCAAAGCTTAAAGATAAGCCGGAGATAAAGATAATAATGGTGCTTAAAGACACAGCTGCTGGAAATGCTGAGCAACTTAATAAAATTGTTGCAGAACTAAAGAAAGAATTAAATTGCAGTAATTTAGAGATTGAGTTTTATTTTAGTGATGGGATTGTTGATGCAGAAAACTAATAATGGAAAGGGTTAAGTAATAATGATAAAAAATAATGAGGCACGCTTGAAATCAATGCTTTGTACTGCTTTAAGTATAATATGCTTTCTGGTTTTTACAAATTATAATTATGAATTAGTAAAAATACTGAGCTATATTGTATTAATAAATGCACTTGTTTTGTTGGCATATATTGATTATAAGCAAAAAATCATACCTAATAAAATTTTAAAGTTAATGATTGCGATAAGGTTAATTTTCTTGATTATAGAGGCAATTTTATACAAAAACATAATTTATTCAACTATATTATCTGCATTTTTAGGCTTAATAGCTGGAGGAGGAGTCTTTCTCCTAGCCGCATTTATCCTGAAAAATTCTATAGGCATGGGAGATATCAAGTTAGTTGCAATAATTGGATTTTATGTGGGTATTGATGATTTATTTAGCTGTGTTATATGGTCTCTGCTAATTTCTTTAATAAGTGGGGTAGTATTGATATTAGCAAAAAAAATAAACAGCAAAGATATGATTCCATTTGCCCCGTTTTTGATGTTCGGGACTATTTTAAGCTTGGTATTCAGATTGTAGAGGAGTTTATTAAAATATGAAAAAAATAATACTTTCGGTGATGATTTTCTTGTTAATAGGCTCGTGGTGCATTGTTATAGCAAATGGAGCAGGAAAAGATGAAACTTATAACAATTATATAAACAAAGCAAAGCAATATTTGAGTAAAGAAATATACATAGATGCAATCGACTGCTATAAAAAAGCTATAGCAATATATCCGGATAATTTGGAAAACAAATTATTTCTTGCAAAAATCTATAAAGCGGCAAAAATGTATAATTCGTTCGAACGGTATTGTATAGACTTATCTCATGAATACAAGAAAAATGAAGATATAATATGCCTTTTAGGGGACTATTACATTGAAGCAGGAAAAGATGAAAAGGCTATTGAAATATATAAATTCTATTTGTTAGAGCATAGGAACAGTAAAATAATTGCTCAAAAATTAGAGGAGCTAAAATCATCCTTTAAAATTGAGTATAAGACATATTCATATATCTCAAGCTTTCATAATGGATATGCAGTTTTTAAAAAAGCTGACAAATATGGAATTATGGATGATAATGGAAATGAAATAATCAAGGCAATATATGATTACGCAGAAGTTTTTACTAAAGTTGATTCCTTAAAACTTGCCCTTGTTTCTAAAGATGGAGAATTTTATTATATAGATGTAAATGGCAATAAACGAAGAATTGCAGATGTTAGTGATAAGAACCTTGATATAGATTTTGAAGAAGATATTGAAAAATCAAATGAAGAAAATTCATTTTCCTGTGGTTTAGCTCCTACATTAGTAGAGGGTAAGTGGGGATACAGAGATGTAAATGGAAAATTAGTTATAAGTCCTCAATTTAACGGAGCCAAACCTTTTAACAGCAAAGGCGTAGCACCAGTATTGAACTCAGAATGGCAACTAATAAAATTGAAATTGCCATAGTATAAGGGAGGCTTAAAATGAAAGATATAAAATTTAATTATGAAAATAAAAATAATAACAGTTATTTAGTATATGAAATTGAAAAACTAGAAGAAATTGATAGACTAGAACAAAATATGATGAGCAGCAATAGAATTGAGGGCTTATTGGAGTTTATTTACAGTAATATTGACGATAAACATAGCTTCAAATATGATATAACATCAAAAATAACCTTAAAAATGTATTTAGATAGATGCTGTGATGAAGAAAAAATTATAAAAATTTTCATAAATATATTTAGGCTATTGATAGAGATAGAGGATTTTATGATTTTAAAAGGGCATCTTTTCTTGCATGATGACTATGTTTTTATTGATGTATCAAGCTTGCAAGTATATTTTATTTGTTTGCCAATTAAGGATATACCTATTGAAAATGGGGTAGAGTCAATTAATTTAAAACAATTCATAAACGAGATTTTAAGTAAATTAAGAATAGAAAAATTTGAAAATAAGCCTTTAATAAGCCTGCTTAAAGAATTTTTGAGCAAGGAAGAATTTTTAAATATTGAAGAAACTAAAAATGTTTTAAAAAATATGCTTCAAGATAAAAATAATAAAGCTGTAGCTTCAGCTCCTAAATATGTACATTCAGAAAAAGAAAGCAAGTTAGAGAAAGTAGAATTTAACAATACAGATAATTCTGAAGAAAGAAAAATTAAAAAAATAGACCAAGATAGTTTTGATTTTTTAGTTCCTGGACATGAAAAAAAGGTGGAAGTAGAAGCTGAGAAAAAGATAAATATAAAAAATATTTTTAAATTTTCACCTTTTGGTGACAAGAAAAAAGAAAATAGCGAAAACAAAAAATTTGATATAGAAAAGCCAAAAAAGACAAACAAAAATAAATACGAGATAAATATAAATAGTAAAAATT
>DCPV01000130.1:31278-31962 GCA_002323775.1 Firmicutes bacterium UBA1535 | reverse complement strand
ATAAGAATCGTAATTGCAACATTTGTAAATAAATGAACTGCAAATTTAGGCTCTATATCAAGCGTTGTTGCTGCAAGTCCAAAATATTCTCTAAACGAATCGCCTAAAAATCTATATATATATGGCATCCATGCCTTTAAAACATAAAAAGCTATTGTTATAGAAGCAATTGTTGTAATATCTTTACTTTGAAATATATTGCCTTTTTTTCTTTCATCCCGCCTTTTCTTGGGGGTGGCTTTTTCCGTTTTTTCCGACATCTTGGCAAGGATTCCTTTCTATGAAAACTTCTTAAATTTATTAGTAAAGATATGTCCTGCAAAAGCTTTTGCAAAGCCTATACTAAAAGGCTCAGATTTTTTTGTATTGCCTCAAACATAAGTGTAATCAATTTTTCCAAAAATGCTGAAAAAGAAGGAACCAATATAAGCATTGTTGCAAAGCCTATAAAAATCTTAAGCTGTATATTTACAATAAACAGGTGTATCTGCGGAACTGCTTTCATTAATATACCTACTCCTATCTCTGTTATAAATTCTACAGCAAGAATTGGCAAACTAAGTTTAACAGCAAAAATCAGTATATCTGTGAAAAGTTCCGTTAAGCTCATAAATAGCTCAGGTGAAAAACTAATTCTTCCTATTGGCAATACCTTGCATGATGTTATAAATATTTTTATCAAGC
>DCPV01000130.1:27721-31227 GCA_002323775.1 Firmicutes bacterium UBA1535 | reverse complement strand
TTATAAATATTTTTATCAAGCTCATATGTCCATTAGCGCTAAAAAATAATAACATAAAGAATATATTTAGTATGCTTGCACTAATACCCATTGAAATATTGCTTTTTGGATCATAAATCTTTGCCATTGACAGTCCAAGCTGCATATCATTGAATTCTCCTGCTATTACAATAACAGAAAAGAATAATTTCATAATATGTCCTATTATAACACCTACAAATAATTCTTTTAGCAATAAAACTATATATTCTATCAATAGATTTACTTCTAAAAAATTATCTACAGGTATTGCCCCTTGAACTGCTATAGATAACATGATGCTAAGCCCGATTTGGAACATCATCGGAATATTACCTCGTCCAAATATTTGGCTAAACATTATACAGCCTGTCATTCGTGCTAAAATAAATATAAAATAAGTTACATCTTGTTCTATTACCATCTTATGCAACCTCTTTAAGTTATTTTTATCATAAGATCAAATAAATAAATTACAAAATCTCTTATGGTTGCTATTATATGACCTCCAAGTAAAAGCAATAATAGTCCTACTGCTAATAGCTTGGGTACAAATGTAAGTGTTTGCTCATGTATCTGTGTAGCTGCCTGAAAAATAGCTATAACAAGACCTACTATCATACTAACACTCAATAGTGGGAGAGACATTTTGAGAATTATACGCATTGCTTCCTGCATTACACTCATTACTACCGCTGAATCCATAATCATGTCCCTCCGCTAAAATTGAAATGTCTTTATCAATGTTTGGAATAGAAGCGACCAGCCATCTACCAAAACAAACAATAATATCTTGAATGGCAGTGAAATCATAACAGGTGGAAGCATCATCATACCCATCGACATCAGAACGGTTGAAACAACAGTATCTATAATCAAAAAAGGTATGAAAATTAAAAAGCCTATAATAAATGCACGCCTTAGCTCGCTTACCATAAATGCCGGTACAATTACCGTCAATGGAAGCTTCTGCAAGTCCTGAGTCTCATTTACCTCTTGATTATTAGATAAAGTTATGAACATATTTAACTCATTCGGTCTTGTATTTTTCAGCATAAATCCTTTTAGAGGCTCTTGAGCTCTTTTATAGAATTCATCCTGCGATATAAGTTCTTGTTTATAAGGCTCATAAGCTGTAGTGTTTATTTCGCTTATTACCGGGCTCATTATAAACAATGTTAAGAACAGCGCAATTCCAACCATAACTTGATTTGGCGGCGTCTGTTGAAGTCCTATAGCATTTCTTAAAAATGATAGGACTATAGTTATTCTTGTAAATGAGGTCATCATTATTACTATCGATGGAAGTAAACTAAGCACCGTTAGTAATATTATAATTTCTATAGTGTCATTTGATTTGCCATTTATATCAACATTTACAACACTATTTGCGAATGCTTTACTTTGTATCGCAAGCATCGATATGATAGCAACCAGCATGATTTTAAATTTGTCTTTACTTAATTTACTTATGATTGTTTTAATCGTATCCACGACCTTGCTCATGCTTCGCCATCCTTATCAATTTTATCTTCGCTATGATTTTTATTAATATCTTTTATAAACTTAGAGCCAATCTTAGTTTTCTTTAAATTATCTTTCAAAATTTCTAAGAAATTAATTTCTGCATTAGGTCCCATTATTGAATTTGCTTCTCCAAGCTCTAAGCTTAAACTGTCAAATTCCTTCAAAACACTTATGCTATTGTCAGAAACCCCTACCAAAAGAAATTTTTTATCAACCTCAACTATAAGTAAAAACTTATTTTGACTAAGTGCTACTCTATCAATAATTTTTAAATGTCTTGAGGAAGAATAATTTGTCATTTTTTTAGAAATAGCTTTGGTAAAATAATATGTTGCAAATAAAACCAAAACTATCATAATCAAGGCTCCTATTAGTGAAAACATTTCTGGCACCACTAACACCTCTCTTGTTTTTTATTAACCAAGTACTGTTGTTACAGTTTTAAGTATTCTTTCCTGCTTAAACGGCTTAACAATAAAATCCTTAGCACCTAATTTTATTGCTTCAACTACCATTGATTCTTGTCCCATAGCTGAACACATAACAACCTTAGCAGAACTATCATACTCCTTAATTTCTTTTAATGCTTGTAAACCATCCTTGTTTGGCATTGTGATATCCATGATAACCAAATCAGGTGTTTCAGCTTTATATTGGGATACCGCTATTTCTCCGTCAGCTGCCTCAATTAAATCCTCATACCCGCTTTTCTTTAATGTATCCTTTATCATCATTCTCATAAAAGCCGCATCGTCTACTATCATTATTTTGCCACTCATTTTTAATCCTCCATAAAATGCTTTATTTATCGTAATTTTTATTTTATAATTAAATAATTAAGCTCTTAACTTAATTGTTTTATAATTTAAACTGTTAATTTGAATATTTCATCTTTTTTAATTATCTCTGAAACTCTAACACCAAAGTTGTCATTTACTACTACTACATCGCCTTTAGCGATAACCTGTCCATTTATAATTATGTCTACCTGTGTGCCAGCTTGCTTATCAAGTTCAACGATTGTTCCTTGAGAGAACTCCAAAATATCCTTAATTTTCTTTTTAGTCCTGCCTATCTCTACCGTAACCTGTAAAGGAACTGACATAATCAAGCCTAAATTAGTTTTTTGCTCCTCTGATAGCATTTCATCATCATCATCAAAGCTTTCATACTGTATAGGTGCTACATTAACCGGAGCTGTTGTTTTTCTAGGTTTTCTCTCTGGTGCAGCTTTTCTTGGTCTCTCCTCATAATCATCATAATCTTCATCATCATAATCATCGTAATATTCTGGCATTTTTCTTCTCTTAGGCCTCCTACTATGTAATCTTTCGTCCTCTTCCTTGAAGTCATCTTCATATGAATCTACTTTTTCTCTAGGCTCTTTATCAATGTATCTTGATACTTCAGGCTCTATCCTTGGACTAGGCTTTTGAACCCTTTCTTCAAGCTTTGGCTTAGATGCCGGAACTTCTTCAAACTTCGGTTCAGACTCTTGAATTCTCTCTTGTGCTTGCATTTTAGGTTCTTGAGCTTTCTCTGTATTCTTCGTGGCGCCTTTTTCTACACTTTCAGCAAAGCTTTGATTAATCACCATTTCACCTGAATCGTCTTGCTCTATCCCTGTTCCCTTCAAAAATAAACCTACCATTTCTTTTGCTAAAGGGATTGAAAACACATTTAGAAACTCACTGTTTATTACATCTCCTACCTTTAAGTCAAATTTAACTTCTACTATGGAGTCCTCAGAGAAATATCTGCCCTTAAAGGATTCTTTATCTGTAATTTCATAAGCAACAGGAGTAGATATGTTTACAGGCTTTCCTAAAAAATCCGCTAGAGCTGTAGCTGCAGAACCCATCATTTGATTCATAACTTCACTTACTGCACTCATAGCTATTTCATCAAGCACGAATTCGTCGTCAGGTATTTCTATACTCATCAATGTTTCTAATATAACC
>DCPV01000130.1:25047-27637 GCA_002323775.1 Firmicutes bacterium UBA1535 | reverse complement strand
AATGTTTCTAATATAACCTTTATATCGGCTTTTTTTAATATTAATACATTGTCTCCATTTACACCATCAATATATTTTATCTCAACACCGATAGCTGGGTCCATATCATTGAAGTCGAAATCCTGCGTGTTTGTAACCTTAACTCTAGGCACTGTTATATCGACTCTTTTACTAAGTAAGGATGATAATGATGTAGCAGATGAGCCAAGGCTTATATTCATTACCTCTCCTATCACATCTTTTTCCATCTCAGTTAACAACATTTCATTATTCACTTCCATACGATACCTCTTATTCTAAATTTTAGTACAAAACTTCTTTAATTTTAATAGCATTTCTTCTTCTTTTAGCTCCCCACTTGCCTTTAAACCAAGTTTTATCTTCAACTTTCATTATTACATCATCGTAGGCTTTGTCATCTAATACTATGACATCACCAACTTGAATATTGAGGACATCGTGCAGGCTTAATTCAGTTCCACCAAGTATACCAGTTACGTTCAGATAAGAAGCTTTTAGATAATTCATTATCCTTTCCTTATCCTTTTCATTCTCAAGTTCGGAACCCTTTCTCCTCGCTCTAAAACCGCTTTCTGATTTTTTAAATATTTCATCTATAACCAATGTAGGGATGCAAATTGTAATTTTATCACTTATGTTTTTAATTACTGTCTCCAGCATTATTAGTAAAACAGTATCATTATAACCTACACTCTGTATAAATCTAGCATTTGTTTCTATTTTGCTATATTCTACATCTATAGGAATTGTATTTGCCCACGCATCCTTCATCTGATTCATAACATATCTTAATGTATTATCCAATATTGATAGCTCAATATCAGTAAAGTCTCTGTCATATTTATAGTCATCTCCATCTCCCCCCATAAGCTTATCAATAATTAAAAAAGCTAGAGGTTTAGGTACATTGACCAATATTTGCCCAAATGATTTATTTGTGTCCGGCATTATGAAATCTACCACACACATCAATACAGAGTCACTTAGTGCATTATTGTATTCATAAAATATACTTTCATCTATCTGATCAACCTCTACTTCACAGACGAGTCTTAACACTGCTGTCAAATAAGACGAGATTATTCGTGCATAGCTTTCATATATACCACTTAACATCTTTAAGTTTTCACGTGTAACCTTTTTGGGACTGCTAAAATCGTATGTCTTTATTTTTGTATCGCCATCTTCTTTTTCCACAGACTCCATTTTGCTTTCACCGCTAATTAGATTATTAAGCAATGCATCAATTTGACTTTGAGATAATATATCTGCCATTTATCTGCCCTCTTCAATCTTTAATTTATTCTGTACTGTCATCTTAATTATTTTCCCTATCTTTAAGCAATTCATAAAAACGCTCTAATGTGCTTTTTTCATGAGTCTTTCTTGTTATGTATATCTCAACTCTCCTGTTCTGAGCCCTTCCCTCAGGAGTGTCATTTGAAGCTATTGGTTTATAAAGTCCATATCCGACTGCCGTTAGCTTTGCTGCATCAAGTATATCTTTATTTTGTATATATAGAAGCACTTCAGTGGCTCTGGCTGACGAAAGCTTTCTATCTATCTCAACAGACTCATTTTCAACCTTTGCTGTATGTCCTGCTATACTAATTGACTCTATATGGTTTTGTGCTTCTTCAAGACCTAATACAAGAATATCAAGAATATCCTTTCCGCTTTGTTTCATGGCTGAACTATATCCATCGAATAAAATTTTATCGCCAAAGCGTATAAAAATTTCATCTTCCATTCTTGCAAGAGAAACATCTCCCTCAAGTTTATTATCAGTTACATAATTTGTCAATATTCTGTACAAGGCATCCATACTTTCCTTTGCTTCTGCTTCATCTTCTTCTGATGATTCAGGTGATTTATTACCATCATCTTGTCCATCAGTACCTGGGAAATCCGAACCAGGTTGATAGTCCTCAGGAACCTGTATTCTATTTTTATTGCCACCATTAAGTGCATTAGCTATATCTGCGTATTTCTTTGAATTTATCTGAGAAAATGCAAACAACAGTATAAAAAATGTTAATACAAGTGTAATCATATCAGCATATGTATTTAGCCATGCTCCAGTATTTACAGCCTGCGGTGTTCTTTTTCTTGCCAATCTATTCACCTACCATCAAATATAAATTATCTATGTATAACTATTTCCTTTTAGAATTTTTGCCACCATCATCATCAGAGCCAGAATCAGGCGATGATTTATCTCTTTCTTTATTTGTTAAATATGCGTTTAATTTATCTCTGATATATTTTGGATTTTCTCCAGCCTGTATTGACAAAACACCTTCCATAATCATATTTTTTAGAGTCATTTCTTCCTCGTGTTTTGCTTTTAATCGGTTACCCATAGGTCCAAATATTACGTTAGCTATAAAAGACCCATAAAATGTTGTAATCAAAGCAGTTGACATACCTTGTCCCAGAGATGACGAATCATCTGGATTTAGGTTTTTAAGCATGTTTATCAAACCTATAAGTGTTCCTAACATACCGAATGCAGGACCCATTTGCTCTCCACGCTCATAAACCTTCCAAGCATTAGCATGTCTTACTT
>DCPV01000130.1:4076-24954 GCA_002323775.1 Firmicutes bacterium UBA1535 | reverse complement strand
CATTAGCATGTCTTACTTCTATACAGCTTATCTCATTTTCAATTTGTTCTCTAACCTTAGTTGCTTCTAAGGCATCAATTATTAACATTACACAAAATTTTAAAAATTTATCATCTATTTCTATCTGATTTACTTTTTCTTCCAAAGCCAATAGACCTTTAACCCTAGCTTCCTGAGCTAATTCTACAAGAACATCTATATAGCCTTGCATATTTACTTTTTCCTTTTTCATAAGAATTCCCATATGAGCAGGAATCTTTGCTATGTATTTGAAAGGAACTGACATAAGAACTGTAGCGACAGTTCCACCTATTGTTATGTAAATACTACCAATATCCCAGAAATTCAAAACTGCATTAAATCCTTGTGATGGATCATTTGATATACCAAATAAAGTTAAGCCTATTGCTGCTATAAATCCAATTAAAAACCATATATCCATATCACACCTCGTTTACCTTTATTAAATTACTATAAACTTTTCGATTGTAATTAATAATTCTATCAACAACCTCATCAGGACTTTGTATTACCAAGTAGTATCTACCTGACGTTAAAGTAATTTTTGTTTCAGGAATAGTCTCTATTATTTCTATGTGATTAGAATTAAGAACTATCTCTTCTTTATTAAGTTTTTCTAATACTATCATAATTATTGCCCCTCTCTTATGGAGATTTTTTTGTTACATTTTAATATAAAACAAAATGTAAATTATTAAAGTATTTAGTTATGTAGCATTTTTTTCTGTCTAAACAGTTTAATAACTTATATTTTACTTTATATATACCTATAAGTCATTATATGGATGTGATGCAAGCATTGATTGCTTAGCAACAATGCCTGCATCCTCCCAATATTAAGTTTTAAAAATTATCTCTTTAAGTTTACAAGCTCTTGTAGCATCTCGTCTACAACTGAGATTATTCTTGAGTTAGCTTGGTATCCTCTTTGAGTTGTAATCATATCTGTAAACTCTTTTGCAAGGTCTACGTTTGACATTTCCAAAGCTCCGGTTACTAAACCACCAACTCCGTTTTTGCTTGCTTTGTTATACGAAATAACGCCTGTGTTGTTTATAGCCTTAAAGTAAGAGTTTCCTTGCATTGTAAGTCCTTCAGGATTAGAAATCTTAGCTATTGCTATAGCTCCCAATTGTAAAACTGTTCCAGTTTTATCTATACCAGTAATTATTCCGTCTGCTCCTATAGAAATATTTGTATAATCAGCAAAATTTTTAACTACTACTTCTTCAGGTGTAGCAATTACTGAAGTCGCTGGATCAATACCACCTATAGTACTTGTTGGAGGAGTCGAAGCAGTTATAGTTGCATTACAACCTAGAATAGGATTTCCATTTATGTCAACTAATCTGTAATCTCCAGTAGCTGATCCCTTTATAGGCATAAACGATAAAGCTCCTACACGAGTATACATCTCTCCGCCGTTTGGATCTGCTACAGTAATAAATCCTTCTCCGTCTATATAAACATCCATAGGTCTATCAGTAGGTGAATATCCAGCTCTCATGTGTAAAGTATCAATTGATCCTACTTGAGCACCGTATCCTAACTGCATCGCATTTACTCCGTTACTTGAAGCTCTTGTAGTTTGATAGTACAAATCTCTAAAAGTAGCTCTTTGTGATTTATAAGCATATGTATTTACGTTTGATATATTGTTACCTACTACGTCCATCTTTGTTTGGTGTGTTCTCAAGCCTGCAACGCCTGAGTATAATGATCTCATCATAATATTTGTTCTCCTTTAAACATAGTCTCGACTTTGTCGAGCCATTAGATAATTTTATTGTTTTTTATTACCTAAAGCTGTAATTTTACTTAGATAAGAACCTGTGCTAATCAATAAGTCATAGCACTTAGCCTCCACAAGTGGACCGGCTATTTTATTACAGCTCCGTCTATATTTGTAAAAATATTTTCTTTTAGCTCTGAATTATTCAGTGCTGTTATAACCTTGTTGCTCAGTGTGTTCAGTATAAACGCTGATGAATCTATCATAACCAGAACATTTTTAAGACCCTTGTCCTTAGCTTGTTCTAAGGCTTCACTTAACTTGCCGGCTACTGATTCGTCAATATCTATATTTCTTTGCTCAATTCTTTCTGTTGCATGCTTTGAGAATGAAAGAGCATTTACCTGAGCTTTCTTCTCATTTAACAGTTCCTTAAACGAGCTTTCTTTCAAGCCATCGTTTGAGCTTGTGCTCTTATTTAGGTTCTGCCTTTTTACTGAGTTGATATCAAGGTTGGAGTTGATATTGCTTATATTTCTTAGAAAATTAACGTCTGACATCTACTCACCGCCTTCTCATAATTTTTATACTAGACTCAATATAATTATTTTATATTATCTTTTTATGGTGTCTCTGGTACTTCTGGTTCTTTTAATCCATTCTTCTTGGCGCTATTAAATGTTTCTGTTGCTAAGGATAATGCTGATATTGCACTCACTTTTTCTTCATTCGTTGCATCTGCTTTATTAACTATAGCTTGAGCTAATTCGATAGCTGCTGTATAAGCATTCATTGCTTCTTGTGTAACCCATTTAGATGTAGTAGGTACTGTAGAACCGTCTTCACTTACTGTAGCAGTAGTTTTGTTTTCCAGCGCTGTTGCAACTGCTTTATTTAATACTGTAGACGTTTCTGGAGGTGTCTTAATCTCCATTACATTTGAATAACCATATGCCTTTCCATTAACAATTATAGAAGGCTCATTTCCGAATAAAGTTACCTTTTCTACAAATCCTTCCACTGTCTTAAGCTTTAGATTTCCATCTTTATCCAAACCCTTTTCATATGTTGCAACTACAACATATTTTCCTACTAAAGCAGTAGATTGGTTAAAGGAAGTCATCTTTGCCATAGAGTCCATGGATTGCAATGATGAAAACTGTGCCATCTGAGCTATAAAGTCAGTGTCTTGGCTTGGATTCATCATATCTTGATTAGCTAATTGTGCGGCTAATAACTTTAGGAAATCATCCATCCCAAGATTAGAGCCACCGCCTTTTGAAACATAATTTGCTCCTCTGCCTGTATATAACGGGGAAATATAACCATTCACATCCATATCTTTTGCCTCCTTTGCTTAACTTCTGCTAAAAATCTGTTCTTTTGCTTCTCTCATTCTTGAAAATGCTGTGTAAAAATCAACCTTTTCGCCATCCTCTAAGCTTGTAGTGTAAAATTGCTCATACCCACTCTTGTTCTCGTTTTGCTCTTGCTGTTGATGTGGGTTCTGCCCGTTGTATCCATGATTGTTTTGTCTAGCATTTTCTTCAGATAATTGTTTAGCACTTTCAAAGTTCATAAAGTTCCTATCTGATGCCATACTATTTTTCAAAACATTCTCTAGCTCTGGTATGCTGGATAAAATCAAGCTGTGAGCCTTTGCATTTGAGGTAAGAATTTCTATAGAAAGATTTCCTTTTTCCAAAACCATCTTTATGTCTAACTTACCAAGTTCTTCTGGTTTAAGGTGCATTGTTATAGATTGCTTATCATTTGCTCTCATCGTTGACACTTGGTCTTTTATCTGCTCAAATACGCTTTCTCTTACTGATGTTAATTCATTATCAACTTTGTTTACTTTATTGTCAGCTTGGGTCTCTGTTGTATTAACTACATTAGCATTTAGAATGCCTCCACCTATAATATCAACTCTTGACTCATCTTTTCTCATACTTGAATTTTCTTCAGTATTTTGTGAGCCTGCTTCTGCTGATAAAAGTTCTGCATTTAGCAATGATTGCCCTGTGCTTCCTATCTCCTCAATATCCAGTATTGAATCAACTATTGGAGCATTGTTTAAATCATCAGTTGAAATCAAGGAAACCTTTAGATTTTGCAAATCTACACCTGTGAGACCATTTGCTAACAATTCTTCTATATTATTCAAGGTATTCAAATTATTCAAAGCATCAACTTGTCCTACATTAGCTCTGCCTGTAAAGTCCCTAATTTGGTTTATCCTTGCACGTATTAGCTCATGAGCCTGTCTAGCAGAATTTATGCTATCCATTATTTCCTTTGGAAAACTTCTGCTTTCTTTAGTATTAGTGGTTGCAACAGGTTCTGAGTTCACAGTGTCAACAACATTTTCTTGTGCGTCATTAGCTTTACTTTGCTTTAATCCTTGTAAAGCTTCTATAAGCCCGTCTATGTTTGAAGCACTAGGATTTGAGCCTAAATTTTCAGCAATTCCAGTTAAAGCTTCAATACCCAATCCGTCAGAATCTTTCAAGTTATTCAAGATTTCATCAATTTGATACTGTCCTGTTAAATTGCTTCCTGTAATTTGCTGCATCAACAGAGAAATTGCAAGTGATAATTCACTGTTACTGCTTTGCTTGTTTTCTGATGTAGCTGATGTAAGTTTATTTAAGCCATTTTTAGAAATTACTTCATTCAGTATTCCTAAAAACGAATTTTCATCTCCTACCAAGCCAGATGTTGTTCCATTAGTATTTCCTATTCCACTTGTTCCTACAGAACTAAGACCTTGCTGATAAAGCATTTTCAAGATGTCCGTGTTTACATTCATTTATTTTCACCTCCTTACATATCTTAATTATATTCTATGTTTACTTATACTAAGATTTAGCATAATTTTCATAGTCTAATTTAATAAGCTTATCAGTTTGCTTCTGCTGAAACTGATGTTGAATTTGAAACAAATTCTTCTATTAGTATTTCTTCCATCTTCTGAACCTTGTAATTATATTTTGCCAGCTTCTTATCCTTTAACTTCTCCAAGGTCGATATATCTATATTCATATTGATTATTTCTTGTTTTTTTGCTTCTATTTTTTTCAGAATGACAGATTTTTCTTCTTCTTTCTTTTTTATCAGGTTTGTAATATAGCTCATATAATCTTTGTATTGTGCAATTTCATACGGCATTATAGATTTTGAGGATTTTTCCTTGTATTCATTGTCAGTCTTATAATATTTTGACCATAAGTCTTGTATCTCTGCCTCTTTTTCTTTAAGCGCCATTTGTAGAAAGGATAAATCATTTTTTAAATTTTTTAAAATCTGTTCCTTTAATTGCAATATTTTTTCTAAAGAAAACTTGAATTTTTTCATATTAATCTACATTACCTTTTCTCATCTTAATCATTGCCTACAATATCATTTAAAATGCTCAGTGTATCCTCAAAGCTAAAGCTTTCGTTTATCTCCTGCTGTAAAAATTTGTTTACTATATCAACTTTGTCAATAGCATAATCCAGTGCTGGGTTAGAGCCTTTTTTATACGCACCTATCGATATTAGGTCGTAATTTGCATAGTATAAGGACAAAATGTCTCTTAGCTTTTTAGCGTTTTTAATATGATTTTTGCCTGCTATATCAGTCATCAAACGAGAGATGCTCGCATTTACATCAATGGCTGGAAAGTGATTTCTGTTTGCTAATTCTCTTGTCAAAACTATGTGACCATCCAGTATACCTCTTACTGTATCTGATATTGGCTCATTTGTATCATCACCCTCTACCAAAACTGTGTATATACCTGTTATTGAGCCTTGTTCAAAATTTCCACTTCTTTCCAATAATTTCGGTAATTCTGCATATATTGAAGGAGTGTATCCTCTTGAAACAGGAGGCTCGCCTGTTGCCAGTCCTATCTCTCTTTGAGCCATCGCAAATCTTGTCAGCGAGTCCATCATCAGAAGAACATCCTTGCCTTGATCCTTAAAGTATTCAGCTATTGTTGTCGCAACTAAGGAGCATTTAAGTCTAAGCATGGCTGGCTGGTCAGATGTTGCTACCACTACTACAGATCTTGCCAGACCTTCCTCGCCCAAGTCTTTCTCTATAAATTCTCTAACCTCTCTGCCTCTCTCGCCTACAAGAGCTATAACATTTATGTCAGCTTTTACATTCTTGGCGACCATACCCATCAGTGTACTTTTTCCAACTCCACTACCTGCAAATATACCCATTCTTTGACCCTTGCCTATAGTCAGAACTCCGTCCAAAGCTTTAACTCCAAAGCTTAAACTTGTATCTATTCTTGGTCTTGATAAAGGATTGATATAGGCGTTATCTACATAGCAGTAATCATCAATATTATCAAATTCACCTTTTCCGTCTATAGCCCTGCCTCTGGAATCTATTATCCTGCCTTTTAAAAAATCACCTACAGGAATTCGCAACTTTTTACCTGTTGATACAACTACATTTCCAAGTCCTATTCCTTTGATGTCCTCATAAGGCATCAGTATTACTCTATCGTCGTTAAATCCAACTACCTCTGTGTCAATTTGTTTATTATCTTCTGTTAAAATTTTACAAATTTCGCCTATTTTATATTTAGATCCTGTAGCTTCTACCATTAGTCCGGAGATTTTTTTTACTTTGCCCATGTAGGTGAAAAAATCGGATTTATTTATCAGTCTGCTAAGTTCTTCAAAATTCACAATAAGTTATCTCCTTTAGACTATTTTGCAATATGCTTAGCATATTATAACACGATTATGATATCGCATTTCTTAAATTGCTAAGTTGAGTATCTACTCCTAAATCAATAAGATTTTCGGGGCTTTCAATTATCAATTCTCCATCCTCTCCATCTGCCATGGCTTCTAAAGCAACATGTTCAGAAATCTGCGAGAGTCTTTCCATGATATTTTTATCAGTAGAAATTGTTATGTAATCATTTTTTGAAAGATAGATTTTTAACCATTCGACATTTCTATAATCCTTTACTGCGTTATTTAGAATGTCTTTTATTATCTCATCATTTTGACTGATTTTTACTCGTATTATTTTTTCTGCTATTTCAGTAGCAAGTTTAACTAAATCTTTCTCATATCTTTTTATAATCTCGTCCTTACTATCCTCTACCATGTATATTTGCTTACATAGCTCGGCTATGAGATCTTCACTTTTTTTATCTATTTCTTTTTGTGCTATTATCTTTCCTTCTTCATACCCAAGACTTTTTCCTTTTTCATAAGCTTGTGTATATCCAACTTCGTAGCCTCTTTTTCTATGCTCCTCTATCTCTTTATCAACAGTTGCAAGCATATTGATTTTATAATTATCAGCAGTTTCTATAATTTCTTTTGATTCTTTGATAGCATCGGCTATTATCTTTTCTCTTTCGCTATCTGAAACCATCGATAAACTGTTTCTAACATCTATATGTTTTCCTGTAGATTTAGGATGTTCTAAGCTATTGTAAATACTTTTAGGCTCTTGAATAATAACATAGTCTGATTTGATTATCTTAGACAATTATCTCATCCTTTCCACCCTTTGTTATTACTAATTCTCCTTCTTCTTCCAATCTTCTTACAACAGAAACTATTCTTTGCTGTGCTTCTTCAACATCTCTTAATCTTACATTATGTGTATATTCCAACTCTGATTTAATAGTATCCTGCATTCTTTGGGACATATTAGAAAGTATAACCTCTCCAACTTCTTTATTAGCACCTTTTAAGGCAAGAACCAAATCTTTACTGTCAACCTCTCTGATAAAGCGTTGTATATCTCTGCCGCCGAGAGTAATAATGTCTTCAAATACAAACATTCTCTTTCTGATTTCGTCTGCTAATTTCATATCTTTTCTGCTTAATTCATCAAAGACATATTTTTCGTTTCCTCTGTCCATATTGTTCATTACATCTGCTATGTAGCCAATTCCACCTATTTCTGTGAAATCAACAGAAACAACAGACATAAATTTCTTTTGCAAGGCTTCCTCTACTTGCTTGATTACTTCCGGAGAAGTCCTGTCCATTTTTGCAATTCTTTCAACAACTGCAATCTTCTTTTCTTTAGGTAATTCACCGATGACTGCTGCTGCTTGGTCTGTTCTTGCATAGGATAAAACCAAGGCTATAGTTTGAGGATGCTCATTTTGTATAATAGAAAGCAAATTCTTGTAATCGGCTTTTCTGATAAATTCAAAGGCTTTTGTCTTCATAGACTTTGTTACTCTTTCAAGTAAGCTTGCCGCCATCTGAGCTCCAAAAGCTTTTTCTAAGACATCTCTTGCGTAACCAACTCCACCTTCTGTTATTACTTTTTGGGTTAGACATATAGCATAGAAATCTTCTAATATTTTCTCGAAATCTTCTGGAGAAATAGCTTTCAACTGAGCTATTTCAAGAGTTAGCTGTTCTATGTCTTCTTCATTTAGATGCTTATATATTTTAGATCCAGTATCTGAACCTAATGATACAATTATCGCCGCTGCTTTTTGTTTTCCTGAAAGCTCTGCCATATCTAATTATCCTCCCCTTTTATCCATGTTTTGATAAGCTGTGATGCTATTTCTGGGTTATTGTTAGCAAATTCTGCTATTTGTTTCTTAAGCACCATTTCTTTTGTTTCTTTAACTCCGATTTCTTCTTTTAAATCTGCCCAAGTGTCCTCGCCTCTAGCTGTTGCCTGAGCTGTTGCAAGAAGTTCGGCCTCTCTCTTAAGACGTTTTTTCTTATTAGCTCTAAGAATAATAATCAATATTATTATAAATAAGAGAAGCACTCCACCTGCGATTGAACCATAAAGAATTTTCTGTTCCAGAGTTAATGGTGGATTGACAGGAGTAACATCTACTTCTGTAGCAGGAGGTTCTTCATCGCTGCCAAATTTCATGTTATGAATTGCTACATTTTCAGCCAGAGTTCCAGCTGCATTTCCTATAAGAGCTTTAATCTTTTCAGTATCTTCTTCGCTTATTCTGTCTCTGTTTATAAGCACAGCAACCTTTACGTCTTCTATACTTCCCGGGTCACTTTGCACTTGTTCTTTAAGTTGGCTTACTAAATATTTTATCGAGTTATTGTTTTTATAATAAATGTCATCACCATTGATAGTTACATCAGGATATACCGGAATTTCAGAATTTGTTTCTGTTCCTACAACTCCGCCTTGCGCTTCACCATTTCCTACTATTTCAACATTTCTATCTTCTTCATTAATAACGCCCTTATTTGACTCTTTATCTGGTATGTATTTTAAAAGCTCACTTATCTTTTTATCTAAGTTTACTTTGCATCTTACAGAAACCTCGTAATTATCTTCTCCATACATCTTTAGCAGATGCTTTTTAATACTGGATTCTATATCCTTCTCAATTTGACTTTGAATATCTAATTTTAATTTAAAAACATTTGTTTGATATTCGTCTGAATCATCTATTCTTGCCAGTAAGTCATTGCCCTCTGTATCAATTATAGCAAGGTTTTCATCTTTAAGACCCGAAACACTTGTCTGTATAAGGCGTTTAACACCTTGAATCTGTGATCTGCTTAGAGTTTGACCATTCATCATATTAATTTTTACTGAAGCTGTCGGTTCTTCCTTATTTACATCCCATGCAAAATTATTGTTCTCCGGAATTGATAAGGTTACAATAACATCATGTACGCCGTCAATCGTTTTGATAGAGGCTTGGAGTCTTTCCTGCCTTAAAAACAAGAAATATGTTTTCTTCTCAGAGTCAGTAGTCATAAAATTAACATTATCCTTAAAGATATCGTAATTAGCTCCCGATTGCGGATAACCCTCTTGTGCCAATTGCATTCTTAAAAGTGCCTCTGATTTTTCAGGTACTAGAATTTGACCATTTTTTTCATATTTATATTCAACGTTTTTTTCTTGCAGCTTAGCCATAACCTCTGTAACTTCAGTGTCTTCTAATTTCGAAAATAAAACAACATAATCAGTTTTATTCATAATTACGGTTAAAACTATCGCTCCTGCAATAAGCACAATACTTGATACTATTACTGCAATTTTAATTTTTTTACTGAGCTTTTTCCAAAACTCAATTATATTTTTACCAAAGTTTTTAAGTTGTTCGTCCATAAATATGCCCATGCACCTATTACACCAAATGCCCTGTATCTCTTAAAAAGAGAAACTAGCGTTCTGTGCATGAGCCTGGTGCACGCCCTTTCGTAATTTATCATTTCTTTAAACCTTGCTCTAATAAGCTCTTACACTTAAAAATAAATCTTATTTCAAAGTTTATTTGAATCTTCAATCAATTTATTTTTATTAAATTCCTGTATTCATAAGTTCCTTATATACATCCAAGGCTTTATTTCTCAATTGAACAAAAAGCTCGAAAGACATTTCTGCCTTTTTCATATTTATACTCAGGTTATGTAAATCATCACTTTGTCCAGTAACAAGTCCGTAAATATCATTATTAACTTGCGTTTCTGCTTCTTTATAGTCGCTCAGTGCTTGTGAGAATATATTTTTAAACGGAAGTTCCCCTCTTATTGTAGCTTCACCTATATTGTTTGAAGTTCCTATTTTATTTAACTCGTTTAATCCATTAATTTTTTGTATCGGATTTATAAACATTTATATTCGTCCCTTTCTATTAATTCTATTAGTATTTAACTTATTAATTTTATGTATAATATCGTATTTAAAGCTGTAAAAGTGTAATTAAAGATTTATTTCAATATTTCTAAAGCTTTTGATGCCATTTGTTTTATTGCATTTAGCGTTGTTATATTTGCTTGATATGATCTTACTGCTTCCATCATGTCAACTGTTTCTTTTAAGGAATCAACATTTGGCAGTTCTACGTAACCATCTTCATTAGCATCCGGATGTGTAGGGTCATATGACAACTTAAAAGGCTCTTGATCCTCTATGATTTGAGATACCTCAACACCTCGTACTTGATTTGAATTATTAATATCATTTATATTGTTATACAACATTTTATTAAATAATGAATTAGATGTGTTAGTTGAAGTGAATACAACCATCTTTCTTCTATAAGGTCCACCGTTTTGGGTTCTTGTCGCATCTTTGTTTGCTAAATTTTCTGAGATTATATCCATTCTCTGTCTCTGTGCTGTTAAACCAGAGGCACTTATGTTTAATGACTGTAAGAAACTCATTATGTACTTCCTCCTTTTAATTTATATTATTTAGTGCTAGACAAAGCCATTTTCATCTTTGCAAAATATGAGTTTAACTGTGCAACAGTATAGCTATAATTAAACTGTGTTCTTACCATTTCTATATTTTCTTTTTCTACATCAACATTATTTCCATCAAGTCTCATAGTTTTATTAGTATTTTCTCCTAAAACTATTTTAGTACCTGCTAACTCATCTCTAAGATCAGAAGCTTTTACTGCCTTGTTTTTATCGTTAATATCTGAAATTTTACTTTTTAATTCATGTTCGAAATCTACGTATTTACTCTTGTAATTTGGGGTTGAACGATTTGCTACATTTTCCATGATAACCTGCTGTCTAAGCCATAGACCATCTAAGTTTTTAGCAAGCAAGGCTGTGGTTAAATTATCAAAATAAGACATTATCTTTCCTCCGATTCATATTTTACATTATTCGACATACTATTTTCCATATCGACAAATTTCTACTTAATAATATACGATTATACATTATTTAAGCTATATTAGCAAGTGTTTTGTATAATTTACAAGCTTGATTTTTAGCTTATAATCTAACAATTTTTTTCATAATATTTTTTTATTACCATTTTTTACCAATCTATTTTTTAGGATAAAATCAAGCTCTTATAAGGCATGCGTCAGTTTCGTTTGAAATTCAAATTTTTTTGGTCAACGTTTTCTTATGTCTGCATTTTTCTAAATAAATAGTCCCGATTTCATTAAAGTTTCAAGGTGTTCCCGTTTCCAATGCAAAAATTCTTACATTTTTGTAACAATTGCAAAGCATATAATATTATTTCTGAAATATCAGCATATAATATAAATAATCAAATATTAGATATGAACTTATTCTAAATTAATAAAATTAATAGTTATTAATAAAGCTGTTAATTTAGTAAAATTTATATTTAAAATCTAAGTCAAAAAGGAGAATAATAATGATATCGAACTATTATGTGGTTTCTTATAACTCTGAAGGAAAATGCAATTTACTTGATAGCAATATCAAAGGGCTTAAGAGTATAATTGTTATAGAGTGCTGTTCAAGATTGATTACAACAATGATATTTAAGAAGATTTCAAATGAAATTTTAAGTAAAAGTCCAAATTTAGAAATTATACACAATCCAATAGACAATAATGTTATCGAAGGGGTAATAGATAGAAATTTAAGCATTGGTATATTTAGCAAGTGTCTTATGGAGGATAATAATACTGACTATTCAGGAAAAGAACAAATAAGCTTGAATTGCTGTTATGCAAATAAGTCAGACAAAATAAATGAAATAAATAGCGATATAAAAAGCAAATTTGACGAGGCAGTAGAATATTTTAAGGAGGCAAAGAAAACACACGACGACTGGGAGCATGTTTATATTCAAAACATTGATTTTTCTAAAGCGGATGAAATAATTGAAATCAAAATAAATGAAATTTTAGAAGGCAAGAAATTTGACAAGGAATCTGTAGTACATGAAAGATTTTTTGGTGCAATATCAGCTCATGGAGCTACAAACTATGTTGAGGAGATAATAAAAAACAAGAAAACAAGATACTTTATAAAGGGAAGACCGGGAACTTCAAAGTCTACTCTATTAAAAAAGCTGGCTCACAGAGCATCTGAAAAAGGTATAGATGTTGATGTATATTACTGTGCCTCGGATATAAACAGCCTTGATATGCTGGTATTCCCAGAGCTTGATACCTGTATATTTGACAGCACTGCACCTCACGAATTTTTCCCTAGTATGGATAATGATATTGTTATAGATATGTATTCAGAGCTTTTGGAAGATGGATTTGATGAAAGAAACGAGGAGCTTCTTAATGAGATAAAGGCAAAATACAACGAGGACATAGTAAAAGGAGTATCTGTATTTAAAGAAATTTTCAAATTATATGACAACTTAGAAACAGAGTATATAAGCACTATTGATTTTGACTTGCTGGCAAATTTATATGAGAAAATTTTAGGGATAATTAAATAAAATTTAAAACAGGAGGAGCTTAGCTCCTCCTGATATTTTTACTTTGTTGTAAATTTAAGTTCGTCGTTTTCCACTGTAACTAAAATTGTATCTGATTTGTTTATTGTCCCTTTTAGGATTTCCTCCGAAAGTGTGTCCTCTATTTTTCTTCTTATAGCTCTTTGTAAGGGTCTTGCTCCGTAATTTATATCAAAATTTTCCGATGCAAGCAATTTCTGAGCATTCTCATCAACCTCTATTGATATTCCAAGCTCTCCTAGTCTTTTTGACAAATTGTCAATCATCAATGAAACTATTTCCTCAACATTTTCCTTGTTCAAGGCATGGAATACTATAATTTCATCTATTCTATTTAAAAATTCAGGTCTGAACGCTTCTTTTAACTGTGAAAGTACATTTTCCTTCATTTTTTCATATTCATTTTTTTCCTCATTGCTTGCCTTTGCAGTGAAGCCAAGAGTTCTTTGCTTTGATATTGTGCTTGCTCCAACATTTGAGGTCATTATGATAACTGTATTTTTAAAATCAACTGTTCTGCCCTTAGAGTCTGTTAGTCTTCCGTCATCAAGCATTTGCAGCAATATATTGAATACATCAGGGTGAGCTTTTTCTATTTCATCAAAAAGTATAACGCTGTATGGCTTTCTTCTTACTCTTTCTGTCAACTGTCCTCCCTCATCAAAGCCTACATATCCCGGAGGCGAGCCAACTATTTTTGATACAGAGTGCTTTTCCATGTACTCAGACATATCAACTCTGATTATAGCATTTTCATCTCCGAACATAACCTCTGCCAATGCTTTGGAAAGCTCAGTTTTTCCTACTCCTGTTGGCCCTAAGAATATAAATGTTCCTATTGGTTTTTTAGGATCTTTTAAACCAACTCTTGCCCTTCTTATAGCCTTTGATACTGCTTCTACTGCCTGCTGCTGTCCCACAACCCTATTGTGTATGATATTTTCCATGTCAAGAAGTCGTCTTGATTCATCCTCTTGCAGCTTCTTAACAGGAATTCCAGTCCATTTGGCAATTATATCTGCAATTTCTTCATACCCAATTTTTCTTTCATTCAAATTTTGATTGGTTTTCCATGCTTCTTTTTCATTATTAAGCTTTTCTACTAATTTTTTCTCTTTATCTCTGTATTCAGCTGCTCTTTCAAAGTTTTGATTGTTTATTGCCGCTTCCTTTTCCTTTTGAGCTTCTTTTATTTCGTCCTCAATATCCTTTAAATTTGTCGGAGCTGTTACGCTTTTCAGTCTTTCTCTCGATGCCGCCTCGTCTACTAAGTCAATTGCCTTGTCTGGTAAAAATCTATCAGAAATATATCTGTGAGAAAGCATTGCCGCAGCCTCTATAGCTTCATCAGTTATTATTACCTTATGATGAGCTTCATATTTATCTCTCAAGCCTTTTAATATCAGTATAGTATCATCTACTGATGGTTCTTCCACTGTTATAGGCTGAAATCTTCTCTCTAAGGCAGCATTCTTTTCAATATGCTTTTTGTATTCATCAATTGTTGTTGCTCCTATAACTTGTATTTCTCCTCTAGCCAGTGATGGTTTAAGAATATTAGAGGCATCTATCGAACCCTCTGACGCTCCTGCTCCGATGATGGTGTGAAGTTCATCTATGAATAAAATTATATTGCCATCTGCTTTAATTTCTTTCATAGTAGTTTTAAGTCTTTCCTCAAATTCACCTCTGTACTTTGCACCAGCTACCATTCCGGCGATATCAAGAGTAATAATTCTCTTATTTTTTAATATTTCCGGCACGTTGCCTTTAACTATTTCCTGTGCTAAGCCCTCTGCTATAGCTGTTTTTCCTACTCCCGGCTCTCCTATTAGGCAAGGATTGTTTTTAGTTCTTCTTGAAAGAATTTGGATAACTCTTTCAATTTCATTGCTTCTGCCTATGACAGGGTCTATTTTATCAGCCTTTGCCTGTTTATTTAAGTCTATTCCGTACTTATCTATTGCTCGACCTCCTGTAGCGGCATTTGGAGTGTCATTCCAATCATTATTTGCATCCTCATCATTGTTTCCTCGTCCTGAATTGGATTGCTGTGAGTTTAAGATTTTTATTATTTCATCATATATTGATTTTACATTGGTCATATTCGCAAGAATTTGAACGCCAATTCCCTCACCTTCATCAATCAATCCAAGTAAAATACACTCCGTGCCTGTGTAATTATGATTAAATTTTCTTGCATATCTATGAGCCTTTTCAACTATATTTTTTGTTCTTGGACTAATAGTTATATAACTTGGTACTGTGTCAGATTCTGGAGTTATTTTTTCTATAACAGCTCTTACCTCGTCTAAATTTACTAATTTCCTTAGTATTTTCCCTGCTGGTCCTTCGTTTTCCATTATTAATCCTAATAATATATGCTCCGTTCCAAGGATTGGACTTTTGAGCCTAATTGCTTCTTCTTGAGCATACTTTAAAGCATTGCTTGCTGAATTGCTAAATCCGTTTGACATATTTATCTATTTTCCTTTCTATGTTTTATGTTTTCTTATTAATTCCCAATTGTGAAGAACGCAGTATCTTCTTTGCAATTTCAATAATTAATTTTACAGTTCTTCTCTCAATATCTCAGCTCTTTTAATTTCTTTTGACTTTTGTTCAGGCTCCTCCTCTAAAAGCATCGAAATATTATTATCTTGAATCTTTGTCATTAATTCATCTACATTATTTATATTTTCAAGCATTTCTGTTTCTACTCCGAGCTTTACAACTGACAAGAGTTTCATTGCCTCATAGGTGTCAATCATTCGTGCATTTTTCAATATACCATAAGCCCTATAAACCTCATTTTCAAGAAAAATTTTACTATATTTAAGCAAAACTCTCCTTACTGTGTTTTCCTTTTTTACTAGCTGTAGGCTTATTTGCTTTATTCTTTCGACGAGTGTTTCTTCTGAAGCACCAAGCGTTCCTTGATTGGAAATTTGATATAAATTCCCCATCGACTTAGTTCCTTCACCATAAACACCTCTTACAGCAACTCCGATTTCTGATATAGAAAGCAATATTTTTTCAAGCTGGTTAGTTATGGATAATGCCGGCAAATGAAGCATAGTTGAAGCTCTTAAGCCTGTTCCTAGGTTTGTAGGACAGGATGTGATATATCCTAAAGTCTTATCATATGCGTAATCTAAGCTTTCCTCAAGTACATCGTCTATCATATTGGCTGTTTTTAAGCCATCTTCTAGTCCAAGCCCTGAGTTTAATACTTGTATACGCAAATGATCTTCTTCATTAATCATTATTATTATATTTTTATCTTTATTTATCATGTATGCGGCTTGATTTTTATTTTTTATAAGCTGAGGACTTATAATATGCTGCTCAACTAATATATTTTGTTCAATTTCCGAGATATCCTGCAAATAAGTGAGTTCAAACCCAAGCTTGGAGGTCGTTTCATTTTCTTCTATAACAGCCTTTATATCATCTACTATCTTATAGGCTTCATCTTGGTCAATTTTAGCAGAAAACTTACTTCCCTTAAAATTTCTTGCAAGTCTTATTCTACTGCTCACAACTATATTATTGTTCACTCTGCACCTCCAAGCTTTCTTTCATCATTCTTTCCATTTCTTTTATTTGATCTCTGATATTTGCTGCATCCTCGAATTCTTCTTGCTCTATTTTACTTTTTAGCTCTTTTTTGAGAAGCTCTATATCTATCTCTAGTTTGTGTTTTCCTTCAGCTCGTTTAGGTATTTTCCCAGCATGAGCCTCAAAGCCTTGTATGTTCTTTATAGCTGGGATAAGACTGTTTCTAAATACTGATAGGCAGTTGCTGCACCCGAGTTTTCCTGTTTTCCTAAATTCATAAAATGTCGTACCGCAAACATCACATACGTCCTGTGTTTTTAAATGTTCTTCAGTAATTTTTTCGTCAAGCATCCCAGCCAGAAAATTCTTCAAGGAAAACAAATTTTCCTTTGGAGACTTATTATCTTTAAAAATATTCATATTCAACAAAACCTGTTGTTTCTTTGCACATTCTTCGCATAAATAGGTCTCCTCTTTTACACCATTTGTAATTTTTGTAACATGAATTGTAGCTTTATTCTTTTCACATTCATTGCATTGCATAAATTCCCTCCACCTTTAATTCTATTTATGTTTTGTATATGTTATTTTAATTGTTTTCGTTTAACAAAACAAGTAGTATTTCCTTTAATACATCTGCTCTTAATTTATTTCTATCGTCATAGTATATTTTTCCAAAGGCTCTGTCATTTATAGCTGCCTTTATAATAGCCTGCTCTCTGTCAGAAATTATATCCTTATCTGCAAACACATCTATTATATCGCAGGCTCTATTATATGTTATGCTATTTCCTATACTTTTATTAAGTGTAGCTTCAAGATGCTCATCACTAGATGTATCTACCTTATAAATCTTGACATAACCGCCACCGCCTCGTCTGCTTTCAATGATATAACCTCTGTCGTTGTTAAATCTAGTACTTAATACATAGTTTATCTGCGACGGAGAGCAATCAAATTGCTGTGCCAGCATGTTTCTCTGAATTTCAATACTAGCGTTGTTCGCAGAATCAATTAGCTCTTTTATAAAATCCTCTATTATATCGCTAAGACTTGACATTATAAATCTTTCCTTTCTTTAACTACCAGTTTTTCACCATCGTAATCCACTATTAAAGCATCTCCTTGCTTGATATCACCTTTTATAATTATTTTAGCTATCAAGGTTTCAACTCTGCTTTGTATAAATCTTTTTAAAGGTCTTGCTCCATATACTGGATCATAACCTTCATTAATAATATAATTCTTTGCCTTATCGCTTAATTCTACTGTCAATTGTTTATCTTTTAAACGTTTTTGCAAGTCCTCAAGCATCAAATCAACAATTTTATAAATTTCTTTCTTTTCAAGAGGCTTATAAAATACTATTTCATCAAGTCTATTCAAGAATTCTGGTCTAAACTGCTGACGAAGGATTTTGTAGACATTGTCCTTAGCTTCCTCGCTAATCGTTCCATTATTATTTATACCCTCCAATATATATGACGAACCAATATTTGATGTCAAAATGATAATAGTATTTTTAAAATCCACTGTTCTTCCTTGTGAATCTGTAATTCGTCCGTCATCCAAAACCTGCAATAAAACATTGAATACATCTGGGTGAGCTTTTTCTATCTCGTCAAATAATATAACTGAGTATGGTTTTCTTCTCACAGCCTCTGTAAGCTGACCGCCCTCCTCATATCCTACATATCCGGGAGGTGCTCCAATCAATCTTGAAACTGAATATTTTTCCATATATTCACTCATGTCAATTCTTACTATGTTTTTTTCATCATCAAACAATGTTTCTGAAAGTGTTTTGGCAAGCTCTGTTTTACCAACTCCTGTAGGTCCTAAGAACAAGAATGAGCCTATAGGCTTTTTAGGGTCTTGAATACCTGCTCTTGAACGAATAATTGCTTCACTCACCTTTTCAACTGCCTCGTCCTGGCCAATAACTCTTTTGTGTAGTATATCCTCAAGTCCAAGTATTTTTTCTCTTTCACCCTCCATGAGCTTAGATACAGGTATACCAGTCCATCTGGCTACAATCTTAGCAATTTCTTCCTCCGTTACCCTATCTCTTAGCAGGATTTTAGAATTTTCTACATGCTCAGCTATTCTTTCTTCCTCCTCCAATTCCTTTTGTAATTGCGGAAGTTTACCGTATTTTAATTCAGCCGCTTTGTTTAAGTCATAGCTTCTTTGTGCCTTTTCTATTTCAAGATTTACCTTTTCTAATTCTTCTCTTAATTTTTGCACCTTTGAAATTGCATTCTTTTCATTTTCCCATTTAGCTTTCATTTCGTTAAATTCAGCTCTCATATCTGCCAATTCTTTTTGAATTTCCCCTAAATGAGCCTTAGATAAATTATCATTTTCTTTTTTCAAGGCGGCTTCTTCTATCTCATGCTGCATTATTTTACGTGATATTTCATCTAGTTCAGTAGGCATAGAATCCATTTCTGTTTTGATTAACGCACATGCTTCATCAACAAGGTCTATTGCCTTATCCGGTAAAAATCTATCTGAAATATATCTATTAGAAAGTGTTGCAGCTGCAATTAAGGCTTGGTCTTGAATTTTTACTCCATGATATACCTCATAGCGTTCCTTTAAGCCTCTTAATATTGATATAGTGTCCTCTACGCTTGGTTCATCTATCATAACAGGTTGGAAACGCCTTTCAAGTGCCGCATCCTTTTCTATATATTTTCTGTATTCATCAAGAGTTGTCGCACCTATACAGTGCAATTCTCCTCTGGCAAGCATTGGCTTTAACAAATTGCCTGCATCCATTGCTCCATCTGCTTTACCTGCACCGACTATCGTATGAAGTTCGTCAATAAATAATATTATTTTTCCTTCACTTTTTTTAATTTCCATCAGTACAGATTTGAGTCTTTCCTCAAACTCACCTCTGAATTTTGCACCTGCAACCAAAGCTCCCATATCAAGAGAGAATATTTTTCTGTCTTTTAGGTTGCTAGGAACATCACCTCTTACTATCCTAAGTGCCAGACCCTCTGCAATAGCTGTTTTACCAACACCCGGCTCTCCAATTAAAACTGGATTGTTCTTTGTTTTTCTTGATAATATTCTAATTGTGTTTCTAATCTCGGAATCTCTGCCTATCACTGGGTCGAGCTTTTGATTTTTAGCAAGCTCAACTAAATCTTGACCATATTTTGCCAGAACATCATATGTGTCCTCTGGTGTATCCGTCGTCACATTAGTATTTCCTCGAACTGACATTAAAACATCAAGGAATTTATTTTTTTCAATGCCAAATTGCTTAAATACTTCATTTATTTTTGAATTTGGACTCTCTATCAGGCATATCATGATATGCTCAACTGATATAAAGTCATCTTTCATTCTTGTCGCCTGTGTTTGCGCTGATGATAAAACCTTATCTACATCCTGTGAAACATACACAGAGCCTGCTTCTCTAGCTGGTCCCGATACTCTTGGTTTGTTGTTTATTAAATTTTCAACAGTTTCTCTTAAAGAGGAAACATCTATATTCATTTTCTTAAAAAGTTCAGAGACAAGACCATTTTCCTGTGTTAAAAGTGCATAAAGCAAATGTTCTTGCTCTATCTGTGCATTTTGGTTTTGTACAGCAATATTATGAGCTGATTGTATCGCTTCTAAGGATTTTTGTGTAAATTTTTGTGTATTCATATAATCTCATTCCTTTCTTTTATTATTATATTATTATATATTTTGACTTTAACTTTCTTTGACCTTCAATTTATTATAACTCTATTTTTCCAAAAATCAAGTAGTATTTTTTAATTTATTTATATATTTTCCAAAAAATTAAGATTTATTTAAGGTAGTATAATTGACTTATAGAATTACATCATATTATGTGGCTATTTACAAGGTTTTTAAGATATTAAGTATATATTTATTATACTTAATATCTTATAGAAATGTTGGTATTTAATGTTTCAATTTTAAATTAAAAATAAATTAAAAAAAGTTGTTGACATATATAAACATTTATGTTATTATCAAAAGAGTATTACAGATGTATATATGGATATCACATGTTTTTAGAGATTATATAATTATTTGTTTATATGATTTGTAAAAATATGTGATTTTTATTATAAATAGCATTTGAGTATAATAAAAAAATTAGGAGGTACCCAATGAATACAGGTACAGTTAAATGGTTTAACGCAGAAAAAGGATTTGGATTTATTACAGTGAAAGGTGGAGATGACATTTTCGTTCATTTCTCATCAATTCAAGGAGATGGATTCAAATCATTAGAAGAAGGTCAATCAGTTAGCTTTGAAATTACTCAAGGTAACAAAGGACCACAAGCTACTAACGTTACTAGAATATAATCAAGTAAAAATCCGAGCCTTAAGGCTCGGA
>DCPV01000130.1:0-3913 GCA_002323775.1 Firmicutes bacterium UBA1535 | reverse complement strand
AGCCTTAAGGCTCGGATTTTTTTATGGCATGGAACTATAAAAATGATACTATACCCTTTATGCCATTTATACCACGTTTTTTAATTATCACCTCTGCTATATCTTGCAGATTATCACTATCTAAATGTGGTGCAAGACTTGTTACTAAATCTACATTATCAGCTTTTGCAGCCTTCATCGCTAAGTCTCCGAGGTCGTCCTCATCCATAAATGGTGCTAATTTTACTATTTCGCATGCGTTTCCGCTATCCAGTGCTTTCTTTGCTATTCTGTATAATGCGTCTTCATCCATATTAGGTGCTAATTTTACTATTAATTTAAAATCATCAATCTTTTCAGCTATTTCACTAAGAGCATCTTCGTCAAGATGAGGTGCTAGTTTAACTATCATATTAGAATCATCAACATGTTTGACTAACTCAGCGAGATCATCTTCATCTAAATGTGGAGCTATTTTTTCTAATCCATCGACGCCATTGTATTCTATAGCTTTTGATACCAATCTATATAAGTCACTTTCATCCAGATGCGGAGCTATATGGCACAAATCATCTATTCTAAATTTTTCACTTGACTGTTTTATCAGTTTATATAAATCATCCCCGTCTAAGTGCGGAGCAAGCTCGCATAAGTCTTTTATAGTGTATTTTTCATCTAATTGACTTATTAGCTTATATAGAAAACTATCATCTATAGAGCCTGCTATTTCTGCTATTTCTCTAATTGTAACTTTTCCCTTGTTATTATCTATAACCTTGTCAAGTATAGTTTCTGTTTGCGATGGTTTCAATATTGGTGCAATATCGGCAACATTTTTAATTGATACATTTTCTTCTTCTATGTAGCTGCCCTCTTTGCCATCTATCACGTTTTTTATAAGATTAAGCGACTTTTCTTCAGACAACAACTCATCTATACTTGTGTTCAATATCTTCGCCAAATCCGGCAGTTTAGTAATATCTGGCATGGAATTACCTCTCTCCCAATTGCTGACTGCCTGATAACTAACTCCCATCAAATCGGCAAGCTCCATCTGTGTTATATTTTTCTCTTTTCTTAACTGAGATATTTTAAGTCCTGTATTTTTTGTTTGAAACATGATTAAATCCTCCATATTAATTTTTTTCGAAATTCTTTTGGTACTAATGCTTGATATGATATCTCAATGTTTCAGTAAGGCTTTTAAGCTAGCATTAGCACTATATAGCATATCATATATTTCTCAAATTTAATAGCTATATTAATTATGACTTTATTTATACTTCCACTTGTAATAATGCAAAGAAGTTTAAAAAACCAAGGTTATTATAATTCTTCTTATCGACACAAAAATCTTCTTTTCTATAATTTCCAATAATATCCGAAATTTCATGCTTGGATAAATACTGAATAGTATTTGGACTTAATAGTTCCTTTACTCTTATCTTAGAATTTCTCATATTCTATCTCACTTCCTTTCTAAACTCAACATATATAATACTCATCTCTCGCAGATGTTCTTTTGTAGTTTAAACTATGGTGTAAGGATAACATCTATTTTAAAAATTTTGAAGCAAGTAGTAATTGAGTCGTCAATTTTTTTACTAAAGCGTTAATTGAGTTGTTTAAATTTCAATGTATTATTAATATAATTACATAAAAATTTTTTATATTATTTTTTAAGATGTTAATATTGGAAAAAATATGTTATAATATATTTAGGATATTTTAAAGATCTTGCAAGTCTTTTGTAAAAAGACTTTGTAGCGCAGACTATGTTATAATAAAACTCAAGTGAAACTTGAAATATAATCTTGGAGGTTTAAATTTGAATGAAAATAGATAAGATTAAAACACTAAATGAGATGGAAAAAACATTTAACAATTTCATCGACTACGTAAATAGTGATATTGAGCAGATATCTGTAGAAAATTTTAATGCTAAAGAAACCGTGCTTGTGATTATTGATATGGTTAATGGCTTTGTTCGTGAAGGAGCTTTAAGCAGCCCATATGTCGATAAAATAGCATCTGGGATTTTTGACTTAGCAAAAAAATGTGAAGAATTAAAAATACCTATAATTGCATATGCCGATACGCATAGTGAAAGCAGCACTGAATTTAAAAGCTTTCCTGCACATTGCCTTGCCGGTACTCATGAGGCCGAATTGATAGATGAACTTAAGCAAATAAAATCTATTATTAAGGTAGAGAAAAATTCGACTAATTCATTTTTAGCAAAAAATCCTCTTGAATTGCTTGATTTTAATGTTAAAAATATATTGGTTACTGGCTGTGTAACAGATATATGTATTAGAGATTTTTCAAAGACTATGAAAAAATATTTAGAAGAAAATGATATAGATGCAAATATTTATTTAATTGAAAATTTGATAGACACCTTTGATATAGATGGTGTTCACAACCGAGAATTAGAACATATTCTCGCACTATATGATATGAAAAACTCCGGTATAAATATTGTTCAAAGCTAGAAAATAATAATTTATCTGCTAGCGTAGTCCAGAAATATAACAAAAAAATACGCTCTCACAAACGTGAAACTCTAAAGCCCATTTCAGCAAAAATCCTACGGTTTGAAAACTCGCTACGCTCAAGCAGTTCAAGCTACTTAACGGATTTTCACTTAAATGTGCTAGGAGTTTCATCTTTTCCTGCATATGTTCGTTTATTTTTTTGTTACATTTCTTCTATGGCATATAAATTATTATTTATATAATCAAACCCCTATTCACTTCATATGCTCGCTTTAAAAATTCTGTCGGAGGTAACTTCTTTTCTTCTTCTGATGGATATACCTCCATTGACAAACTGTCACAGGATGTTGTTTTTATTGTACTAACAATTGAATTAAAATCAACAATACCTTTCTTTGGTAACCAATGCCTGTCATCTGTTCCATCATTGTCAGACAGATGAACACAAAACAGTCTGTTTTTCCATTTGTTTAGAATTTCGCCCTTACTTTCTCCATCTATGAAATCATGGGATGAATCATAGCAAAACCCAAGGTATTCGGAGTTAAATTCATTCAAAATAAATTCTGTATAGTTGAATTTTCGTGTGTTTTCTACTGCCACCTTTATTTTGATATCTTCTGCAAAATTAATTATTTTCTCAAATGATTTATATCCATTTTTATAATCTACATCAGATAAGCTGTTTCTGTTAGTATGTAATACTACTTTTTCAGCACCTGAGGACTTACAGCCCTCTAAATATTTAATAACTTCGTTTGCATGAGCTTCTCTTTCCGATGTTTTATCACTCCAAAGAAAATTGCAATCTTCATATGGCAGATGTATATTATCCACTCCCAATCCAAATTCTTTTGCAAGTGAAACAAAAGTTTTCTTATCTCTAAAGTATGGATAATCTTCATCTTCCCACCATAGCATTACATTATCAAAACCTGCTTCTTTTATCATTTTAAGTCTATCTGATATTGGCAACACATACCCAAACCAGTTAAAAATTCCCGATTTCATAATATCTACCTTCCTTATACGGTTATATTTTTCAGTCTAAAATCTCTTATATGCTATCATAAATATAGCTTGCAATTTGCAAACTGTTTTGTCAAGAATTATTTTGCAAATACTCTAAAACAGATATAATTAAAATAAAAGCCTGCTGCAATGGCATATTGATAATTGATATTGCAGCAGACTTATTTAATATATTATATTATCCAATTAGATTAATTCCAATGTTTAGCATTTCATTATATAGTCTTGCTATCGGCAGACCTACAACATTATTATAGTCGCCATCTATTTTTTTTATGTAAATAGCGAATTTACCTTGAACTGCATAAGCTCCTGCCTTATCCATAGGCTCTTTTGTAGCTATATAATCAAGTATTTGCTTTTTACTTATTGGATACATACTGACATTTGTTGCTTCAGAAAAC
>DCPV01000131.1:21760-22566 GCA_002323775.1 Firmicutes bacterium UBA1535 | reverse complement strand
ATATACCATTTGCAGTATCTCTTAATTTTATTTTATCTGCTACTTTTTCAAAATTAACTTCTATTTCAAAAGTTCCAATTATTCCAGCAGGTATAGTCCATGTTGCTTCATAATATTCTGGTGATACTTCCATCATTGTTTTCCTGTAACTATCATTATTAAGATTTATGCCATCAATATTTCTCATAGGTATATCTTCAGCTACATTTATCCTAAAGTAAGCAGTACCTCCTGCCGGTGCATTGAAACTTACATTCAATGTATTTCCAGCCCAAAGAGTTATATTTGAATTAGGCTTAATATTTTCAATTTCTGCCGGCTCTACTGGCTTTGTTTCTTCCCATTTTGCTATTAAAGATAAATTTGCTGTTATAGGTGTTGAGAAATCAAATGATGTTTCATCTTTTATATCTTTAAACCATCCCTTAAAGACAAAACCGTCTTTAACAGGATTAGTTGTAGGTCTCGCCATTATTGCTCCCTCTGTAACAACTTTTACTATATTATCAGTGTTGCCGTCTATACTTCCGCCATTTAGATTTAACGTTACAGTATAGTATTCAGGTGTCTCAGGATCTTCCTTTTCAACTAATCCAACCATTGCAGCTCTTAGATTTTCTGATGCTGTATCAACTTCTGTCTGTGTTGAATTTGCATTGTTATTTATAGATATAGCAACTTGAAGTGCTTGCTCAAATCTTGCCCATGACTCTGGTGTATAGTCATCTTCATTTTTTGTCTGTGCCTCTGCTATCGCTTCTACTAATGCTCTTTTATCTAATTCTACTGCCTTTAGTTCCCATTTG
>DCPV01000131.1:6985-21653 GCA_002323775.1 Firmicutes bacterium UBA1535 | reverse complement strand
TTTTTCGTTATAAGTGTTGAAAAATTAAATTTTTCTTCACGTCCATCTTCAAACCAGCCTACGAAACTGTAGCCATCTCTAATAGGTGCTGATGGCTCTTTTACAGTAGATTTATCTATTACTTTTTCAAGCTTATCATCTGTTTTTCCAGCTATATTACCACCTTCTAGTTTAAAAGTTACTGTGTACTCTATCGGCTGCGGTATATAATCCCCTGTTCCACTACTTGATGATACTATTGCATTTAATGGCATTAATTTTCCATCAACTATTTTATACTTCGTATTAGCATTTGCTTCTGCTCCATTGACCTTAAACTTAACAACAGATTCTATGTAATTTATTGAACCCTGAGCATTTATAGATATGTCTCCACCCGTTATTTTAAGATTTTCTACTAAAGCATTTTTTTCTAAAACAAGCTCTGCCTTATCTTTAAGCTCAAGATTTTTAATAATACTTCCTTGAGTAAGCTGTAATTTTATTTGATTTGTATTTGTAGCATTGTCTATCTTTGTATTTGAAAGAATTATATTAAGTAAATTTTGTTTTTTATCAAGAAGCAAGGATTTTAATTGAGAATTTTTTATATCAATGCTGTTTGCTCCGCCACCATTAACTATTGCTATGTTTTTTACTTTAACATTGTCAAGAGATACATCACCTTCGCCTATCCCCTCTGCCAGATAAAGGTTTCCTCCTATTTCCATATCCTTTAGAGTTACATCCGATGTATTAACGATAAGGTTTTTATCTGCGTTTTTACTGATAATACCTTCCTCGTTAACTATTTCACCTGCAATATTATGCAGCATTTTTACTACCTCTGCCCTTGTGATTTCAGCATTGACTCTAAAACTTCCATCAGGATAGCCATTTATAAACCCGTTTTTCTTAAGTCCGCCAATAATAGCTTTAAGTTCTTCTGGTATAGTGTCATTATCTGTAAAATTAGCTTCATGCTTGTCTCCCTCTATGTTGAAAACTATACCGATTATTCTTGCCACTTCACCTCTGTTAATATTTTTACCAGCATCTAGTGATACAGCAGGAATTATGTAATTAGCTGCTACACCTTTAGCTACCTCATCGTAGTACCAATTTTCCGGAACAACATCACTAAAATTAATTTCAGACTCGTTAGTAAACCCCATTATCTTATTAATGACCTTATAAAACTCTGCCTTGCTCATGTTACTGGAAGGCTTAAAGCTTCCATCAGGGTATCCTGAAATTATTCCTCTGTTCTTCATGTACTCGATTTCATTTTTTGCCCAATTGTTCTCATAGTCATTTTCTAGTGCAAATGCAGTTGTGATATTTGACATAATAAACATTAAGCACAAAGCTATGCACAATACTTTTTTCATATAAGTTCCCCTCTTCTTATAAATTTGCATTACATATGTATAAGGTAATACAAATTTATACTATAAGTCAAGAAAGAAGTTTCGTCAAATTTCATAGACAAGTATATGAATTCTTTAATTATTTTTAATGCTACGTTTTTAATTTTAAATTGATTTTTTATTATTTATGAGCATTTGTTTTTTTATTATCGCCAATTGTTTTAAATAAAAAATAATGATGAGCATTGTGGAAATGTAAATTTATTTGTCTCATTTAGTAGATTTTTTATAGATTATTTTGTTTATTTATAACTTTAAATGGAATTAAAACTTTCTCTATGTCTGTAACTTTTTTCTAAACAAGAAATTTAATAACTTTATTATTCAATAAAAAAAACAGGAGTTGTTTTGATTTTATTTTTATAAAATCATACATTCTAACATTCTCCTGTTTTTTCTTATATATTAACCACTCTCAAAGACGCTTATACTGTTTCTGAACCGCAATCAGGACAGAATTTTGATGACATCATTTTTCTGCATTTAGTGCAAAATCTTGTATCTGCTGCATCTTGCTGCTTCGCCCCTGCCTGTTGATTGTTATTATTCATATTTGCAGTCATTTGCTGTGCCATTTGCATACCCATAGCCATTTGTGCCATCTGAGCTCCTGCTCCGCCACCGCCTTCTTTTCCAAAGCTATCAGCCAGTGATATAGCAGAATACTTTCCTACATCTCCAACAAACGATTGAGCCGCAACCTTTTCTGCCATAGCCTGCAATTCCGGAGGATAATTTAGTGATAGTATATTAAAATCAGCTACGCCAAGTCCAATTTCCAATAGCTCATTATCAAGCTCTGTAGCTATTTTTTTGCCAAGAGAACGGCTATTTGCCTGCAATCCTATCAAGGCATTTAGTCCTATAGTGCTTTGTCCTCCAAGCATACACTCTGCAATAACAGGATTTAACTCTCCCATTATACGCTCCGAGATATCATCTAAAGAATACGTAGATTTAACTCCTGCAATTTTTGAAATAAATGCTTGATAATCTCTAAATTCAATAACCAAATTACCATTAGCGCCTATTGGAATACCTGATGGTACATCTGGTGATGGCATCATGATACGCTGTCTTGTTCCCCAAGGGAGTAAAAGCTGCTTTGCATTTACGAAGTAAACCTCTGCACGCATTCCCGTATCTCCTCTTAACGAGAACACTCCTTTTAATGTAGACAAAAATGGAGTAATTTGTGTTACTATATCAAAGTTTCCAGGTTGTTCAAACACACCTTCTACAATTCCATTTGCATAAAATATTGCTCTTTGTCCCTCACGAATAATTAATTTTGAACCCTTTTTTATTTCTTTAGCAGGCCATTTATAGAACAGCACATCATCTCTAAATTCTTCCCACTCAATTGTATCTTTTCCTTGTCCAAACCATGCCATTTTTCAAACTTCTCCTTTTCGATAATTTCATATTATTTTAAAATCTTAACTTTATATATCTTTAAAACACTCTCAAAGTCAATATAGATATAGTATTTTATAAACATTTTATGCTTAGCTTAAATTCTCTAAATTTACACATTGTGTATACTCAATGCTTTTACCAATCATTGAGTATGTTACACTTTTTATAAGTCCTGCATTATCTGTTGTTTTTGAATTCTCAGATTCTCTTGATAAGAAGACTATCATCGTAATTATCGCAATAACTGCTAATACAGCAGCAAGTATTTTCGGTACAGAATATGGTCTTTTTCCACTTACCTTTCCTGTTTCACCATTTATCATATAGCGATATGTCTTTCCTTTATAACCAAATGCCGCACTCCATAAAGGAAGCAAAACATGTTTATATGTAACATCATTATATTTGGTATTTACCCTTATTGAACGTGCTCTGTTATAGCTTCGCAAAATGTCTCTTTCAGATAAGCTTTTCATATCACTGTCAATTATTTTTTTAGCTTCCTCAAATCCACTATCTGCCTTTATTTTATAAATTTCTGTATAATATCCGGACAAATAACTTTGTGAAAATGGCTTTGTATTTGTTGTTGTGTTGTAAGGTAAAATTCCTGCTATGTCCTTTTCTTTTTCAGAAGCACATATTTGTATATCATCAAAGCTTTTTTGCACTATTCCACTTACATGATACCAATCTGTAACTGTTTTTTCCTTACCTTCCTTATCTTTCACAACTCTATCTATGCCACCCTCACCAGTATAAAAGGATACAGCATCAGTGTCATAAGTCCAAAAAGGCAGATACATCCCGGCAAGAAGTCCTTCACCATAGCTTTTTTTCAAATCATTCGGTGCAAACCATCTTTTTCTTATCCAAACTCTAAACTTCTCCTGAGCATCTTTTTTATCGATTTTGAAAGGAATAATTCCCTCCGGAGGAATTCCGGATTTTTGCTTAGCTGTAGCTATTTGTGTTGAGGAACACATCGGACAAACAGTCGCTACTTGATGCTCATCAAATGTAATCTCTAATCCACAGTTTTGGCAAGTAACTACTGCATTTCCCTCAAAAGCAATCGATTGTCTTTCTCTCTCAAAATAATCATCAAAACTATACTCTTTAACTTCATCTGACAGTGTTTCTATTGTGTATTCTGCTTTACATGAACTACATTCAAACTTTTGCTTATTTATGTCAAACTTTATTGTGCTTCCACAATTTTTACATATAAATTTTTCTGTTTCAACTTCAACTCTTTTTTCTTCGACAGATTTAGTATTTTCAGACATCAAATTTCCTCCAAATTGTTTTTATTTAATACTACTTATAATTTATTGAAGCCAGTAGATAAAATACATAGATTTTTATGTCACATTTTATCCAAATATTAACATAGATTTTAACATTTTTCAACATTTTTTTCACAAAATTTCTCTATATATTTTGAAAATACTCATAAATCAAATTATATTGACATATTTATATATCTAGTTATAATTATTAGTAAGAAAAGCTTAATAATAAATAATTATGGAGTTTTAATATAGAAGTAAAAAAGAAAGGATTATTATATGGGATTTAATTTTAGAAAAAGCTTTAATCTTGGTAAAGGATTTAAAACCACTGTAAGTAAATCAGGAGTAGGATATAGTTGGGGAACGAAAGGCTTTAGAATAACAAAAACAGCAAAAGGTGATATAAAAAATACTTTTTCAATTCCCGGAACAGGCATTTCTTATACGCAGAATGTAGGGTCTAAAAAAGGAAAATTTAAAATATTTCCAATAATATTAGCTTTATTAGTATTAGGAGCTATAGCAATATTCAAAAATCCTAAAGGCTTTCAAGATATATTTAAAAATTTTGGTTTAAAAAACGGTTTAACAACAGAAGAATCAAGACCTTCCTCAGGTGAAACAGCATCAAAAGAGATATTTGTTTATGTATCTGCAAGTGGTAAAAAATACCATGTAGAATCATGCGGAACATTAAAGGAAAATAAAAATAAAATAAGTTTAGATAAAGCTATTAGCGAGAAATATGAGCCATGCAAGATATGCAATCCTCCTGTAAGATAATATAAAATAGCTGAAATTCAAATACATTACATATAATATTAATAAAAAAATCCCAAGCACTACATTGCATAGGCTTGGGATTTACTATTATTTATTTATCTTCATTTTACAAAGTGCTAAGTTTCTATTAAAAGCAAATTTATCCTTGCTTACACCTATAAAATCTTCACCAAACATTTCGTATATGTTACCACTGACTGAAAACTCAGGCAATTTACCTATATATTTGCCATTTTGCATCAAATATGACATCTGCACAGGTGTAGCAAAGTCTCCATCGTTAGTGCAATCCCCTCCGCTTGCCACTACCGGAAATATAACAAGCTCATCTCCTGCAAGATCTACAAAGCTACTGTCTGATTTTTTTGCACTGATTTTCGCCATACCAAGAGTTGGAACATCGTCATATCCGGCTGAGGCTGAGGCAGTGTTCTCAAATCCAAATTCTTTACTTTTCTTTTTATCTGTATATCCTCTTAAAATAACACCATTTTCTATTAACAAGCAATTGTCGTTTTCTAAAATACTGCCCTCTGCATCAAAAAATGGGCTATGGTATCCTTCGTCGCTTAAATCTGAATATAAAGTAAATTTATCACTAAATGCTTTAGTTTCAAGCTTATTGCTAAATATTGAGGTTTTTCTTCCAAGCTTTTCTCCGTTTAAGGATTCATATATCTTTCCTAAAAAGCTAGCGTCAGCAATTATTATAGCTTTTTCTAAATTTGGCAATTGAACAGGATTGTTAAATGCTTTTATTTGCTGTCTCACTTCCTCCAATATTTTGTCTATATCAAAGCTGTCTCTGCCTGAGTATTCAACAAAGCTGTCCATTACATTTATTGAATTAATGTGCTTAAAATATAATTCTATGTTCACAATTTCATCATAATTTACATAATCAAGTCCAGCATCATTTTTTAAAGAGATTTCAGTCTCAGAAAGTATTATTTTGTTGCCAAAAATAATCTCAGGAAATTCTTTTCTAAACGAGTCTAAAAGCTTCTCTGTTTTTTCAACAAATTCTTCAGATGTAATATTTAATTTTCTTAAATCTCTGCTTCTTTTTTTATCCTTAGAAGCATCACATTCGTAAGGTATTTTAAGCTCTAAATTTTTTATTGCTCTTGCCCAAGTTTCATCTGTTGCCTCTCCAAATGTTCCAGCTACACCTATAAAGCCATCCTTATAAACACGGCATCCAGATTTTGTTATATTCTTCTTTCTTATTGAATCTATATTTGTTTGTGTTACATTCAATGCAGTTTCTTTTATTTTAATTTGGTATAATTCTTTTATCATCACAGTCCTCCTATTGAACATTTAGTCCGTTTACTCTTACATACGGTCCACCAAAGCCTACACGAAGCGGAAACTGCTCCATTTTACCGCAACCACCAAGAACAAATGATTTTAGCTCTACAGTATCTGATAATCCGTCTATTTCATTAAGAGTTTTCATAACATTGCCTGTTACAACTGATATTTTTACTGGCTCTGATATTTTTCCGTCTCTTATCATGTACGCCTTGCTAGGAGCTATAGTAAATGTACTCATGCCTGAGCCATGCTGTATATTTTCAATATATATTCCAGTCTTTACCTCTGAAATAAGCTCGTCCTTTGTATGCTTTCCTGCTCCAATATATGTAGTTGTCATACGAACTATAGGCTCAAATTCAAAGCTAATAGCACGTGCATTGCCAGTTGCTTTTTCTTCTAATGAAGCTGCAGTATAAGCGCTATGCAGACGACCTGTCAATATACCATTTTTTATTATATAATTTTCTTTAGCTTCACAGCCTTCATCATCAAAAGGAACGTAACCTGAGCCTTCTACAATTCCTGTATCAATTATATTTAGAATATCTGAGCCTACCTTGCTGCCTATTGCCCATTCTTTTTTCATAGTTTCATCACCTACCATGAAATCAGATTCGCTTTTATGTCCAAAGCTTTCGTGAGCAAACACTCCAGCAGTTATAGGTGATAAAACGCAAGTATATATTCCGGGAACTACAGGAACTGCTTTTTGTGCGTATTCAATATCACTGATTATTGATTTTCTAATTGAGTCCTTATGTCCGATTAACTCATCAAAGGACATCTTATATATATCATCAGAGCCATTATGAGGTAGTTCATTAGCCATAATAGTGTAACGAAAAGCAATAGCACAGCTTTGAGAATCAAAGGTAACATCAGTTCCTATGCTTGAAATTATGTGCTTTTTGGTATAATTATCCTTATAAATCACCTTAGATGATTTGATTCCCTCAAATTCCTCAGTCAAAGGTAGATAATCATTAACTACTGCAAGCTTTTTATCATTAGAGATTTTTGATACGTCATTTTCAGAATATTTTAAACAAATGTCCTTATGTATTTCCAATCTCTTGATTACCTCATTTTCTAGTATATCAGGGTTTGCTGATGCAATTTTGGATAATGAGTCTATTTCATTTTGAACATTATCTAAATCACTGACTGAACTATAATACCACTTTTTTCCGTCAAATACTCTTACCATTGCTCCATTTTCAATTTTTTCTTTATTTTGTACCAGTTTGTTATTTTCATAGTAAATAACTGTTGAAAAAACATTTTCTATTCTAACATCTGTGTACAAGTTTTTTGGGAAATTATACATTGTTACCTCCATTTGTTTTTTATTATTTTTAACAACTTAATTAATTTAATTAAATTATATATCAAATTAATTAAGTTGTCAATTAAATATTTTAATTTTTTTATTTATTAATTATTAAATTTTTAACACCACAAACATCTAGCCATCTATGTATATATATGATTATATATTTCATCTATAATCTCATGTGATTTAAGCAAATTATGTATATCATAATAAGCCGAATATGCGTAATTTGGTTTAAGCTCCAGTATTTCCATAATACAAATTAAGCTCTTGGTCAACGCTAAGATACATGTTTTCCGGACATTTATTTTCAAGCTCGCTGAAATCAAAGCCTGATTTTAATTTATTAAATATTGATTTTTCATTGTATTTTTCAACATTTTCTATAATGAGGCTTTCATTCCAGCCCCATTGATTTATATATCCTTATTTTTTACATTATTTAAAGTATCCTTGTTGTTTTTGTAGCTTGTCAATGTGTTATAAGTAAAATACATGTTATAATTATTACAAAAAGTCTTTTCATAACGTTTACCTCATAAAATATATTTTTCTTTACTTTACCATATTTTGAATCCTTTGTCATGACTTTTAATCTCTAATAAAATGTTATTTATTAATCATTATAAAATTTTTCTGATATTTAATATTATAATATCAGCAAGGCATTAAAAAAGTCAGTATTTACCTATGATACTGACTTTTTATACTTATGGTATTTTACAATTAAATTCTATTATATAGAATTTAGTTCCTCTCTAAGCTGAAACTGTCCTACTAAATTCTTAAGCATTTGTGCCTGACCGCTAAGCTCCTCGCTGGCTGCTGCACTTTCCTGTGCTGTTGCAGAATTAGTCTGTACAACAGAAGATATTTGCTCTATGCCAGTCGTAATTTGTGACATAGCATTAGATTGCTCCTCTGATGCCACTGCAATCTGACGTATAGTATTATCTACTGTTTCAGTCTTAGCTACAACTGCTCGCAGTGAATTTGCTGTATCAGCTGCGTGCTTTGTACCATTTTCAACAGCGCCAATTGCTCCCTCTATCAATACTGTTGTGTTCTTTGCTGCCTCAGCACACTTTCCGGCTAGATTACGCACCTCATCTGCAACTACAGCAAATCCCTTTCCAGCTACACCTGCTCTGGCAGCCTCTACTGCTGCATTCAATGCAAGGATATTTGTTTGGAAAGCAATATCGTCAATCGTTTTAATGATTTTGCCTATCTCTGTGGAAGTATTTGAAATTTTGTTAATCGCAGACATCAGCTCATCCATATGTGAGTTACTTTCCTTAGCACCCTCACCAGCCTCATGAGAAAGCTGTATAGCAAGTGTTGCATTTCCTGCATTCTTTTCAGTCTTTTGTGATATTTCAAATAGACTAGCAGACAATTCTTCAACAGAACTAGCCTGTTCGGCAGCCCCTTGACTGAGTGCCTGTGCGCCACTTGACACCTGTTCAGAACCTGCCGACACTTGATTTGCTACTGTATTAATCTCAGTAAGTGTACTGCTAAGATTTTGGTTGATATCACGTATTGCCAGTAAAATATTGCTATATTCACCAACGTATTTATCTTCGTACTGGGTTGCTAAGCAGAAATTTCCATTTGCCATCTCGCCAAGCAAATGTCCCACATCTGAAATAATTATTTTAAGATTTTCTGACATTGTTGCAAATGCTTTTGAAAGAATACCGATTTCGTCTTCTGACTGTATACTAACATTGATATCCAACTCTCCATTGACAATACTTTCTGCTGCTTTTACAACTCCATCTATAGGCTTTAACATTTTCTTCAGAATGAAAATAACCGATATAATAATAAGCACAAGAATAAAAAGCACTATTCCTATCATCATTATTATTAAGCTTACAACTGCTTTATTCAAATCCGATTTAGCAAGAGAGGTAGAAGACCACCAAGTCTCTTGTCCTGCTTTTATCGGATAATAATATTTCATAAAATTGTCTCCATCATAGTTTGCTTCCATTTGGAAAGCAAGACCAGCCTTTGTCTTTTCACTGATTTGACTGAATACCTCAGTTCCAAGCAAATTCTTTATGCTTTGACCTATAAAATCTTTGGAATTACTGTCATAAACAATAATCCCATCCTGTGTAAAGATATCTGTAGACATTGTAGTATATTTATCATTAGATGACTTCACCTTTGCGAAATTATCAACATTTATGTCAACAACAATCACACCCTGGGTTTTCCCTCCTGATACGATTGGAAAAGATGCCGTTATCATCGTCATTCCTTGATTTACATAAGGTTTAGTAAAGTAATTCTTTTGTGTTGTCGCTGCTAATGAATAATACTCATTTTTACTGTATTCCTCATAATTTCCATATGACTGTGATGTTTTCTTTACTGCATCATCATCACTAACATAGATTGTGTAATTTTTAATAGAATCATCATAAGCATACGGTTCAAATAATACACCTACACCTACAATGTCCGGATTATTTTTTACAATTGACCAAGCGTTGTGTAAAATATAGTTTTCTACTTCATAATTAGTTTCAATAAGATTAACATTGTAAATTGTACTTTTTTTAGTTGGAAAAGGAATCTTATTTCCATTTTCATCTACAGCCTGCTTAGCCAGCATCTCATCATAAACTTCATAAGAATCCTCAAGATAGTCTCTAAAGTTTTGTGCTACACTTGTAGCATTATCGATTATATTTTGAACTATAATCCCATTTTGTTCAGCAAATCCCAAAAATTCGTCACTTACTGTCTTTGCCATTTCCTTGCTGACTGACAAGACAGATACTATAATTAATATAGCTAGAGAAATTGACAGAATAATTGTGATTGACAAAGATGTTTTTGTGGCTAACTTCATTTTTTTGATGTTCATATTGCATTTCCCCTTTTCATTTAGTATTTTTGTATTGAGCAAATAGCTCATCTTAAATGTTGTTCTCTTTCTGCTGATTGTCTAAAGTAAGGTTTATAAAAATATGAGATATGATTTAAAGACCCTTTATCAATAAGATTGCTTTTTTTAACAACAAGGTACACCTTATTATATGTACCTAATTAGCGATATTTTTAAGAAAAATCATTTTTTCAAATAAAACTTTTAGGACGAATTTTGTTGCAATTTGCTAAATTATGTCTTATAATATAAAAGCTGGTCTTATAATTTTTGATATGTGCTAAAAAGGTGTACCTTTTTAGCAATTATATTTTTCTGTAATAATTTTCATCTTCATATGTCATAATAAAAGACATGGAGGTTTTACTTATGAAAAATTTTTATGGATACATGCGTGTTTCTTCGCTGGATCAAAATGTTGAAAGACAGAGAACAGAGCTTTTGCGTTGGGGTATTATTGAGAAAAACTTATTTTTAGATAAATTATCAGGAAAAGATTTTAACAGGCCACAATATCAAAAATTAAAGCGTAAGCTCAAGGAAGGCGATGTTTTGGTTGTAAAAAGCATTGATCGTTTAGGAAGAAACTATGACGATATACAAGTAGAATGGCGTGAAATTGTCAAAAGTAAAAAGGCTGATATTGTGATTTTAGATATGCCAATCCTTGATACAAGAACAAATAAAGATTTAATTGGAACTCTTATTTCAGATATTGTCCTTCAGCTTCTTTCATATGTTGCACAAGCTGAGAGGGAAAATATCAGGCAAAGGCAGGCTGAGGGAATTGCAATTGCAAAAGCACAAGGAAAGCACTTAGGACGTTTTTCTACGCCTATTCCAGAGAAATTTTATCCAATTTACAAGAAATGGACTCAGCATCTTTATACGCTGAAAACAGCAAGTCACGAGCTTGGAGTTACGGTCAGTCAATTTCGCACAATGATTAAAAAATATGAAAAATCTATTTCAGACAAAGAAAAAATAGAACATTAAAAAATCGCTTAATTGCGATTTTTTTATCTATTACACAATATCTGAAATTATATATATGATATGTATTGTTATAAGTATCATTTACATATTGTTCCATAAAATTTTTAAGATTTTAGATATTCGTTTGTGAATATTGATTTTTGTTGTATTAAAGAATGTAAATATTTATTCATAATTATTTTAAAATATTTTTATACTATATAACACACTTCATATTGATATACTTGCATATAAATGTTATAATCAAAATGTAAAAATAACATTAAAGGAGTATTTCATGAAAAAAACAGACAATCTAAATGTGCCTAAGTTAGTTAAAGAAATAACAATCATGATGTTTGGGATGCTAATTACTGCTGTAGCAATACATTTTTTTCTAAAACCAAGCGGTTTAATAGTTGGCTCAATATCTGGTTTATCAATTGTAATTGAAAAATTAACAGGAGTACCAATTTCAATTATAACTTTTATTTTAAACTCAATTTTGCTTATATTAGCAAATGCTTTAATAGGAAAAGAGTTTGGAATAAAAACGATATTTGCTTCACTTTTATTATCACCATATTTAGCAATTTTTGAAATATTTTTTCCAGCACAAAAATCCATTATGCAAGATCCTTTACTAGATTTAATATGTTTCGTATTAGCTCTTGGTTTCGCACAAGCTATTTTATTTAGAATCAATGCTTCTACAGGTGGTCTCGATATTTTAGCTAAAATTATAAATAAGTATGCTCACATTGAGATTGGAACCGCTCTTATTGCTTCTGGAGCAATGATATGTATGACTGCATTTTTAATAAGTGATTTAAGAATAGTTATTATAGGTCTAATAGGTACATATATAAATGGTTTAGTTGTAGACAATTTTGCAACAGGCTTTAATACAAAAAAACGTGCGTGCATTATATCTGAGCAATATAAGGAAATACAGGAGTATATAATAAAAAATCTAAATAGGGGTGTTACGCTGTATAATGTAACGGGTGGATACAAAAGCGAGCAGTACGTTGAATTAGAAATTTTATTAACAAGAAGTGAATTTTCAAGGTTAATGGAGTTTATTAACAAGAATAATTTTAAGGCATTTATAACAGCAGGAAATGTCAGTGAAGTTTACGGATTATGGCACAATAATAAAGGTCCGAAAAAATCTTTAAATTCTTAATTTATATTGAAGAACTCGTTGGAAATTCAACGAGTTTTTTTATTGTTACCAGCAGTAACCCACCGGTATTAGCCTTTTGTTAGCATGTACTTAAGGATACATTAGATATAATAGGTATAATAGATAGCGTATCAAAACACACAACCTATGACATAACTATATTATCTTTAAAATAATATAAAGAGTAATATATAGTCTAAAATGACCTAATAATTTCAACAAACCCACTCATATCAATAATTATAAATTTCTTATTTTTGTAATCAATTATGCTTTTATTATCTTTTATTATACGATTTATACTTCTCAACGGTGCTTTTACTTCATCACAAAGCTGTAGCTTTGTTAAATTCTCTAAGTTACATATTCTAAAATGTCTTTCTACAGAACAAAAGTATCTTTGTTTAATGCTCATTAATGACAGCTTAACCAACTCATCAGAATCATTAAGAAGCTTATTACAGATACCATTTATCAAATATAAGTTGAAATTAAAATCCTCCTTCATCCATTTTAAAACATTTTCTTTTGAAACTATTTTTACAAGGCAGTCTGTTTTTGCCTTCACATGCAGAGGTTCATTTCTATCGGATAATATTTCTAATTCACCAAAGAAATCAAGTGCCGTATGTTCATAGACATTTAAAACCTCACCATTTTTACCTTCATAAAATACAGTTGCTATACCTGATACAAGTATAAATAGACTATTGTTCTTTTCATTGGGACTTATTATAGTTGATTTTTTAGGATATATCTTTTCAGTATATTTAATGTTACATGGTATATCATTTACATTATAAACCATATAAAAATCCTCCTATTGGTCAAATGACCTTTTTTATATATTATAGCACATGTATAATGATATTAAATAAAAACTTGGAGGATTTTATGAGAAAATTTATAATTGATACTGATACTGGAAGCGATGATGCAGTTGCGTTAATGATGGCACTATTGTGTGATGATGTTGAAGTTCTTGGAATAACAACTGTTTGTGGTAATGTACCATTAAATTTAGCTACAAAGAATGCTTTAATGACTGCCGAGATATGCAATTCAGATATTCAAATTTTTGAAGGAGCTAGTAAACCTTTATTTAGAGATTTAGTTACAGCAATAAATGTACATGGAAATGATGGAATGGGTGACTGCAATTTGATTAATCCAACCAAAAAGCAATCAACAGGAAATGCAGTTGATTTTATATTAGAAACTATTAAATCAAATCCAGATCAAATAGAAATAATTGCATTAGGACCTGTTACAAATATTGCTCTAGCAATATTAAAAGAGCCTGAAACCATGAAAAAAGTTAAAAAGATATGGTCAATGGGCACAGGTGGATTTGGTCCTGGAAACACTACCCCTGTTGCAGAATTCAATGTATATGTTGATGCAGAAAGCTACTCTATTTTATTAAATAGCAAAATTCCATTGACTATCATAGGCTTTGATTTATGTTTAGGAGACAGTGCGCTTCAAAAAGAAGATATGGAATATCTTAAATCTAAAGGTGCCATAGGTAAATTTGCTGTAGATTGCAACCTTGAATTACTTAACTACAATTTAAGAAAATCTGGTGGATATTTTGTAGATTTACCCGATGCAGTGGCTATGGGCGTTGCATTATGGGATGATATTGTTTTAGAAAAAAAAGAAACCTATTGCTATTGCTGTACAAAAGAAGAACCCTCATATGGACAAGTTATCATTTTTGACAGAAATGTTGTATTAGCAATTGATACAAATATACCCAATGACAATGCAACAGTAATAAAATCAATAGATACACAATTATTCAAGCAAAGGATGATTAAAATTTTAAGTAATTAAATTAAAATTTTATTTGAAACTCTATTTTGTAAAAAGGATTTACAAAGAGGCTTAGCTCTTAGTAAATCCTTTTTGTATAATTATACTATAATCTATTTTAAAGGTATATTTGTTATTTTTATATTCTTATCCATTTGTATCATTCTTTGTTTTTAATGTGGTCTACGAACTTATATCTATTATAACATCGGAGAT
>DCPV01000131.1:0-6861 GCA_002323775.1 Firmicutes bacterium UBA1535 | reverse complement strand
CATCGGAGATTTTAATAATTTATTACATCATTCCTGATATTGTATAATCGTATATTCTCAGGAATAATGGTGAACATGTCTTTGTTACTCTTATTCGATTATCCCAAAGGGTACAAATCCTGATTTATTCTGCATTTTTGAATTACGGTTGAAAACGAAAGCTTTTTCGGTCTTTTCGCAAGCCAATGCGTAATGACACAGTGCAATCCCCATATCCAAATCAGATAATCTATACAAAAGCGAAATAGGTGGTTTTAATTTCTGTTGATAAACAAGAACCTGTTCAGCCACCTTTTCAAAATACCAAGGCTGAATATTAATCCCCGATGGAGCTAGATGCGCAGACTGGATACACAAATCGTTAGGTGCGTTTGTGACCTCTGATATTGGCTTGCGGATAAATTCGCTCTTTGTTCTATGTACTGATTCCATGGTTCGCCCGAAAGCCAGTGTTATAATGTCATGATTAGCATTGCTTTTATCTCTATCCTTCGCCGAACCAAGCCATACACTCCCGATTTCCTTTGCATCAAGCCATAGTACCAGTTGTTCAAAAATGAAACCAGCCTGCTCCATTTCACCGTTCTTTCCCTGTCCACTGATAATTAGGTAATGTGGAGCTTCCACTTTGAATAAACCTTTCGTTTTCTCCACAAAACGGTATCCTAGAGGTAAAGAGGAATAAAGCGGTTTAAATGTTTTAATGGCATTTTCCATTTCATCTATTATTTCTTTTTCCAATGGCTGCATTATATATTTTCGACTGGATTTGCGTTGTTCAATCGAATTATACAAGTTCATATTCATCACTCCTTATATATTTATTATACAAAAAACATGTATCATAATTTCATAAATTTTTTTATTAAAATCCTAGCAGGTTTGTAATAAAATCCTTCCATAGATTTTGTAACATTTTTTAGTTCTTCCATAATTGCAATGTTTTGCGGACAATGTTTTTCACATTGACCACACTTAACGCATAGAGAGGCATTATGCGCTTCACTTTTCATACTTGTCTGCATGATGTATTTCATTCTGGAAGCAAGTTTACCCTCAATCTCTCTGTCATTATAGCAAGAAAAACAAGTTGGTATATCTACTCCCTTTGGACATGGCATACAATAACTGCATCCTGTGCATGGAACTTTTATTTTTTCATTTAGAATCTGACGTACTTTTCGAAACATATCAAGCTCATTATCTGTGAAGGAATTTGCCTGTACTTGTGATGCAACTCTTATATTTTCTGCTATCATTTCTTGAGAATTCATTCCAGACAATACAACCGTAACCTCAGGATGATTCCATATCCATCGAAACGCCCATTCTGCCGGGGTTCGCTCAACCTGTGCCGTTTCAAATACGTTATAAACTTCTTTCGGAAGATTTGTAACTAACTTTCCTCCTCTTAAGGGTTCCATAACCATAACCGGAAGCCCTTTAGCAGAGGCATACTCTAAGCCGCTTTTTCCTGCTTGATTATTTTCGTCCAGATAATTGTACTGAATCATACAGAATTCCCAATCGTGCGCATCCACAAGCTTGATAAATTCTTCCTTGCCTCCATGATAAGAAAAACCAATATTGATAATCTGTCCTTTTTCCTTTTTTTCCTCTATCCATTTCAGAATACCAAGATTAACAAGCCTGCTCCATATTTTCACATCAGTAAGCATGTGCATAAAATAGTAATCAATATAGTCTGTCTGCAATCGTTCTAATTCCATACTAAAAATCTTATCAAAATCTTCATATTTTCTTATTAGATACGGTGGCATTTTTGTGGCAATTTTAACTTTATCACGATATCCTTTTGCTAATACCCTGCCTAGTACGGCTTCACTGTTTGGATAAATATAGGCAGTATCAAAATAGTTGACACCATTCTCGATTGCATATATTATCTGTTTTTCAACTTCTTTTTCATCTTTGGGAAAACGCATACATCCGAAACCAAGTATAGATAATTTATCATTATTCTTAGGATTTACTCTATAATTCATAATATTATTCCTTTCTATATATTTTTATAATTGCTTAGATTATTAAAAAACTTATTATTTTCATAGCCTTGACTAAGCTTTCATCCTTGGTTGAGCAAGCGACGACCTTATTTCATTTATTCAATTTGCTAGACTCAGATACGTGTTTACTCCTTTCATTAATTTGTTTAAGCACTATGTTTACCGTATTATATTTATTATATCATACTTAAATGTAAAATTTCAATTTAAAATAGTTTCTGTAAATAATTTTTACATTATAAAAGCACCTTCAAATGTTAGGTTTTTGTCTAGCATTTGTAGGTGCTTTTTGTGTTTTAGTGGTTTTTAATCTATATTACATCATTCCTGGCATTATATACTCATATGTTAGGTGGTGTTTTATTTGTTTTACGTGTCGTTATATGTTGATAGTTTTGCATTATTTGCATTTTGTGAATTTAATTTATGTTAATTGAGTTAGCATTTTGTTAGCATATTCAGGTATAGAGTGCATTCTATAATTATAAATTAATTAAATCACAATAAGAATAGTCAATGCTACCTAAGTTTTTAAATATGTCTTTTAAATTTCCTGCAGATTGACAATAATTAAAACAATTACACTTTGCACACTCAGAACTTGATAAGTCACGAATCACTCTAATGTTTTTTATGTTAGAGATTCTTAAACCATGTATATGTCCTAAAAATTCGCCAGTAAGTTCATAATATGCTTTCCCATCACTGTTTATTAAAATTGCATCATTTATTTCCTCTTTTACTAAATCAACATCATTTACTATTTCTCCAAATGCTCCTTTTATATTTGAATATGTCTTAATAACCTCTATAGGTACAGATATAGATACTCCTTCTAGATCATTATTGTTAACAAATTTATGTATATAGTAAATATAATTATATATATACTTAGAATCAATCATATCTACTGCAAGACCTTTTCTCATAAGTCCATTAATACAAATTTGCTTAATTCCTATATTTCTGTAATAATTAAAAATTTCATCTACATATTGTACATTTTCGTTAGTTAATGTTAAATTACCAATCAAATCTATGTTTTTTGATAATACTTTCTTTATTGCATTATTTAATATTTCCCAATCGTCTCTTCCCGATATTTTATTGTGTAATTTACTTGTATGTGCATATATAGATACCTGTATATTATCCATTAATGTAAAAACATCTCCTATTTCTTCTAAAAAATATTCGTCAATCAAAACTAAATTTGTTAATATCGAAATAATATTACCACTTTTTTTAAGTTTTTTTATTAAAGACAACACCCTATCTTTTTTTATTAAAGGTTCTCCTCCAGTTATTTGTATCATATATGAAGATTCAGATAAAAAATCAACAATATCGTTAACTTTAAACAATTCTTGAGGGTCATCACTTGATCCATTTACTTGACAAAAATTACAATTACCATTACATTTATTGGTCATAGAAATTGCAACTTTAGTTATTCCACATCCCGATTTTTTCAAAAAACTCAATAAATTAATTCTTTTTTGTTCTGCATCACTTAAATTTGACTTATATTCTAATATTTCTCTTATTTTTTTATTTAAATCAATCAACTCACATTTTCCTGTATAAAAAGATTCATTATTGCAATTCATATATAATAAACAACTCTTGCAAATAATGTTATAGTTTTGAGTTTCATTACTGTTTTGCAATTTAAAAAAATCTATAATTTCAATGTCTCTTAAATTATATTCTTTTTTATTAGTCCATCCTGAACTTATTAGGTTGCTATCATGAGATATATAACTAACAAAATTAGTGCTTAAATACTTATTGCTTTTTTCTTTATTATATACCATTAAAATATCTTCCCATTTTGAACCTATAAAAGAAAATGGTAATATTTCATTTGGAAATGTCATTGTATGTTCTTTAATTCCATTAAATTCTTTACTCTCAAAAATATAAATCATTGATTCTATAATTTCATGACATCCAATATTATTTAATATGCCTTTAGCCCTTCCTCCTGGTAAAACATGATTAATATGCATACTGTCTATCCCCTCATTATATGCATATTTAACAATTTCCATAACATTCTTATGATTTTGCTCAGAAATTGTAGTGTTAATCTTTAATTTAATATTTTTTTTCTTAATTTCATTTATATTTTTTAGAATAAGCTTTAAATCAGTTCCTGATCTCAACATTTGATGTTCATCCTCATCCATACTATCTAAACTTGTTTGAATTAGAGAAAATGGATTATTTTCTAATAATTCAATTAATTCTTCATGCATCTTACTCATTCTTATAGACATATTTGTCAAAATATGGAAAATTGTATTTTCTGATTTAAATACATTTAAATATTCTATACACCTTTTGGGAAATAACAATGGTTCTCCTCCACTTAAAATAAATATTAATGGTGAATTAAATTTTTTAAGTTCATTCAATCTATTTAAAATTAAAGAGCTTGCTTTATCATCTTCATACTGTGTACACTTTGAATTAGCTATGCAAAATTTGCACTTCCCATTACATTTATCTGTTATTTGAATTCCCAATAAAAGTGGACTTGATGGTTTTATATTATTTTTAACATAAGCAGATATGACCTTATCATAAAAATCACTATTATCATTAAGTGCTAAACTATAATTGTTTAAATTGCTTATAAAATTTAAAAATTTGTTATAATTTTTCATTTCTACTCACCCTCAGATTGATATTTTTTTAATCCCTTATTTATAATTATTTTTAAAATAAAAGCATATAAAAAAGGTATTAAAAAAGACCATATAATTTCAATGTTATTAATCTTATTTAAAGCAATTTTTGTAGGAATAGCACTAAATAGAAATACTGGTATTAAATAAATAAAAAAATTTTTAATCATTTTAGGAAACACAGTATCAGGCTTTTCTCCAATAGTTAAAAGTTGTAGAATTATTGGTGATAAAGCTTCTGACCTTATTCCAAACAACATAAAAGAATATACAATTAGGAAAATCATTCCCATAGTCAACATTCCTGAAATTATAGATATAATATATATAACACTTACATTTGTATCAACTAATTTTATACAATACAAATTTAATATAACTAATAAAGGCGTTGAAAGAATAGGGGCAAAATTGATATTTTTTATAACAAGATTTAAAATTAGAGAACCTGGTTTGAGTATATCATAATCTAAAAACCCACTAATTATTTCTTCACCAAAAACTGAAGCTGTTTCAGCAAAAAATATAGCATAAAGATTATTTACCAAAAAGAAACATGATATATATAATAAAATCTCGTTAGATGTATATCCACCAAAATTATTTACAGTTTTATTTAAAAGAAAATAACTTAAAAAACCTGATGCATATAACGCTATATCAGCTAAAAACCAGCTTATCATATTAGCTCTATATGCAGTTGATTTTTTGAAAGCATATATTAAAGATTCTTTAATCATTTTAATCATCCTCCGTTTGATGTATATTTTTTCATTCCACAATTTTTAAGAGCTTGCATAAATCCCACTAATATAAAAATCCAAATAATAGATATAATTAGACCCTTTTCTACAATTTGTATATTAAAACTATTATCAGTAAGCAACTTTGCAGGTATATATGTTATATATGGGAATGGAGTATACAACATTATCCACTGAATCGCTTTAGGAAACATATCTAATGGAAAAACTGCTCCTGTCAATAATCCAGTAATTAGATTTCTCACCGCTGCAATTCCCCAAATCTCAGTTGTCCAAAACGAAAAAAAACCAATTATTAAAGAAAATAATGCATTAGTAGTAAAAGCTATAATTACTGTAAATGGTAAATAAATAATTCTACTAAACACTATACTATTAGATGATATTATCATCATCACTGTTATAAACGGAAGATATATAAATATAAACCTGACAAAGCTTCTTGAAATAAAGCTAATTACAAGTTTAGTTGTATAGTTTATAGGCAGAAGCAATTTTTGCCCTAACTTATATGTCTTAACATCACCTTCAATTTCATTTTCAACATGTATTTGAGTGAATATTAAAATTACATTAGAAATTACTATATAAACCATCATTTCCTTCAAACTATATCCAATTTCATTATTGCTTATTATAGATTTCCAAAGAAAGAAACTTATTAAGATTGGGAAAAACAAATTATTTAAAATTTCAGAAAAAATATAAATTCTATATAAAAATAATTTCTTTATAGAATTTTCAAGATATCCCCAAAATATTTTAATCATATTCTTTATTCATCTCCTTATATAATTCTTCAATTATTACATCCAAGCTATCTTCCGAAAAATTTATATCCGAGATCCCTTTAATATTTGATAATAATTGGATTATTTTTGTCATTTCTTCGGCTTTAAAATTTATACTACACATTTTCTCTTGTACTTGTACAGCAAATTCAGATATTTTTTCTATATTTTTAATAGAATCCGATGTAGCTGTAAATATAACTTTTTTTGACTCCCCTGTGTTTGATTTTAATTTTTTGATTGAACCATTATAAAGTTCTTTTCCACAATCTATTATATAAATATTATCGCACAAATCCTCTATATCATTTATATAATGACTTGTGAGGATAATAGAAGGTTTATATTTATCTCTATAATTTTTCAAATAATTTCTTATAGATTTTTGTGTTGAAAAATCCAATCCTAAAGTAGGTTCATCAAGAAATATTATTTTAGGAAGGTGTAAAAATGAAAGTATAAGCTCTCCTTTCATTTTTTGTCCCAAAGAAAGTTGCCTAACCTGCTTATATAAATCATTCCTATCAAAATTTAATTCCTCTGCCATAGAAATCGCACGCTCAACTGCTTCTTTTTTATCTATAGA
>DCPV01000253.1:2765-6352 GCA_002323775.1 Firmicutes bacterium UBA1535 | reverse complement strand
TTTAAATTATTTAAGTTAAGAAAATATATAAATAAAGATTCTAATAAACAATAAAAACTCCTTTTTTACAGGCTGTTAGAGAATTCTATATGAAATCACTTTAAACTTACCTTAATCTAAAGAATAAAGCAAATTGCATTTTTTAACAGCCTGATTATTAGGCTTTACCCTTTCAATAAAAATCTTTTTATAAATAATATTATCTTAATACAAAAGATAGTATGTATTATTACTTAAAATATAAGAAAGAGGTTGTATATGGGAAAAAAATTTACATTAAAAAAAGCGGTAATAAAATTTATATTAATTACTATTGGGACATTCATATATTCCATGGGAATTTCAATATTTTTAGATCCAAACAATCTTGCGCCTGGTGGTACTACGGGAATTGCTATAATAATAAGCAATTTTACGAGTTTAAGAACAGGTACTTTGGTTTTGCTGATAAATGTCCCTATACTAATATTTGGCTGGTGGAAATTCGGAGCAAAATTCATATTGTCAACTATATATGCGACATTTGTTTCTTCATTTTTTATTAACGTAATGAATGAGTATATTATTGTAAGATATGGCGTTATAACTCATGACCTTTTACTGTCCGGCGTTACAGGTGGCTCTTTGATGGCTATAGGAATGGCAATGGTATTCAGACAAGAAGCTACAACTGGAGGAACTGATATAATCATCAGAGCCTTAAGACAAAAGTATAAACACGTAAAAAGCGGAACTATTTTTATTATTACTGACGCAATTATTGTATCTGCATCTGCTATAATATTTAAAAATATTGAAATTGCACTTTATGCTACCATAACTATCGTTATCAGTAATTTCGTTTTGGATTTTGCACTGTATGGAGGAGACAGTGCAAAATTATTGTATGTAATCAGTGATAACAACGAAAAAATAGCTAGAAGAATACTTGAAGAACTGGATATAGGAGTTACATATCTAAAAGCAGAGGGAGCATATACACGAAACGATAAAAAAGTTGTAATGTGCGTATGCAGAAAATATAATTATACTAAAATCAGAGAAATTGTGAGAGAAGAAGATATAAACGCATTTTTCATAGTCTCAAATTCTAACGAAGTATTTGGAGATGGGTATAAGAGTCATCTGACAGAGGAAATATAAGCCTTAAAACAAATTATTTATCATATCTCCTTTCTGTAAATAGTACTATTAGAACAGAGTTAATCATATTATTATTAAAAAAAGGAGATAAGAAATTGATAAAGGTTAAAGTTAATTTACGTCCCATCATTAGTAATATAAATTTACCCACTGTTTTAAAAACAGCGATGCTTCCAGGTGATTTCACAGAAAATTTATTTGTAGCAACCCAAGTAGGAGAAATTTTTTACATATCAGACAGAAATATATGGACCTTTTTAGATATTCGCTCACAAATAATAAAACTAGGCGCTTCCAATGGAGGATATGACGAACGAGGGTTGCTTGGACTAGCATTTCATCCAGAATTTCATTTTAATGGCTTATTTTATTTGCATTATTCAGTAGCCGGAACACAAGGACCCGGTGCTCTCCCTGAATCATTTCAGCCTAATCCTTGTGACCCTGAAACATTAAATCTAAAGTGGATAAACAGAGAAACGCAATTTGACCATATTGATACAGTTGAGGAGTGGGTTTTACAGTCAAGTGGTCAATCTCGAAAACAACGGACATTACTCAATTTGAGAAGACCATTTATGAATCATAATGGTGTTAATAGTTTGAATTTTTCACCTGAAACCGGAAGACTTGTTTTAACAACTGGAGATGGAGGTTCAGGATACGATCCATTTAATTTAAGTCAAGATGACATGGAAATTGCCGGCAAGATAATTACAATTGATGTAAACATAAATACATTTATCGAAGTTCCTCCAACAGTTACACGTTTTGATGAACTCCCTCCTCCTATTCAGAAAATGCTTACAGTAATTGCAAAAGGTATTCGCAATTCTCCGGGTATTTCATATCAACAATCTTATAATCAATACATCAAATATGTAGGAAATGTAGGACAGGATATGGAAGAATCAATTTTTTCATTTATTAATTACAAACCAATACCTGTTACTCAGCTTATTCAATCTAACTTAGTAAAATCTGACTCTGAGCAAGAAAAAGAATATATTAACCTTGGATGGCGTGGATGGGAAGGCTCCTTTCCTACTTCGATTATAAAAAACTGTTCTACAAATCCTATGTTAGAAGAAAAAATAATGGCTTATTATGATGAAGCAATAAAAACTTCAATGTCCAGAATTAATCCTGTAACCACTTATTTTCATAAAGATTCTCGTTTGGATAAATTCAGAGGAACTGCACTTACAGGAGTTCAGCCATATATGGGAAGCGACATACCTAACTTAACAGGAAGCCTTTTGTTTACCGATTTTGCACAAGAAGAAGCTCGACTTCCAATTAGAGGGGCATTGGCTTATACAAGAATAAGAGCAGATTTTAAACTAAACGATTTTAGTGTTATTGATGTTAATTATGACTTTGGTTCTCAGTCCTCTTTTTACGTCAGCCTTGGAACGAACTTAAATCAAAGCAAATTATACTTAGGAACTTATGGTTCTCCTAATGTAACAGATTTTAATCAAGGCACTGTTTTTGAAATTATTCCTTGATTTGAAACCAATTTTATATAAATGGAGTATTAAAATTGAAAAGAATAAATATAGTTTGGTTTATTTGTATTGGTGGCTTATTAACAACGATAACAGTACTGTTCCAATCAGCTCCTATATTTTTACCTGCGATTGGATTAGCTTTGAGTCCATTTAGCACACTACCTATTGCTATAGCAGCTGTCTTTAATGTGTCACTTGGTCTTTCCGTGCTTTTTTTATCTTCACTGATTCTTGTTGCATTCAATATACAAGAAGCTGCAATTCTTCTCTTTACGACCGGGGCATTAGGCATAGCAATCGGAACATTGCTTTATAGGAAAGGAATATTTATCTCTATATTAATTTCAAGCATATTTTTATCTCTTGGAATGATATGTTTAACTTACATAATACATGTTTCAGGCTTTATGAAATTAACGAGTTCTTTGTCAACTTCCTTAACCTTTTTAACTTTCTTTATATTTTCGCTCGTTTACTCAATTATCTGGAATATTTGCTTTAAAAAGTTTATGGACTATCTGATAAAAATAAAACCGATTAATTAGCATTTAGTTGTCTTTTGGATAAATTTCTTTATTTGTTATGAGTTAAAAAGCATCAAATCAGAGTGGTTATACAAAAAATCATATAACAAAAATTATTGTGCCATTAGTGCAAAACAGATACAGATTAATTTGAATTTTAATCTTTATTTGCTATTATACATAGATATATATCTAAAACTTTAATAAGATACTATTCTTTAATAGCAAAAGAGTCCTTTGCACTAAAATTATATTATTAACTGATAATATCAGCTGAACAATTAATATTTTAAATCTTAATGGAAATTTCATTTTAGATATAAAAAAAGTTACATTTTTGTCGGTCTATTACCTACAAAAATGTAACTTTTTTACCATTCATTAATAGCGTACAAGGTAGCAAGTC
>DCPV01000253.1:0-2611 GCA_002323775.1 Firmicutes bacterium UBA1535 | reverse complement strand
GCGTACAAGGTAGCAAGTCTAACCTGTTTCAGCAATTCATTAGACAAAAACTCGTATTCTTTATCCATATTTATTTGGTGTGCTATGTAACGAGGAGTGTCGTTCCATGAACCCATTGCACCAAAAACATCGGCAGTACTGGCTGCATCAAAAAGACGCAAATTTTCTTTTGGAATTTCAGGAAACATCATATAATTTGCGGTATTTGCATAATTAGAATGTCCTATTAAAATATCAACAGCCTTTTGAAATATTGCTGCAAACTCATCACGATTGATTTTGTAAGCAAATTCTTTTATTTCAAATAAGATAGCTTTGAAACTATCAGTATTATCTTTAAAATTCAGCTTACCTAAAGATGAATCCTTACATTCGTTCTCTGTATAAAGAACATTCCACATCTTTTTATTTGAATCAAATTCCCATTGTGCGGAAAAGTAAGTAAAGTCACCATTTCTATAAAAACACACAATAGAACTTTGTGTTGTATTAGAAAAACCAAGGATACTACGGTCATTGACTGAGACTGGAGTTAAGAACTTTAAATCATACAGTCCTTTTTTCAAGCAATAATCATACCACGCCGACACATTTTCTGATTTATATTTTTTTGTACCAAGCAGTTTATTTTCCGGCAAAAACTGAAATTCAATTTTATTTTCGTACTTAAGTGGTTTATATAAAATTGCGGATTTTTCTCTCAATGCTTTTTTTGCTGCCGCAGTAATACAACATATCTGATACATTTGACCGTTCAATTATTATTAATCTCCTCTATTCAAAAATACGATATCTATTTTTACTTGATATTTGTTTTGCAGTTAGTCTATTTTCCTCCATAACACCTTTTAAAATGTGTTTATAGATAATATCTTGCATCTTAAACAAACACAATCATATAACTAGCAATCCCTATTTAACATATCCATAACATAATTAGGAAGGGCAAAGCTTCCAATATGCAAGTCCGTATTATAATATTTAGTTTCAAGACCTAAATTATTCCAAGCATTCGCATCTAAATCTTTTACAGGGTCATATTTTTTAGAGGCAAATCCAAATAGCCAATGTCCCGATGAATATGTCGGTATATGAACCTGATATACTTTAGATATAGGAAATATTTCTTCTATACGTTTATGTGCCCTTTTCATGGCTTTAGCGTACATATCGTAATAAGGACTTTCATGCTGATTTACAAGTATTCCGTTTTCATTTAAAGCCGCAAAGCAGTCACTATAGAATTGTCTTGTAAAAAGCCCTTCACCCGGACCAATCGGGTCTGTAGAATCTACAATAATCAAATCATATTCATTAGATTTTTGGCTCACAAATTTTATTCCATCTTCAAAATATAAATTTACTCTTTTATCGTTTAACGCACATGAAGTTTGTTTAAAATGCTCTAAGCAAACTTCTACAACCTGCCTATCAATCTCAACCATATCTATTCTTTCAATAGTTTTATATCTGGTCAGCTCTCTGACAGTTCCTCCATCTCCGGCACCTATAACTAAAACCTTTTTTATGTCCGGATTTGTTGCCATCGGAACATGAACTATCATATCATGATAAATAAATTCATCCTTTTCCGTAACCATTATCAATCCGTCTAATGTAAATATTTTACCAAATTCATTTGTATCAAATATATCAATTCTTTGAAAATTGCTCTGTCCAGAATAAACCTGTTTGTTAATTTTTATTGAAAATCTAACCTCCTCAGAATGATTTTCAGTATACCAAAGCTCCATATTTTTCCTCCTGACTAATTTTATTAGTTTGTTAATTATTATAAACATTCAAACCACTGAAAATTTCTATCATTTCTTTGCGAAGACTGTTACTTATAGCCAATCTTTCCTGTGGTAAAAACTCGTTTGTATCCTTTTTAAATAGATAATTCTGAAGATTAATTTCCTTTATAAGCATTTTTGTATGAAATAAATTAGCCTGATATACATTTATATCTGTAGCATCATATTTTTTTAATGTCTCATCATCTATATAATCCTGTATCGATGCAATTTTATGATCTATAAAACATTTCTTACCATTAACATCTCTTGTAAAACCTCTTACTCTGTAATCAATAGTTATAATATCAGAATCAAAGCTTCCTATCAAATAATCAAGCGCATTAAGCGGCGATATTTTTCCGCATGTAGAAACATCAATATCAACTCTGAATGTAGCAATACTATTATCAGGATGATATTCAGGGTATGTGTGCACAGTTACATGGCTTTTATCTAAATGTGCGAGAATAGTTTCTCTGCTTGCCAATAAAAGTCCTCCTCCGTTGCAGGACTCATCAAGATTTGCTTCTTCAAGCGGTTCCTCTGATATCAATATCGTAACACTTGCCCCTTGAGGATCATAGTCTTGCTTAGAAATATTGAGCACATGTGCTCCTATTATATTTGTGACATCACACAAAATGTTTGTAAGTCTCTCAGAATTATACTGCTCATCGATATAATCAACATAATCCTTCTGTTCTTTCTCACCCTTTGCATAGCATATGTCATAAATATTAAAGCTCAATGTTTTGGTTAAATTATTAAACCCATATAATTTAATCTTATTTTCCATTTACTTATATAATACC
>DCPV01000301.1:19204-23453 GCA_002323775.1 Firmicutes bacterium UBA1535 | reverse complement strand
ATCTTGGATAATTGCAACTTCAAATCGTTTCAAAGTTTTACTAATAAAAATTAAAGAAGCCGATTCTGGTATTGATGTAGCATTAACAAAGCGTTATGATACATTGACAAAGTTGATTGATGTTGTAAAATCATACACTAAACATGAAACAGAGCTTTTTGAGCGAGTAATTAAGCTTCGTTCAGGTATGAGTGTATCCGAAAAGAGTGAAGTAAATCAACATATGGATGAAGCTATGGGGAAAATTAACGTAATTGCAGAAAATTATCCTGAACTTCGCTCATCTGAAAACTATAAAAAACTCCAAGAAGCTATTATGGACGCAGAAGATCATTTACAAGCTTCAAGACGAGTTTATAACATGAATGTATCATCATTCAATCAATCTATTGCTGTATTTCCAGCTATTATTATATCTAATATGGCAAAGCACAGTCCTAAAGAATTTTTTGAGATTGAAGATCATAAACGAGCTGATGTAAAGATAAATTTGTAAAAATATAAATAATAGTGTAAGTAAATAAAAATTTTTTTACAGCAGAAATTTATAATGAAAATTTTGCTTTTAATAGTGGTATAATAAGAATTATCCCTATCATATAAAACAGTCCTTGAAACTTTGATTATTCAAAGTTATAAGGACTGCTTTTTATTTAGTCTTAAGTTAAAATTACTTGGCTTTTGCATCAAAAACTAATGAAACTATATATCCGAAAACTAATGCTGCTCCTACTCCGGCAGCGGTTTTTTTAATTCCGCCGCTTAGAATTCCTAAGAGACCACTTTTAGCAGTTTCTTCTACCGCTCCCTTAGCAAGAGTATAGCCAAAGCCTGGGAGTGTCACTGTTGCTCCCGAATAGCCAAATTCTATTATTTTTTCATATATCCCAAGATATCCTAGTATTACACCCGATACCACAAATGTTACAAGTATGTAAGCTGGATTAACCTTTTTTATATCCATTATCAACTGCCCTATAACACATATCAATCCGCCTACAATAAAGCTCATTAAATAATTCATATTAATTCCTTCCTCAACATCAATAAATCTCACGTTTAATTAGATATGCCAATAGAATGAGCTATCCCTGGGACACTTTCACCTTGTAATGAAACAGTAGGCGAGTGTAAGGCACCGGTAGCAGTAAAAAGCAAGGTATTAATCTCTTTTTTTATAAGCTTTTTGTATAAAAATGAGCCAAATACTACTGCTGAACAGCCACAGCCGCTTCCGCCTGCATGAACATCTTGGCTTTCTAAGTCAAATATTATCGTTCCACAATCATCATATTTTTTTTCTATGTTTATATTTTCATCCTTCAATAGCTTTAATGCTATTTGTTTACCTATTGTTCCCAAGTCCCCTGAGACAATTAAGTCATAATCTATATCAGAATTTGTATCTACAATATTTTGCTTAACTGTATCTGCAAAGGCAGGTGCCATTGCAGCTCCCATATTGTTTGCATCTGTTACACCTAAATCAACTATTTTACCAAATGTAACATTTTTAATTTTAGGATAATCTTTGCTGTCATTGTTATTTGAAAGCCATACTGCTCCTGAGCCTGTAACTGTCCATTGAGCGCTCATATGTCTTTGTCCTCCGGACTCTAAAGGAGTTCTGTATTGGCGTTCTGCACAGCAAAAATGACTTGAGGTTACACATACCACATTGGAAGCAAAGCCTCCGTCTATGAGTAAAGCACCAACACCCATACTAAGAGCCATTGTAGAGCAAGCTCCGTATAATCCAATAAATGGGATTTCTAAGCTTCTTGCAGCAAATGATGAGGATACTATTTGATTTAATAAATCTCCTGCAAGCATTACATCTATATCTGATTTTTTTAGATTATTTTTTTTAATTAAATTTTCTACTGCATATTGCTGCATTTTAGCTTCGCATTTTTCCCAAGTCTTTTCACCCCAAATGCTGTCACTCAAAATAAAATCAATATCCTTTGCTAAAGGACCTTCACTTTCCTTTGTTCCGGCTAAGGTATATACATCTCGTATATATACGTCATTAGCCATTTTATAAGTCTGCTTACCTATTTTTTTCACAAATTCCTCCTAAGCCCCAAACATATCTATTAAGTAGCTAATCAAGCCAACAAGCATTGAGCTACTATAGCCAAATAGCAAAACAGGTCCTGCAAGTGTAAATATCTTAGAAGCAGAGCCTAAAATATAACCTTCTCTTTTAAATTCCAATGTCGGAGCAACTACTGAATTTGCAAATCCAGTTATAGGAACTATCATACCTGCTCCACCATATTTTCCAAGCTTATCATAAACACCTATACCTGTTAAAAGAGCTGTTAATGCTATTAGTATAACTAAAGTCATAGCACCTGCATCATCAGCTTTAAAAGAAAAATTCATCAATATATTTTTGATTAACTCTCCAAAGGTACAAATCGCTCCACCAAAAATAAATGCTAGAACACAATTTCTAAATATTTTATTTTTAGGTGTATACTCATCAACAAGTTTTTTATAAGTTTCTTTTGTTTGCTTCATAACAACACCGCATTTTCAGGCATCTTTTTTATTGATTTATCAATTGTATTAGTAATAGTGAAGTATGATATACACACAATTGATACTAATACAAGAAAAAATAATATTTTTTTCATTGTTACCTCCAATATGAATAATTAGTGAAGAATCATACTGATTCTTCTATAGAGTGAAAATTTTTTCTATTTGCTGAGCAAATGTTTTTTATTAACTATTTCACCATATTGACATTATTATTTGTCGTTTTCTATTAAAAATGTATTTATACCATAAAACTTTTATAAAAAATAATGGAAGTATTCCAAGAAAATAAAAAAACAGGGGAATTTCCCCTGTTTTTAAGATGTTTTAATCATTTGTGATTAAACCAGAATCATCTGGCTTATCAGGACTTTCAATTATTGAGTCGCCTGGATTGTTTGAATCATCTGTATTGCCGGAATTACCATCATTGTTTCCATTTTCAGGATTTGGTACATTTCCGGGATTTCCGCCATTATTTATTATATCCTTATACCACTTTTCATAAGTGTGGAATGTACAAACATCTGAAGGTACTCGATATTCGTAATCCTCTGGCAACATTCTCTTGAAATTTAATTGCTCTAAGGTAAAACCATTAACTGTTAAAATTTCAATAGTATTAGAATTTGTTACATTTATAGTCACAGAGCCTGCATATAAAGCCTTAATTTGTTCAGGAACCATACCAGCTGCTATATCTAATTTTATTTGCTTATAAAGCTTAACTGATTCTAGCAGAGCTTGATAGTTTTCATCTTTTACATCAGGGTATAAATCAGCATCGAATGGAGCTTCTCCATTCATTACTAAGACTCTTTCCATAACATCCTTATCAGGGCAAAACTGTGATCTTAAAAGTAAGGTATCCTTACAAATAGTTACTTTTACATGGCTTTCACAGCTCTCCTTAGGCTCAGTTCCTTTTATGAAATATTCTTCTCTTACCTGACTGCCACGAACATCTAAAGCGCAAAGCTCTGTTGCGAGCTTACCTGATTGCTTACAAATTTGAACCTTAGTTACATTGTTTGAAATATCAAATTTTGCTGGCTCAAGTCCTTGATGTATTGCTGTCATAAATGCACCAAGAAGTCTTGCTGTCGCTGAACTTGTCTCTGAGAGCTTAGTCGTAGGATTGTCATTGCCAACCCAAACACCACCAACATAATAAGGTGAAAATCCTATACACCAGAAGTCTCCGTTGTCCTGTGTTGTTCCTGTTTTAGCTGCCATTTCTATATTTACATCTTTAATTTTGATAGCAGCAGGTCCTGCAAGACCATCAGAGCTGACAACACTGCTTCTTAGTATATCCTTTAGTATAAATGCTACTTCAGGAGTAACAGCAACTTGTTTTTTAGGTGTCTTTTCTAATATTAATTTTCCCTTGCTATCTTCAACCTTTGTATAGCATATTGGCTCTACATAAACTCCATCATTTGCTATAGTTCCATAAGCAGCTGTCATAACAAGCGGAGAAAAGCCTTTTGAAAATGCTCCCAATGCAAATGCTGCTGGAATCATATCATTCACTTTACGATTTTCCTCAGGAGTAACAAATGTATCATTAGAAGGATTTTCTAAATCCACCATACCCATCTTAGCCATATATTCAACCAATGTATCAGCACCTAGCTGATTAAATATCATTACAGGAACAGTATTCAATGATTGCTGTATGGCATATCTTAAACTT
>DCPV01000301.1:5813-19186 GCA_002323775.1 Firmicutes bacterium UBA1535 | reverse complement strand
TACAACGCCCTTATATTTGAAAGCACGGCCGGAAGATTGCTCATACCAGTTTTTAGGCCAACGCTGACCATCTTCAAGGTACATAGGTAAGTCATCAAAAACTGAAGCGGCAGTATAACCACGATCAAGAGCAGCCATATATACACTAAGAGGCTTTATCGTCGAACCCGGCTGTCTTGCTGCATCAACAGCTCTGTTGAAAGTTTTATTGCCAACTATATCCCTTCCACCGTAAATTGCCTTTATATATCCTGTTCTATAATCCATTATAACAGCAGCTGATTGAGGCTGAACTATACCTCTTTCGTCATAGTTATAATATTCGTTGCTTATAGTCATAACATCATCAGCAACAATTTTATAAAAATTAGGATTTTTATCTAAAAATTCTTTAAATATTTTTATAGTTCCTGCATTTCCCTTTTGATCTACTACTTCATAAACCTTTCCTATGTTTAACCCACCTACATTATGAGTTACCATTTGATTTTTTTCGTCTATAGTATAGAAATCAACAATATCTATTACAGATGAATATATATTTAATTTGTTTGTCTTTATAATGAGATCGCCATTTTCGTCAATCGAATACTCATTAGGTGATAAATACAGCATATTTTCAGCGTTAAATATATTATCATGCTGGAAGTACAGAACTTGACCTGTGCTATTCAGTACATTTTTATATTTATCAAGTGTTCCTAAGGATTTTTCTCCAACCCATCTAAAATTAGTCCAGTCTTGAGCTATAGGCTTATTCGTAGGTATTTTATTGTTTAAGAAGATTTCCCCAAAGCTTTCATATTGAGCTTCAATAGTTTTTTGAATATTTACATCCATGGTAGTATATATACTTAAGCCACCATTTACTAGATATTTTTCAGCTTCTTCATAGGTCATCTCACGATCTGCCATTAAATCCTTAATGACTTCTTCTTTTACATAATCAGCAAAATTGTTAGATGTTACACCCTCTATTTTGCTCTCGCCAGGATTTAATGCCGCTTTTATATCTTCCTTGAGTGCTGCATCATATTCCTCTTGAGATATTTTTCCTTGTTCAAGCATAAATTTCAGAACAAGTTTTTGTCTTTCAACAGACTCTGGATTAAATACACAAGCGTATTTTACTGATCCTACATAAATATATCCTACTATATCTTCTTCAGCTATACCATCTAAATCATCCATACCTATTCTTTTGTATGGAGTATAGAGAGCTGTACTTTTAGGAGTTCCAGCTATAAGTGCTGATTCAGCTATGGTCAATTCGCTTACATCTTTTGAAAAATATGCGTATGCAGCAGCTTGAACACCATGTATACTTGGTCCAAGAGGTATTGTGTTAAGATAGTTTTCTAATATCTGATCCTTTATTAGCGCTCTTTCCATTTGTATGGCAAGATAAGCTTCTTTTATTTTTCTCTCAAGTTTTTTTCCTTTATCATCAGAAAAATAAAGATTTTTAACAAGCTGTTGAGTTATTGTGCTTGCACCTCTGCCTTTTAAGTCTCCAGAGGTTATATTGCTATAAACAGCAGCCATTAGACCTTGAATATCTATACCAAAATGCTTTATAAATCGTTTATCTTCAACAGCTATAAATGCTTCTTGCAAATGCTTTGGCATCTTGCTTAATTCAACTATTTCACGATTTTCATTCGGGTCTTGAATTTTCTCTATCATATTTCCATCTTGATCTAGTATAACTGAGTTCTGAGTTAGTGTTCCAAGTACATTTGTCGGATCAATCTTAGGTGCGTCCGCTATAACATCAAGGACTATTTTTCCAACTATGAGGCCACCAACTACGATAGCTACTAGTACAATTAGAAATAATATTCTAAAAATTTTAATTTTCTTTTTTCTTCTTTTTTTCTTTTTAACTGTAGTGTTCTGAGTATTATTTGTATTTTTTTGATTATTCTCATTGGTCATAATAACACACATTCCTTTCGTTTTAATCAGACAAAAATTTTAATGAAAATATTATTATCTAACGCTAAGCTGTTATCTACTTTTTTTATATCTAATTTGAACATTTTTTTATTTTTTTTCTTTCATTTTCATATACATTTGCAGTAAGATACCAATTATAAGTCCAAATATTATTATAGTGTTGCTAGTAGCCATACCCTTAACACTGTAATTAATATTTCTTGTATATCCTAATATAAGCCCAAACAAAGAGCTTATAAGAAACACATGTCCAAAAACAAGATAGTTAAACATTATTGCGAGCATCGAGATCCCGATTATTGGTATATATAAGCTTCTAATAGTAATAAAATCTATATAGTTTATTCTATAAAAATAAGATATTATTATAAAGAAAACTGCCATATATACAATAGCTAAGCTTAATCTGTTTTTTTGATTGTTTTCAAATTTTATTTTCAAAATAAGTCACATTCCTTTTACTTGTATAGTTTGAATTAATTTAATATTTTTATCGAAAAATTTAGCTATATAAACTAGTTTACAATATATTAATAATATACTATTATTATATTGTTTTAAATATAAAAAATCAAATAAAAAATTTAACAAGATTTTCAATTGACTTTGATAAGAATATATATTAAAATTTATTTTAATATTTAACATTAACTACAGTAATAATACAGGGAATGTTACTAAGGTGTCAATCCCATTAAACTATACAAAACAAAAGGAGAAAAGCATGGTAATAATAATCGACTTCGGCGCACAATACAGCCAATTGATAGCTAGACGAGTCCGAGAAGCAAATATTTATTGTGAAATTGTGCCTTACACATACACAATAAATCAAATAAAGGAAAAAAATCCGACAGGAATAATCCTTTCTGGTGGTCCAGCAAGTGTATATGAGGACAATTCACCATCTATAAATAAGGAAATATTTGAATTAAATATTCCAGTACTTGGGATTTGCTACGGAGGTCAGTTGATAGCTCAGACATTTGGTGGCAAGGTAACAAGAGCAAACAATAGAGAATATGGACGCATTAAGCTTCAAACAGCTGAAAATGCTGGTTTATTTAAGGATATCCCTCAGGATTCTTTAATATGGATGAGCCATACAGACTATATAGAGGAAAAACCTCAGGGTTTTAAAATAACAGCTTCATCTGATACCTGTCCGATATGTGCAATGCAAAACGACGAGAAGAAAATTTATGCTGTTCAATTCCACCCAGAGGTTGAACACTCAGAAAAGGGCAGAGAAATTTTACAAAATTTCCTATTTAATGTATGCAATCTAAAGCCTGATTGGAATATGGGAAATTTCGCAATTGAAACAATAGAAAGAATTAAGCAAGAAGTTGGAGATAAAAAAGCTTTATGTGCTTTATCAGGCGGAGTTGATTCATCTGTTGCTGCAGTTTTAGTTCACAGGGCTATAGGTAAAAACCTTGTCTGTGTATTTGTTGACCACGGTTTATTAAGAAAAGATGAGGGCGACCAAGTCGAAAAAATATTCAAAGAACAGTTCGATATGAATTTAATAAGGGTAAATGCCGGTGAGAGATTTCTCGGAAAATTAGCAGGAGTAACAGATCCTGAGAAAAAGAGAAAAATTATAGGCGAAGAATTTATAAGAGTTTTTGAAGAAGAAAAACAAAAATTAAAGGAAGAATTTGGAAATATAGATTATCTAGTTCAAGGAACAATCTATCCTGACGTGGTAGAGAGCGGAACTGCGACAGCTGCAACTATTAAATCGCACCACAACGTAGGAGGACTTCCGGAAGATGTTGACTTTGAGCTGTTAGAGCCATTAAGACAGTTGTTTAAGGATGAAGTTCGTCAAGTAGGCAGAGAGCTTGGAATTCCAGAAGATTTAGTTGAAAGACAGCCATTCCCAGGGCCAGGACTTGCAATCAGATGCTTAGGTGAAATCACAGAAGATAAGCTTCACATAATAAGAGAGGCAGATTTCATATTTAGAGATGAAATCAAAAAAGCAGGGCTACAAAAAAGCATATGGCAATATTTTGCTTGTCTGCCAAATGTGAGAAGCGTAGGAGTTATGGGAGATTATAGAACCTACTCGCACACAGTAGCACTAAGAGCAGTAAACTCCTCAGACGGAATGACCTCAGACTGGGCAAGAATTCCATATGATGTACTTGAAAAGGTGTCAAATAGAATAGTAAATGAAGTTGATAATGTAAATAGAATAGTTTATGATATTACTTCTAAGCCACCATCAACTATTGAGTGGGAATAGGAAAATCAAATCCACAAGCCAGTTATTGCAATGGTTTGCGGATTTTTTATTTGTGATTGATAACATTTTGATAACATTTTATTTTTCTTGGATAATTAAATTTGGTTGGAATTTTAGTTTGTGTAGCATTTTGGAGTAGTTCTATTTTGATACCAGCCATAACATTTTTGCTTATAAAGCATATACAAATAGTCCCAAACCATCAAATAATAAATAAAAATAATTTCTCTTAAAAATGAATTTATTTTTATTTATTATTTCAACTTTTTAATCTTTATGAATGTATTTAAGTAGTTCTACAGCTAATTTTTTATCTTCTCCAGCTGCTTTCTTTAATTTTCTAATTCCCACGTCGTCCAATCTACCCCTAATAAATTCTTGTAATAAAGCATGATTTTCGTTATATCTTTCAAGATTTGCATACTCTGTAAGCACTTGTTCGTATTCTTTTAAATCATTCTTATCTACTTTCCAATTTGTTTTCCACTCGTAGTATTCATCTTGAATTATCAATCCCTTTTTTAATTCCTTTTGTTTTTCATACCATTGCTTGAGAAAATAGTCCATACCCTTAATTGTTAAGCTAATTCTAATTTCTTCTGTTCCATCCTCCATTATTACCTCTTGAGAAGATAAATTTATATTGTTATGCTCATCCAAGAAGAAAAGTGTTCTCATAATTTCCTCTGGATCTATAGGTGCAGGTGCCATTAAGTAATCAGGATTTACTTTTAATATCTCAGCCATTTTTCTAATCATATCCTCTTTTGGCACACGAGTTCCTGTTTCATATTGTGTAATTCTTACGTCTGCAGTTTCCTCGCTAAAGCCTACTAATAACCCAAGTTGTTTCTGAGTGTATCCTCTCATTTTTCTTAATCTTCTCAGTTTAATTCCGATTGACATATGTATGTCCTCCTTTTTCCAATCATCTATTAATTAACATTTCTTTCTCTAATAATCAATATTGTTTACTTATTATAGCATATTTATATATTATTATTCAATATATAAATAAATTTGTTTAAAACATTTTAACTTGATAGCCAAAAAGTATTGACAAGAATAGTAAATTTTAGTATAATTCATATAAACAAAATTGTTTGTGAGAAAGGTGGGGTTAAATGGACAAAAGAATGTTTATAACTGCACAGGAGATAGCAGAATATCTTGGAGTATCTAAAGCACATGCCTATAAAATTATTAAAAAACTAAATGAACAGTTAAATAAAAATGGTTTTATGACTATAACAGGTAAGGTAAGCAGAAGATACTTTGAAGAAAAGTTTTATGGAGTTGTAGCTTAGGGGTTAAACTGATAGGTTTGTATTTATGGCGAAATTAATATACCTTTGAAATGTATGATTTACAACTACTATTAATAGAATTATTTCCTCGGATACTTTAAAATTAAGTATTCCGAGATTACATATAAACATACTCCTTCATAATCTAAATATAGCATTTATATAAAGCATATTAACGATTATGAGTGTACATAAACAAAACAAGGAGGACAAGCAATGTCAGTTAGCAAAGATCCCAATGGGAATTGGATGGTATCAGTAAGGCACAAGGATTATACAGGTAAAACTAAGCAAACACTAAAGCGTGGTTTTAAAACCAAAAGAGAAGGTCAAGAGTGGGAACGAGAATTCCTAAGCAAAGAAAACTTAAAACTTGATATGTTATTTAGCTCATTTGTTGAAATTTACACCGTTGATATTAAGAATAGAGTTAAATTAAACACTTGGCAGACAAAGAAGCATATCATAGCTACAAAGATATTACCATACTTTCAAGACAGAAAAATAAATGAAATCAGAGCATCAGACATAATAGCCTGGCAAAATCAGATGATGAGATTAAGAGATAAAAATGGCAATAAGTATTCACCAACCTATCTAAAAACCATTCACAATCAATTATCAGCAATATTTAATCATGCAATAAAATTTTATGAATTACAATCAAACCCAGCAGAAAAAGCAGGTAATATGGGCAGAGAGAAAAATCAAGAGATGCTATTCTGGACAAAAGAAGAATATCTAAAATTTGCAGATAGCATGATGGACAAGCCAATATCATTCTATGCTTTCGAGTTATTATACTGGTGTGGATTAAGAGTTGGAGAACTGTTAGCATTAACATCAAAAGACTTTAACTTTGAGAAAAGCACAGTAAGAATAAACAAATCCTATCAAAGAATAGAAAAAGAAGATATAGTAACAGAGCCAAAAACTCCAAAAAGCAACAGAACAATCTCAATGCCAGACTTCCTCTGTGAAGAAATCCAAGAATATATTAATTCAATCTATAAGTTAAAACCTACAGATAGAATATTCCCAATATCTAAACACTATCTGCACAACGAAATGGATAGAGGCAGCAAGGAGCAGAACATCAAGAGAATTAGAGTCCATGATATTAGACATTCTCACGTTTCCTTGTTAATAGATATGGGTTTCTCAGCAGTAGCAATAGCTGATAGAGTTGGACACGAAAGCATTGATATAACTTACAGATACGCTCACCTGTTTCCGACTAAGCAATCAGAAATTGCTGATAGATTAGATATCGAAAGAAATATTTAATTATGAAAATGTAACTAAAGTATTTGAATTTTTGCATAAGAATAATATAGATATTTAGTAATACAACATTAATAAAATGGATATAAGCTACAATATCTGTAGTTTAAAAAATATATATTATGACTTATTTAATCAAAGAGAAAAGGAGTTTATTACAATGTCAGCTAAAAATATGGACAAGAAAAACAGATGGAGAAATAAAACTATAGGATTTAGAATGTCAGAAGAAGAATCACAAGAACTTAATATGTTAGCAAAGCTATCAGGTCTATCAAAGCAAGATTATATAATAAGCAGAGTTTTAGAACGTAAAATTATAGTCAATCCAAATTCAAGAATTTATAAAGCGTTAAGAAATGAGCTGCAAAATGTGCATGAGCAACTTGAGAATTTATCAGAATTATCTAAGTTATCTAATTCAAAAGATGATATTCAAGATAATATTCTTAATGAAGAATTAATTGAATTAACAATGTATATTTCTAATATTATCGCTGACATGAAAGGATAATTGAAAGGAGCATCCAATGAAATTAGAACGTAATGTTAATAATTCAGAAAAGAAAAAAGCAACTGATTTAAATTCATCTGCTGGAACAGATGAAAATCAGTCGCCTAATATGTACAAGAATATTATAACTAATTCATCACAAACAATCAACAAAAATATCTTAAAAACCTCATCACTAAACGAAATATTTGACACAACCTTTCAGCCAAAAACACAAATTATAGATGGTATGCTTCAAACCGGAGCATATCTTTTCGTTGGAAGTCCTAAAATCGGAAAGTCTTTTATGATGGCTCAAATCGGGTATCATGTAAGCAAAGGACTACCTCTTTGGAACTTTAAAACACACCAAGGAACTGTACTTTATCTTGCTTTAGAAGATGATTTGTTCAGAATTCAGCAGCGATTATCTAAAATGTTTGGCGAAGAAGGCAGCGATAATTTTTATTTTACTACAAATTCAGAAAAATTGAATGATGGTCTTGAGCAAGGATTGTCTAAATTTATTAATGAGCATAAAGACATAAAATTGATTATAATTGACACCCTACAGAAAATAAGAGAAAAAGGAAATGATATGTATAGCTATGCTAATGACAATGATGTAGCTTCATCAATTAAAAGATTAGCAGAGAAATACAACATATGTATTTTAATTGTTCACCATACAAGAAAAAGCAAATCTGACGATCCATTTGAAAATATATCAGGCACAAATGGTTTATTAGGTGCAGTTGACGGAGCGTTTATAATGTATAAAAAGCATAGAAACGAAAACAAAGCCATCATAGACCTTGAGGGTAGAGATATAAAAAGCCAGAGATTCTATATTTCTTTTGACGAAGAAAACTGTGTGTGGAGCTTAGATAATCTTGAAAAAATTCAAAATTCACCAAGAGAAAATCCATTATTAAAAAAGATTTGTTCTCTTCTGACGATAGAAAATCCAAGATGGCAAGGCACAGCAACTGAGTTAATTAATGCACTTGATCTATCAGATATAAACACAAGTGTATTAGCAAGAAAGCTTAATATTTCAGTTGATGAACTGTTAAACAAATATGGAATAAGCTATAAGCAAAAGAGAAATCATACAGAAAAGCTAATTATTTTAGAAAAACTTCAAGAAACTGTTCTTTAAATTCACTCTTGATGTAAGCATAATATATCACTATATAATTTTTTGTTTTGCGTCGGCATTTTAAAATTAGCAAATATTAAAAGACGTTCAAATATCAAACTATTTAACATTTCTGCGTCGCGTGCGTCGGCATTTTACACACCACTGGTATAAAAATGCCGACGCACCGACGCAAGTGTTGCAAACAGCTAAATATGTCGGCGCAGATGATAAAATCAAATTAGAAATGCCGACGCAGATTTATAATCTGATAGTCTAATAATAAATTCAACCCCTGTCCTACTGTTCTTTAACACGCTAATATTGGACAATGCGGATAACTAATTGCTAAGTCTAAAAATATTAATATATAACAGAAAAAGAAAGAGATAATTATGCCAAACAATGCTTTTTGCATAATTATTACTTTTCAATAACTATCTACCATCATTAACTCAAAATGTTGCTCCAATTTCGCCTTGTGTTGCATTTTATTTGAGATTTAGTATATTTTGCTCGAATTGCATAATAAAATCGATATAAAAGGCTTTGTTGGGTTTGTCAAAATATGATATTTAACGAAAATTATCTATATCTCATAGCTAAAATGATATATGAAAAAAGAGCAGGATAAAGCAAGGTGCTGTAAACTGCCCCTTGCGGTCACAGCGGTCGGCAGTGCCGACCACATTATATGGAGAAAATCAAGACTTTTTTGATATTATTAATTTTATATTTTTATTCTTTTTAGGTGCTGTAAATATGCTTTTGTGCTGTCATAGGTGCTGTAAACTAAAATAAATAGCTAAATTTAAGCCTTTTTTGAGTGCTGTTTTGGGAGCTGTAAATAAAATTCTTAACTTTCATAGATGTTATAATTAATATAAAGTACTTTTAGTTTTCCATTTCTTTTTCAGCATCTTCTCGCTTAATAGTATAGTATGAAAGTACATCTAAAATTTCTTCATCTGCAGAAAGAGAATTAATATCATTAAACTCATTATTGTGTATAATTTGTTTAATGACATCCGATTTCTCTTTTGATAACATTGAAAATTTATTCCACCATTCTTTTGTTAAACCAATACCCTCAAAATATAAACGATATATTATCATAGCTTCAGGCATGTATAACAGTTTTTCAAATTCTTCTGGTGTCGATCCAAAAGCTTTTTCAAAAAAAGATTTCCCTTTACCTACTTTACCTTTAGTTGAATTTAAAATTGCTTGTATTGTTCTAATAAATTTTCTATTCCAATGCTCACCAATAAAATCTCTATTACTAAAATAATTTGAATCTTCAATAGGGTGATATTTCATAGGGAAAGAATAAATGCTTGCACCTAATTCTTCACACAAATCTACATTTAATTTCAATCGTAAATATAATTCTATAGGTTCATCTCTAAAATTATAAAGCAAATAATTGGATAAATTTTTATGACCATTACGAACTGCTATCTTAACTGCTCTAGTATATGTTTTTTCTAAACTCCAATTATCAAATGCAATCCTAACAGGATTTACAGGAATTTCAGACATTTTTTTCATGTTTTCATCGGTTATAAGCCTTGCATCAATTCCTTGATTAAAATCTACATATCTTTTCCTTGGTTGATGGTTATAAAATTTATTAAAATAACTTTTTACCAAATTATATGTTTCAAGAATAGCTTCTTTTTTAGCGGTGTGGAATTCCAGTAAATTATAACTTTCTAACAAGTCATATACTGATTGCATTTTTTCTGTTTTACATTCTTGAAGTAATTGTCTATATTGTTTTACGATATTCCTAACATAACCTTTATCATTATGACCATTACGCAAATTTTTTATCGCCACTTCAAATAAATTTGGCTGTTCAAACTTACTATCTTTTGTAAAACCTGCTTCTTTTATTTCGTCTATTATTTGTTCAAACTTACATGAAGCTAACACATTATTGTCAAGTAATAGTAAATCCTTTTTCCCTCCAAAATGGCTAGTTGCTAATCTAACTTGCTCTGCAATTGGTAAATAACTTTTATATTGAGGCTCTAACTTAGGAACAGCACAAAAATCACATTTATTAATACAACCTCTTGTCATATATGCATAATAAGCATTATTAGCAGGGTATTCATACTCTATTTCTTCTAAAATAGAATAATCTAAGGGTAATATATCTACCACTATATCATTATCATCTAAAACGCCTCGTGATTCAATTGTTCCAACAAAAGGATAAATTCCTGTAGCTTCTTTAATTTCATTTGGGAGAATTGATGCCATTACTCCTCCAACCATAACATTTTGTTCATTTTTACATAGTTGCTTAGCAAAATTAATTGTATCAATTGTAATTTTCCAATAAAATGTAAATAAGGTAGTTATGCCAACTATATCATATTTACGATTTTGTGGTAAAAAATAATCTTTATTATGGAAATACTTCCTATAAAATTTTAACAATTCTTTAATTATTGGGTTGCAATTAACTTTTAGTATTTCTTCTAAAACATTTTTACTTCCTTTTTTTAAATATTCACATATTATCGGTTTGTATTTTTCCCAAAATATTGTATTATCATTTGAATATAATTGTTCTAATAAATCTTCATATGTATCATTTAAAACCAATTCTTTTAAATTTCCCTTAAAAAATGCGACTTGATCACCCTGCATTTTATAATATGTTGATAGTTTCATAAGTCCCATAGGAGGATATTTGTTTTTATAATTTGGTTCCAAAAGTAATATCTTTCTGTTCATGATTATTTGCTCAATTCTTCTTGTAATTTTTCTATAACAGTTTCTGCCATATCTTTAGGTAGTATAGCTTTAAGGATTGCATAAACCCTACTAATTAACTTTCGTTCTTTTTTATCAAGTTTAGATAAGCTTTGTGTAATATACTTCTTCTCCGTCTTTGCTTCCTTAACTTCACCAGATAATGACTCTTCAGTTTTATATTCTGACTCAAGAGTATCAAATATCCTTTTATAAACAGGATTTTCAGTTGCATTAACACTTCGGAGGTTTAATTTTTTATTTGCATTTTCTGCTAAAGATTTAGATTTTTCTAGTTCTTGTATAGCCTTTTGCTTATCTTCTTCATCAATAAATTTTCCTGATAATTGTTTTGTTTCAAATTGTTTTTGCTCTTCAATATATTTTACTTTCTTTGCTAACGCATTTTTTACATCATTAGCATAATGATAAAGTCTTGAAAAATCTGTGTACAATACTGGAATTAAAGCTTCTTCTAAAGATCTACAGGTCGTATTTATATTAAAATAATCTCTTCTAGCATTAGGGACTAAATCAGTATGAATTGCAAATATTTCACCGACAAAATAATAATTTCCACGAGGTTCTTTAAAAAATCGAGGGTATGACAAAGTTTCTGAATTACCAATTTGTATATTTTCTTTTCTTAATCGTATGCCTCTCATTTTATTGATTGATGGTATTTGTTTTTCATATTTAGTTATACCAAACCACATCCATGCTAAAATTGTTTTATCTTCAGAATAAAATTGTTTAAATTCTAAATCTGTAATTGAATCATAAACTGCTTTGCTATCAACCGTACCTTCGTATAAATCCGATGTATACCCTTTAAAAAGTTGATTGCCATTTACAAGTATGTTATACTCATCTAGTTTTAAATTATTTTGTTTAACATAATCACATATCTTTGAGCGAAAAATAAATCCATTATGATACGGAACTGGTGCTACTGCCTGAAGATAGTCACATACATTCTTTGCATTAAGAAGTTCTTCATTTTCCAAGGTTACATCTACCAATTTTACTTCAAAAAAATGTTCATCAATTTCACAATCTTCTACATCGAAAGATGTTACTTTATCTACTAAATCAGACGCTGATGGTTTTTGATTTATATCGTTGAGAATATTTTTTAAAGTTGCTGCATCCCACTCCATTATAGATTTTATAGATTCTCCTTTATAACTTGATGAAAAAATTAATTTTCCACAACAAGCAAGTCCACCAAGACGTCCTATTCCTCGAAATCCTTTATCTTCATTTCTATCCTTATCTGAATCTGCAATATTTAACAATTTTTCTGCAAACTTATCTTTACTAATTCCCATTGCATTATCATGAATAATAATAATTCTATTTTTAGAATTTATGTCAATACTTACACAAGCCTCTTCTTTTTTTAGTAATCCAATTTTTATTGCTTTATCAATAGAATCGGCAGAATTCTGAATGTACTCACGAAAGATAATGTTATTATTTTCATACATTGCCGTAGTTAAATGCTCTATTACATTCTTACCTATAACTGCCATGCTTATTTCCCTCCCTTAAATTGTTTATACATAGGTTTAGGAAATTTAATTTTAAGCAGAGACCTAAATACAGGATTTTGGATAATATATTCGCCTTGTTCCAATCTAGTCATCATGTTTTTATAAACAGAAGGCACAAATTTATAATCATTTTTTGATATTTCTGTTGCATTTGTTCGTCCGTATGCATGTGTTGAACAGTTTCCTATAACCCTTGGATGTATTGCGCTTTTAAATTGCTCCGCTGAAAATAAAATAATTCCCAAGGAACGTCCACGTTCAGCAATATCTAAAACCTGCTTCAACACAGGTGAAGCTTTTGGAGAATCATAAGAAGCATACTTATTTAATTCATCAATAAATATTATAATTTTTGATGGAGGATTATAGTTTCCTTCATCAGTATTAAATTGCCCATGTTGCAAGTCATAAATAGTTCTAACAGCATCACCAAAAACAAATCCTTGCATATCCTCATTAAGCTTTGCTATATCAATTACATGAACTTCATTTTTTTTAATATTTTTAAGTGCATCTGAAATTCGGATTTCATCTTTATTATGTACATTATCAAATATTCGATTTCCGTAGATAGATTTTCTAACTATACGATTAAATTTCCTCCAAC
>DCPV01000301.1:4922-5777 GCA_002323775.1 Firmicutes bacterium UBA1535 | reverse complement strand
GCAACAGTAATTTCTTTGTCACCTTGTCCGCCAGCTTTGCATTTCTTTTGAACTTCATCAAGAAACTCTTCCCAACAATTAAGTTTTCCAAATTCCCCTTGATTTGAAATAATGTAATTCAAAATTGAATCCATTGATTGAGTAGGATCATCTAAGCTGGCAAACATTAAATCAAGATTATCTTTGTCTTTTTCATATTCATACTTGTAAAATAAAGCTTTACCTATATTTTTTTGTTCTTCAAGCTGTTGTTTGTCCATATATGTGTTCCAAGTATTTCCTTTAGAATAAGGGTAATAATAGCTTACATTTTTAAAAGGTTCTTTTGACATTCCTAATTCAGCATATAACTTATAAACTTCTGCTTTCTCTTCTACACTATCAAATTCATTTGGTTCATGCAATGCAAGTAAATCTTTACCTTTTACATTAAATAAGATAAATGCTACATCATCGTCATTTTCTACATCTTTATTGACTTGAGCTTGTATACATTTATCTTGTATTGATTTAAGAAGAAACATTGAGTACGATGTTTTTGCTGCTAAACCAGAAATACCAGAAATGTTTAAATGCGCCCCCTCTGGTCCTATTAAAAACTTTGAGTCCATATTTACTTGTAGTTTAATTCTGTCTTCCTCATCAGCCCCATTATACATTTCTAAATAACCACATAAAACAGGATTCTTTATATTTGATAATCCTAATGCTTTAGAAACTTCATCTACATCGGCAAAATAAACTTTTTCATTATTTAAAACTGGATTATAGATATTTTCAGTATTATGAATAACCTTTGCTTTAATGTAATTCATTCCAATTCTACGTGTGTTTTCTGTAGCATCAACATTTCCA
>DCPV01000301.1:2823-4808 GCA_002323775.1 Firmicutes bacterium UBA1535 | reverse complement strand
TCTGTAGCATCAACATTTCCAAAATCATTAGAAATATAGTTTGTTAAAAAATTAGCAGTATCTGTAATATGCGAAATTTCTTCAATAACAGCATAAGATTTACTCTCATTTAAATGGTCTACCTTAACAACATCAAAAGGGTTTAAAATTAAATTCTTATCTGACCAAAAATAAAAGTCATCAATTGTAGATGGATTTTTTTCTGTAGCTATTACTTTACCAATTACCTTATTCATTATTAATCCTCCGTTAAAATAAGTTTAAAAACATAGTATTACTTAAATATTTGCTTTTTACATATTTTTCTGTAATATATATTGGATATAAATGATTAGCCCATCTAAAGTCATCCCCATAACAAACAGGATTCCTTTCGTTTATAATATTAGCAGTAATCCAATCTATCTCTTCTGAATCAATACCATTATCTATTTGTTCATCTGTAACAATAATTTTTTCTAATTTTAAAATTCCATCGAAAGTGTTATTAGTATATACTTTGTCCCTTATACGGACATACCATACTGCAAACTTCATGTTTCCAATTCTAGGCGAACTATACATACTAACAGGGGTTCGATGATATAATTTTAAATCTGCAATCAAATCAGAATTATTTTTTCCACTGTGATCTTTACAATTCTCAGGATTAAATGATTTTGAAGCGCCAACAACCCATCTATAATTATTTTTAAATTTTTGCAACTCTCTATCATTTTTTACATCTATTATGCGATATTCGAGTGTTCCATCTTTTAATAGATATTTATCGTAATTTAGTAAATTCTGTGATGCTAATTTAGCTACCATTATCTTTTCTTGCTCAACCATTAAATCCTGTATTACAGCAATACCTTTGTTCTCCATTTTTTCAGCTTCATCTTTTTTGCAAGAGTAGGAAAGAATATCTGTAAATTTTATATTTTCTTTTTCTAACCTTACATCGACATTAACTTTTTTTAGTAAATTTTTAAAGAAACCCTCTTTATTCCAACCATCTTGATTAGCAACTTTAGGGAGTGCAATAACTAATTTACGTTCAAAATCAAATGGATTCATTTCTTTTTTAATTCTTGTACAACAACCAATCCCTATCTGTCCTGCTATAACAGGGTATACTTGGTTTCTATATGAAATATCATCAACTTTAAAAGCTCGCCTTGAACCGTCTAAAAAATATGTAAAACAAGGGTTTTGTCCAATAATTTGATTTGATTTTGCTAATAAATCAACTTGTTTTTTATGCGCTACCGTTTCCCCTATTCTTTCCCAGGTAATATCTGAGTGATCATCATAATCAAAGGAAGGCATATTAACACTTTCAAAACTGTATTTAAAAGTTTTGAAACTCTTACCATTTGTTTCTTGTTCTATTTTAGCCATTATCCCACTCATATTCCCCTCCATATTAGCAAATTTTCTCAATCTAAAATTTTAAAATTTTTTTCACACTAAATAATTTGTAACAATATTGTAACACTCCAATATTTACAAGTCAATCTATAGTTTTAAAGGAAGATATTAATCAAAAATTATAAATTCTTCGGCTGGTGAACTATAACATATACTTTTTTATCACCAATAGATTTTTCATATGTTTTCTTAAATGCACTTATATTATCTATAATTTTGCATTTATCATAAATAAAAAAATAAATATTTTTAAAACTATAATGTATTATATCAGCAGCTATTTGTTCTGATAATTGTTTAACCGCCATATTTTCTCTAGAATACTTAACTTCTACTACTGATAATATTTCTGGGATGTATATGTCTGACCTAACAGTAGAAAATCCTGTATCCTCAGAGACTTCAGTCCTTGCACTTTCAAATATTAACTTGATTAAAGCAAATAATATATGTTGTATGTCGTATTCATTTTTAATTTGATTCTCAATTTCTTTTAATTTTTCTTGTTTAATCCCTGCTGTCTTATGAGGTATTCTTTCAAAAAAATTCTGTTTAAATTCTATAAAATTATT
>DCPV01000301.1:0-2747 GCA_002323775.1 Firmicutes bacterium UBA1535 | reverse complement strand
TTTAAATTCTATAAAATTATTTAGTATTTTTTCTAGAATAAAATTCATGTCGTTATAATTATAATGAACTTTTTTCGAATTATAAGTAACTTCATCTAAGTATTCTATTAACTTTCTTTTTGAGTTTTTCATGTTTTCTAAGGTTTCTTTTTCTGAATATTCAACAACCATAAAATTAGAATAAGACTTAATTTTCTTTATTATTTCTAAATCAGCATCAACTTCTTTTAATTCCTTAATTAAATTCTGTACAACTTCGGAATATTGATTTTTATCAGTTACATTTTGAAATTGAGCTATAAACTTACTTAGTATTCTATCCATTTAATTTCTCCCCCACCTTAAATAAAACAGAAATAATGGGTCAACTATATACACTTTATCATCTTTCCATTCTAAAGCTTTATAAATATTTTCTTTTGTGTTCAATAATTCTTGAAGTTTTTTCAAACTATCTCTTAACGCTTTTTTATTAGGTTTTTCTTCACCAACTATAAGAGTATCTATTCTGTCTTTTAAATCATTAAAATGCAATTCAGTTATAGGTGGATTTTTTGCAAGAGACTCGACAATCAATCCATAAATATCTACCTCTTGTCCATCAGTAGTTTTATATATATTTCTTTTTTTACCCCTTGTATTTGGACCTTTTGATAAAATATTAACTACGTCTCTATAATCAAAGTTCATAGTAGTAAACCTATATGCCTTTTCTAACTTAGATTCGTCTATTTTTTCAACCTTTTTTTCATCAACACCATGCAATGTACAAATACTTAAACAAATATATTGCATAAGTTGAGGTGATGTAAGGCTTTCTACAGCTATTTTGTGTGCAATTTTGTCAGAAATCGAAATATTTAATTCATTGAATCCTTTTATTGCAATTTGCTTAAGCTCATTCTCGCACCAAGGTTCAATATTAATAAGGCTAAGTCTTCCAGATAAATCAGAATTTTGTCTAATTGCATCATCCGAACGATGTGGTAAGGAAACAACTATAGCTTTAAATTCTCGCCTAATTGCATCTTTTAATTGTTGTGCAATTTTTTCTCTTTTTTCAGGTATGGCATAATGAAAATCATCCAGCACAAGAACTAACTCATTAGCTCTATAATATTCAATAACTTTATCTTTTACCAACCTATATTTATCAGTTTTTTTATAATTTTCATCTTCAATACTATCTTTTATTGTAGTACTTTTAGTAACCTCCAGATCATAAGGTAACCCTGCTTTGGCTGCAACAACATCCCAAAAGTCAATATCATCTGTAAAATCAGCCCCAGATACTTCAACTATTTTATCAAATCCTATAACTTTTTCACACAATATTGTTTTTCCCATTTTTGAAGGACCTATTAATGAAGTTAAACATCCTGAGATTTTCATAGCTTGTTTTAAACGCAATTCATAAGAAATATTTGGGGAATCAAACTCTCTTGATACATATGTATAGTCTGGAAATGCTCCAGGTTTAAAAACTTGTTCTGACTTTAACATTTTATTGCCTCCTATAATATATTTTTTATATTATAACACTTTTTTATATAATTTAAAAGTATTTTATTATATTTTAACTAATTTAATGATTTTTATGTATTTAAAATAAATTTACACAATCTTTTGATAATTTTAACATAAAAATAATAATATATAACGTTTTAATTTCAAGTAAAAACAGCATATGTAATTTATTGTTATTAATCATAATTGCTAAGTTTTATCTTCTGAAAATAAAAAGAATTTTATAAGATTTGTAGTATGATTTACCAGTAATACACTGATAACATTTTGATAACAAAAATCATAATAGCCAAAATAATACAGAGAATATATAGAAAAAACACATAAAAATCACCCGATTTTATAAACAAATATGTTTATTTTACACTTTTAATAGTTGAGTGGGAGTAGAAGACAGACGACCACAAATCCATATTTTTTAAGGATTTGTGGTCTTGATTTTTGTACTTGATAGCTATTATTTATCATATAAAATCAAATCAACACATTATTCAATCTTAACAAATTTTGCGCAGTCTCAAGAGAATCTATTCCTGTACTGTTTTTGATAGGTGCAAATTCTTTATTTCTCTCTACTTCATATGGTAAGCAAGAATCCATTAAATGTATCCAATCTAAAACTAATGTTTCAATTTTATAGCCATTTGGCTTTGTTGGCTCAACAAAAACACCTCCACTGCTTAAATGAGATATTTTCTTTTCAGCTATATGAAGGGGTAACTGATTATTCATCAAATTTTCCATTTTCTCAATTTTAAATATATAATTAAGAATTACTCCAAAATTATAAAGATAATTACCATCTTCATCTTTTGCGTTTCGCATTTCATTTGTAAGTTCGTAATATTCTACAATAGATGGCTTATTATCTTCTAAACACATAACTCCAACTCGTTCATCAGGTGTAGATTTTTTTACTACCTTTGCACCACAATCACATCCCTTAAAAATAGTAGCACCAATAAAAGTCGGATCACATATTTTTTGTAATGGATTATCAACACAAAAGATATTTAACCATTCGACACCTTTATTTTTAAGTTCTTCTACTAATCCTGCTTTCTCAAGCGATGAAAACCATCCACCGTTACCATTAGGTGAAAGTACAATTTTAAACTTATCTTCCATAAAAACTTTGCCATTAAAATCAACAGAAGGAAACATATCCTGTATAAAAAACTTAATGAAATCTTTGTTATATCCAAAATAATCATGCTGAT
>DCPV01000207.1 GCA_002323775.1 Firmicutes bacterium UBA1535 | reverse complement strand
CAAAATCTTTTTAATACATACAAAAGCTACTCCTTCATGATTACCGTCAAGAACACTTTGAAATATAGGAATGTTGTTTTTGTATGTATTAAAAAGATTTTGAGTTGCTTTCATTTTAGGTCCAATAAGCTTATACATAAAACTTCTCCTTTTTATAATCTTTTTATCAGTTGATATCAAGACTTAATTTTATAGTTTTCTCATTAATTTTATTATAAAAATTCTTATAAGTAATATTGTATAATAAAAACCATAATTAAAAAACCTCATAGTCTGTTATGAAATAAAAATAAGCCAATATGCAGTTTATACACATTGGCTTATTTTAATATTACGCTAATTTTCTTCTTTCATATATAATTCTTTGAATACTTTTAAATGACAGGAAATATTTTGTTGTTAATTCCTCCATTTTAAATCCATTTATATAATCATTATATATGTGGTCATTTCTGCATTTTAATTCTTGCTTAGTGCTGGTCTTACTACCCCAAGCCTTTTTATTTGCTTCCTTTTTAGGTATATATATGAACTCTCCGTCAATATACTCCTGTATTAACTCTACCAGCTCATCTGGCAATATGTTATTTACTTTAATATAGCTCATTTTGCCCTCCTAATATAATAATCATTTTTAGGAATAGCAAAGGCTAATTATCAATTATTCTGCATTAGCCTCTGCTATGCAAATATAAATAATTTTAGCATATAAAAAACTTAACTCCTTTAATTAAACTAATTTTAACCATTCTTCAGTTAAAATCGCATATTGGTATGTATCATGCCATATAGGCTGATTGTTTTCATCTTTGTCTTTACCAAAATTTACTGCTTTCAAAAAATGTCCTTCACGCCTTAATCCCAAACGCTCTAACAATTTCCAAGAAGAAATATTTATTGGATTACAATTTGCAACCACACGTCTAACGCCTAATTTAGTAAAGGCATAATCAAGTAAAGCCTTTACACTTTCAGCTGCATAACCTAGTTTCTGATAGTTTTTATTAAAAACATATCCCAACTCAAAAGTGCCAAAGTCACCCTTACAAAAATACAAGTTTCCTATAAGCTTGTTACTATCTTTCAAGCATACTGCATAAAAAGCATCATCAGTTATCCTATAATTTGTTTCCTCTATAGCCTGTTCTTGGTTAAAAGCTTCATAAGGCTCAAATTTCACAACTTCATCATCAGACAGGTATTCGTATAGATCCTGCCAATCATTTTCTTCAAATCTTCTAACAATTAATCTTTCAGTGCTTAATTTATCCATTATCTCTCCTAAATTTTAAGCTGATTAAAAATATATCCAAGTTATATAATTATATCATATATGAAGCAATTAAACACCTCATGTTTTAATAATAAACAAAAATGAGTAAAAATATATAATTTTTAATTTTATTAAGTTTTCACAAATTTATCTGCACAACTCAATATCCCTGATAGCCATAAGAATATCATCAAAGCAGGTTTCTATATCCAGAAATATTGATATTCCGACCTCTTTTTCTTCACTTTCTAATATTCTGCCATTTATATTATTTAAGTCCATTTCGGCATTATAAAAATCACTTAAATAATTTTCAACACCATATACCTCAAATTTATATTTAGTAAATTTGTTAAAATCACATTTAAGAGCTGTCTGCTTCAGCATTTTATATTCTATAAATATATGCTCTAAATCTATTCCAATCTCACATATGCTGTTTACATCTATAACTGGTATCGGAAAGTATTCTACAAACCAATTATTATTGTGTTTAATATAATGTTTACCAAAATAACCCCACTCACATTTATAGCCGTTCTTTTTCAGCTCAGCTAGAATTGATTTTGTACGCTCATATATAGGCTTATATATAGAATTTAATTCTTCTATTTTTTCAATATTCATATCGTACTCCCCACTTGATTGTCGTAACTAATCTAAGTAAAAATTAACTTATTTCTAGTTATTTTTTGCACAGGCAATAAACTCGTCCAACAACTCATAAATCCAAGATTTAAGAGGCATAAACTTATATCCTATACTTTCTGCTTTTTCAGTGTTCAAATAGAAAGATGGTGTGCCATTATATGCTCCGTTTTCACCGTTATTATCATATATTGCCTTTACGTTTGCTTTATTTTCAACATAATCAATTATTTCTTTTATTGTAATTGTACCCTCTGCACAGGCATTTATAGGTCCTGTAAAGCTTGATTTAGCTAGATACACTAAAAATTTTCCGGCATCATCTGAACGTATAAATGCTATTTGTTCATCAAAATTATCAATATTCATAGCTTTAGAATTAACGATATGGTCTACATAAAAATAAAGTCTTTTTGTATAATCGTCATTGCCTATAACATAAGGGAAACGAACAGCGGCAGCATCTTGAGCAGTATAATGATTAAATATAGCTGTTTCTGCCTGTCTTTTTATTTCATCATATGTAAAATCTTGGCTTGTGCACCATTTCAGCTCATTGATATATGGATTAAAATCTTCCTCTTTTGTATTTAGCTTAAAATCATATACCGATGCAGACGAAGTCATTATGTATCTTTTACACTTTACATTCTCTAATAAAGCCTTTACATCATTTGAGCAATACGAGATGTTATCACAAATTATGTCATAAGTTTTGCCGGCAAAAGCCTTTGCTAAGCTCTCATTGCTTGAACGTTCAATTGTAACTCTATTTACACTATCGCCAAACTCATCTTGTCTTAGACCTCTTGTCGCAATTGTTACATCATCACCCTGTCTTAAAAATTCACGAACCATGTGTACACCAAAAAATCTTGTTCCGCCTAATACTAATACCTTCATAACATTTTCTCCTTCACATATTTTACTTAAAAACAAATATCCCATTAATCTTTGTCCATTATAGCTAATCACACATACTAATTTGCTGATTATGACTGCTTGTAGATACCTTTACTATCTATAGCAGCAGTAAAGGTATCTTTAACTTGCTTTAATTTATATTATCTAATTTAAACTTAAATTCACGTTATCTAATTCAAATTTACTTACTTCCTGCTTTAATGTCAATGCTTGTAGTGACATTTCATCGCTGGCAGCTGAATTTTCCTCAGCTGTCGCTGCATTGTTCTGTACTATTGATGAAATTTGGTCTAATCCTATATTTATTTGCTCTATTGAATTTGCTTGTTCAACAGATGATTCTTCTATATCTGCAAAAATACTCACAACTTTCATCGAGCTTTCTTTAACATCTATTAAAGCTTTCTCTACTTTATCGGTATAAAGTCCGCCATTTTTTACCGACATAATAGATGCACTTATTAGCTCCTCTGTTTGTTTTGCCGCATCTGCACTTTTAGATGCTAAATTTCTAACTTCCTCTGCAACAATTGAGAAGCCTCTGCCCGCCGTGCCTGCTCTTGCTGCTTCTATTGCGGCGTTTAAAGCTAATATGTTTGTTTGGAATGCTATATCATCTATTGATTTCGTTATCGTTGATATTTTTTCGTATGATGAACTTATTTCGTGCATTGCATGTGCTAAGCTCCTCATATGTTCATTGCTGTAATCTATTTTGTTATTTGCTAAATTCATGTATTCTTTAGCTGTGTGTATGTTATCTTTATTTTCATAAGCTTTATTTGCTATATGTTCTACTGTAGATGTCAATTCCTCTATTGAAGCTGCCTGTTCTGACGAACCGGTTGCTAATGCTTGTGCTGCACTTGCCACTTGTGTTGAGCCATAGCTTACTTGTTCCGCTGCCATGTTTATATTTGATAATGCTGTGTTTAATGAGCTTGATATAGCAAGCAGACCTACTTTTATTTGGTCAAATTCACCATCATATGCCTGCTCTAAGCATATTCTCATATCTCCCTTGCTCATTTTATTTAACACTATCGTTATTTCTTGTATGTATTTATAATAATCTGCCAATCTGTTCAGTATTTGACCAATCGATTTTGATAGCTTTCCAAAATCATCATTTGTAAAGGTTGACTCATCCATTTCCAATGTTAATTCTCCGTCAGCTATTCTTTTTGTTACTGATGTCAAATGCTTTATTGTTCTTACCATACTTATTAGAACTATGCCGGCTATTATTGATATCACTGTTATTATAATAAGTATTATAAAAAATGTTATACGTGCATCTACTCTTATTCTTGTATCTATATCTCCTCTGCTTACATCAGCATAATCACCTAAGATTTTTAACATTTTACTTATGCTTAATCTTAAATCATCAAATAATTTTGTATGTTCTTCATAATTACCTGTTCCAGTTACTGGATCATAGCTGTTAAACCATAAATCAAAGTTTTTATAAAATTCACCATACAAACTCTCAAGGGTGTCCCCTGTCTCTGCGTGTTTAAATAATCTATACGCATCATTGTCTTTCTTTATGTTAATATATGCGTCCTCTATGCTTTTCTTAACATCCTCTATGCTTTTCTTAAATTCTTCTGAATGTTCCTTGATGTATTCCTCTTGGTCTTTCTTGCTAGTTTTACTCAATGTTGCACCAGCTACTGCATCTACATTGCCTGCATTTGAAATTGCCTTTGTTTGTTCCCACAGCACCCTCATTTCACTTTCTGCCAAATATGCTTTGTATAGGGTACGGTCTGCATTTAATAAATTTACCGATGGTGTGTACAATTGATTATATATTATATCTGTTGTCTCTCTGTTAGTGTTTTGCACTTGTATAGATGATAGTATTGAAATTACTACTAAAGCTATAACAGCTGGTAAACTTATGGCTAACATTTTTACTATTGTAGGTATATTTTTTAGTGTTCTTAATATTTTCTTCATGTTACTCCTTTTCTAAGCCTCCGCATTGTAAAATTAAAGAAAAAAATCCTTATACAAAAATTATATCAGTTTATTGTCAAAAATGCAACAATTATGAAAAGCTTTTCAATTATTATTTTGCATGGTAAATTAGGTTAAATATGGAATTTATGAAAATTACATTATGTTTTAAAATTACTCTTACTTATTGATAAGCAAGGATTTATATAGTATAATAAACTCAATAACAACTAAAATTAAGGAGGACTTTATGAGAGATTTTATAAAAAACGAAGCAGAAAGAATGAAATCTATATTTTTTAATACGAGCGACTATATTTACAACAATCCGGAATTGGGAAACGAAGAAATAAAATCAAGTAAAAAACTTATTGATTTGCTTTTGGAAAATGGCTTTGATGTTGAAAAGAACGTTATCGGCAGAAGTACTGCATTTAAAGCTGTTTATGACAGTAAAAAGGCTGGAGCCAGTGTTGCTTTTTTATGCGAATATGACGCATTGCCTGAAATCGGTCATGGCTGTGGACATAACGTAATCGGTACAGCCTCTGTAGCTGCAGGTATACTTTTAAGCAAGGTTATTGAAAAAACTGGCGGAAAGGTATATGTTATAGGCACTCCGGCAGAGGAAACAGATGGTGCAAAGGTTGAGATGGCAGATAAAGGCGTTTTTGACGATGTTGATGTTGCTCTTATGTTCCACCCATCCAGCGAAACACATAAGAGCGGTACTTCTCTTGCTATGGATGCTTTAGAGTTTACATTTAACGGTAAAACAGCTCACGCAGCCGCAGATCCCGAGGAGGGAATCAATGCACTGGACGGTGTTTTACATTTATTCAGTGGGATAAATGCTCTCAGACAGCATGTGAAAAGTGATGTTCGTATACATGGGATAATAACAAATGGGGGTACAGCTCCTAATATTGTACCTGATAAAGCTGTTGCACGATTTTACGCTAGAGCCAAGGAGAGATCGTATTTAAACGAAGTAGTTAAGAAAATCAAGGATATAGCTCATGGTGCTGCACTTATAACAGGAAGTACTGTTGAAATAACTAATTATGAAGCTAGCTATGATAATATGGTAACAAATCAATCTTTATCAGAAACATTTAGTAAAAACCTTATAGAGCTTGGAGTAACTGAGATTAGTGAGCCTAGACAAAGCTTCGGCTCCATAGATATGGGCAATGTAAGCAAGGTAACAGCTGCTATTCATCCATACCTAAGCTTAGGAAGTGCAAGTTTTGCAGGTCATTCAAGAGAAATGGCTGATGCGACTATAACACAAGAGGCTCATGAAATGATGTTAAAGGGAATTATAGCACTTGCTTTGACAGGCTATGACGTATTAAGTGACAAAGAGCTATATAAAAATATAAGGACAGAATTTGAAAAAAGCAAGAATAAATCAAAATAACAGCGGTTTGAAAAGAAGCTTGGAAATTAACTTTTCATAACTATTAATCTTGCTAACGCTAATAATGGATCGGAGAACTTTAATGGAGAATTTTAACAATTATTTAAGCCAGCTTATTGAATACCGAAGGGATTTTCATAGACATCCAGAGCCTGGCTGGTGCGAATATAGAACAACATATATGATTTATAAAAAATTAAAGGAATTAGGATATAATTTAAAATACGGAAAGTCTATAACTGAGGAAAAATCAAGGTTTGGTGTGCCAGATAGCAAAACGCTTGAATATTTTGAAAAGCTTGCATTGGAGAGTGGAATTGACAAGGAGTTTTTGGAAGAAATAAGAGGAGGCTATACAGGAGTAATTGCAGAGCTTGAGTTAGGTGAAGGGGCAACAGTAGCATTTAGATTTGATATAGACTGTGTACCTGTACAAGAAACGTCTTGTACAGAGCATTTACCATACACCTTAGGCTTTTCATCAACAAATGATGGTTATGCTCATAGCTGTGGTCATGACGGACATATGTCAATCGGTCTTGTATTTGCAGAAATAATAGCAAGAAACAAGGAGATTTTTAAGGGAAAAATAATCTTAATTTTTCAACCTGCCGAGGAAGGAGTAAGAGGAGCAAAGGCAATAATAGACAAGGGCATACTTCCAAAAATTGATTATATTTTTGGAGGACATCTTGCACTATCTTTAGAGGAAAAGAGCTCCTTTTCAGCTGGAAGCACAGGATTTTTAGCCTCCAGAAAGTTTGATGTTATATTAAAAGGAAAAGCGTCTCATGCTGCAAATTCACCTGAAAATGGCATAAATGCACTTCTAGCGGCTACGGGAATTATTAATGGATTTAATAATATTCCCAGACATAGTCAAGGCTCTACAATGGTTAATGTAGGTGTACTAAAGGCTGGTAGCTCCAGAAATGTAATTCCGGAAAATGCTGAAATGCAGGTTGAGGTTAGAGGAGAAAACAATGAGCTTTGCAACTATATGTTTGAGGAAGCTGCAAATATTGTAGAAAATATATCTAAAGCCTACAAATGTCAATACAAAATACTGGAGGTCGGCTCATCACTTTCTGAAAATTGTTCATCTGAATTAGTTGATAAGGTATATGATATAGTTGAGAGAAGCAAAATTTACAACAATATACACAAAGCAAAAGAAATAAAAGGAAGCGAAGATTATACATATTTTATGAAGCACATAAAGGAAAATGGAGGACAGGCAACATATATGCTATGGGGCGCTGATATAAAGGACTCTTTTCACGGCAGTGGCTTTGATTTTTCTGAGGAATCAATGATAAATGCTGTAAAATCACTTTATGAGATTACTAAAAATATTTTATAGCTCTAATAAAAAAACAAATGGCAAGCCTATCAAAAATGATTAGCTTGCCATTTATTATATTACTTTTAAAATAAGATTATTTTATATAATATATATCCTTAATATATATTATATAAATTCGTCCTCGTCCTCGTCTTGTTCTAGCTCTACTTCATCCGTACCAGCTAAAACTACACCTTTGCTGCTTGCAGTAAATACTTTTTGATCTTTATTCATATTTTTAAAGAAAAGCTTTATTCTTTCCCTCTTTGATATAATATATAATATAATTATCGCTAAAATAATTACTGATAGTACTGAAATAATTATTGATACTATTTTCATCCCTGTCTCTAAGGCATAAAATCTAATGATTCCTCCATTAACTTTAGAAGCTACGCTTTTATTTGTGCTATTTTCTAGTTTTGCAATATTAGAAGATTCTAAAATTTCAAACTTTCTTGAAGATGAAGGCTTACAGTAGAAATCAACATTTTCAGCATTCAATTTTGGCAAATCCACAACAACACTTAAAGAATGTGCTGTCTTAAATACTGATTTACTTTTAACTTCCGTATATGATATTTCATGACTTATGTTATTGCCAGTATAATTTGATAAAAAATTTTTAAATTCATTAGATACCTCATCCGGAGTATCATTAAGGCTCAATGTATAAGTAGTGGAGTTTTCTTCCTTTTTCACATCTGCGTTTATTTTATCGGATGCAATACTGGATTTTATATTTTTCTCAATAATTTCAGTTAAGGAGTCTGGAAGATTTCCGCTTACCGACATAGCTAATTTCTCTAAAATCTTATTTTTATTTACATCAATATTAAGACTTACATTTTTAAATTGAACAGGTAAAGAAAATGTAAACTTATATATATCGTAAAAATTAGGATTATAGCTAAAAACCGCTCTATTATCAAGTTGATTTATGTATATGTTATTATTTGTATTATTAAAATCTAAAGACATATTCTCATAAAGATGAATATTGCTCTCTAGTCTGTTGCTATCATAATTCAAATAATACGATGCGTCTATATACTCCTCTAAGTCTATTCTTACAACATTTTTACTATTTTCATATGAAGAATAATTGATTGTAAAAACTGAATCCTGGCTATTAAAAATCTTATCCGTATTTGAAGATAATTCTTGAGATGTTTCTGACTCAAAGGATATAATATATTTAATATTATTTTCCTCTTTAATCTCCTCAAATCCAGCGTTTTTAGGAGAAAGATTTTTTAAATACTCAGCTACAGCTAAGCCTTTACCACTTAAAATTTTTACATTCTTTTCATTCATTATAAATGTAATGCTTCTTTTGAGCTTTTTATTTTGTAAGATTTCAGTCATCACATTTATTTTATCAAAACTCGTTGATTCAGATTTATTAACTTTAAAATTTCCAAATACATCATAGTCTTGATTTTCAATTTTCAATAATGCTTTTCCTTCTTCCGTCCATTGACTTACAGAGCTATAGTTTACTACATTTTCAGTTTTAAGCCCATAAGTCAACCAAGCTAATAAATCGTTAGATGAAAAATTTTCCTCAAACACTATATTATTTTTAAATTCATTGTTTTTATTGTCATATAATATAGTTGCCTGAATTGTGTTGTCCGGATTTTCACTTAATATCTGTGTTATTTTTTTAGTGTAATCTTCTAAATTGTCAAAATTTATAGTAAAAATAAATTCAACATCGCCCAATTCCTTGTCTACTCTTTTATAGCTTAATGATTCAGGAATATATCTCTTAATGACATCTTCAATTCCATCTGCCCCTGTTGATACATAGCTATTTAAGTCTGAACTGCTTATAAAAGCTGTTATGATTCTTTCTCCTTTGAAATTTTTATCAAAATTCATTTCTGTATTGATTTCTGCCCCACATGCAGTAAAGACCAATAGCATTAATATCATCAAGCTACTTATTAATACATATCTTTTACATTTGTTTAAGTATTTCATATTCGATTGCTACTCCTCTCAGAAAAAGTTAGAAGACACCAGAAAAAATTTGATCTAATTTTATCGCAGGCATTAATAATTTTGCTGCAAAGAAACTAACAATTAACAATAAAGCTATTAAAGCTATATAAATCCAAAATGGAGACTCAGTAAACTTATCTATTTTTTGGATTCCTAAATACATCAATATTAGAGCCGAAGTTAAAGCGACAATAAAAATTAATATTGAAACTTGCGGTAAAATAAAGCTAAGAACAAAACCAATTATTGATAAAAATGTAAGTGGTATAGATGCTGTAGAAACCATATTTGCAATATTATTAAAATTACCTTTCTTCTTGCAAATCTTTAATAAAATATATATTAGACCTGATGTAACAAAAAATACTACTATACCTATAACAAACATTCTGAAAAATAAACTGAAAAATCCTAACCCAATATTACTTAAAAGCTTTGAGGTACTGCCTGATTGAGTCCCTCCGATAAATGGAATAATCTCAATAGCCGCCTCCATTAGCTTACTGCTTAAGCTTCGTATAATAACTGTTAGCATCAAGGAGTTTATAAAGCTTTCTATAAGCATAATAAATATCCATAATATACTATTTTCCTTAGCTGATAATGATACCTGCTTTACAGTATTTTTTGAAACAGTTCTCATAAAAACATTAAGGATTTCAGAAACATATGGTATGCTTTTTTTTGATTTAACAGCTAAAACATTGGTATCCATACTGTTTACATCAATATTTTCAGCGGTTTCAGAAGTTTTGCACTCACATATTTCTCCTTCATTTAATTTTTTTCCACATCGTGTACAAAAATTCATATTAAATTTCCTCCTATATTTAATTTGATAAGAGTATTATATATTTTTATTAAGTAATTTTCAACTACTATTTACCATTGCACCTAAATATTGTATAAGGCTTAATTGTTTTATTTTCTACTGCCAAAGACCTGAGTTTGAAACTGTAATAAAAATTTTTATAATATACGGATTTAATATAAAATATTTCTATTGGTAATAAAAATAGCAGTGTTATATAATCACATGGTTGAAAGTTAATAATTTAACAATTTAACAAAAAAATTACATTAGGAGAACATATGAAAAAAATTATATCAATACTGTTGATTATCACAATGATTTTTTCATTAGCTGCCTGCAACAAGGCTGATGTTAAAGATGCCAATTCTGATAATACACAAAAACCAGATGTTTCAAGTGGAGACAATTCTGATAAGGAAAAACAAGAGGTAGATTTTGACAAGCTTCCTGTTGTAAATATGGCTTGGGGAGTCGATATGCACACCGGAGTTATTTATGCCGGATGTGAATTGACAGAGGTCTTTAAAGACAGACCTGCTTATTTAAGCAAAATAGCAGATGGAAAATATGCTTTATACATAGACGGTGTACCCTCAGCTGTTATAAACCATGTTCCTACTAAAAACAGTTCGGAATCGGTTAATCTTTTTGCCACAGGAGAAATAGATTTGGCTATTTTATCTAATACTGCTGTTTTTACAGCCTACGATATAAATGTTGATGTTCAAATTCTATCTCCAATTCAATCAGATGGTATAGCATGTGTTGCAATAAATGACGCTCCATTTAATAATTTTGAAGAAATGGTTGAGTATGCAAAAAATTCGGAGCAGCCTTTAAAAATGGGTTATCATTCATCATTGAGCGGACCTAGAATAGTTATTGAAAAAGCTCTTATTGAGGCAGGATTAACTATAACAGAAGACCCTGCTGATTATACAGCCGATGTTTTAACTGTAGATTTAAAAGGATTAGCAAATTTACAGCCTGCATTGACAAGCAAGCAAGTAGATGCTTGGGTTGCACCAGCACCACAGCCCGAACTTTCAGCT
>DCPV01000224.1:7090-24266 GCA_002323775.1 Firmicutes bacterium UBA1535 | reverse complement strand
TAAAATATGCTTCAAAAGAAAGGGCGAAAAGAAATAGATGCACTAAATTCAAAATAGGACCCTAAAATGCACACAGGGATGGCAGGGGAGGTGATAGGAGATAAAGAGGAAGACACAGTAATAGAGGTTTTCCAAAAAGGTTATTTAGTTAATGAAAAAGTTATAAGACCAAGTATGGTTAAAATATCTAAACAAAAAAGTTAAAAATATACTGCATAAATTAATAGGAGGATTTAAAAATGAGTAAAATTATAGGCATAGACCTTGGTACAACAAATTCATGCGTATCTGTTATGGAAGGCGGAGAAGCCGTTGTTATAACAAATATAGAAGGAAAAAGAACAACTCCATCAGTAGTTGCATTTACTAAAGACGGAGAAAGATTAGTTGGAGAGACTGCAAAAAGACAGGCTATCACAAACCCTGATAGAACAATATCTTCAATAAAAAGACATATGGGAAATGACCATAAAACAACAGTTGATGGAAAAGTATACACACCACAAGACATATCGGCATTTATACTGCAAAAATTAAAAGCAGATGCTGAAAGCTATTTGGGAGAATCTGTAACAGATGCAGTTATCACAGTTCCTGCATACTTCTCAGACAGCCAAAGACAGGCAACAAAGGATGCCGGAAAGATAGCTGGTTTAAATGTAAGAAGAATTATAAACGAGCCAACAGCAGCAGCTTTAGCATATGGTATTGACAAGGATACAGAAGCACATACAGTTATGGTATTTGACCTTGGTGGTGGAACATTTGACGTTTCAATACTTGAGATTGGCGACGGAGTGTTTGAGGTTAAAGCAACAAATGGAAATAATAAATTGGGTGGAGATGACTTTGACCAAATAGTTGTTGATTATTTGGCAGATGAATTCAAAAAAGAAAATGGCGTAGATTTAAGAAATGACAAAATGTCATTGCAAAGATTAAGAGAAGCAGCAGAAAATGCAAAGAAAGAATTGTCAAGTGCAATGTCTACAAACATTAACTTGCCATTTATCACTGCAACAGCTGAAGGACCTAAGCACTTAAATATGGATTTAACAAGAGCTAAATTTGATGAACTTACATCAAGACTTGTTCAAATGACTATAGATCCTGTTAAAAAGGCTATGGCAGATGCTAAGCTTACTGCTAATGACATAGATAGAGTTTTATTAGTTGGTGGATCAACAAGAATACCGGCAGTTCAAGATGCAGTTAAGAGATTAACTAACAAAGAACCTCACAAAGGAATAAACCCTGATGAATGTGTTGCTATAGGTGCGGCTATTCAAGGCGGAGTTTTAACAGGTGAATTTGGTACTGATATACTTCTAGTAGATGTTACTCCATTATCATTAGGAATAGAAACACTAGGCGGAGTTTCAACAATACTTATAGACAGAAACACAAGAATACCTGCAAAGAGAAGTCAAGTGTTCTCAACTGCTGCTGATAATCAACCTTCAGTTGATATACACGTACTTCAAGGTGAGAGACAAATGGCAGGGGACAATATTACACTTGGAAGATTCCAGTTGTCAGGCATAGTTCCGGCTCCAAGAGGAATTCCTCAAATAGAAGTAACTTTTGACATAGATGCTAATGGTATAGTTAATGTTAGTGCAAAAGACCTGGGAACAGGAAAAGAGCAAAAAATTACTATCACAGCTTCAACAAATCTTTCTAAAGATGAAATTGATAAAAAAGTTAAAGAAGCTGAGCAATTTGCAGAAGAAGATAAGAGAAGAAAAGAAGAAATCGAAGTTAAAAACAATGCTGACAGCTTAGTATATCAAACAGAAAAAGCACTAAAAGACCTTGAAGGAAAAATAGATGATAATGAGAAAGCATCTGCACAGGCTAAGCTTGATGAACTTAAAAAATCTATTGAAAGCAATAATCTTGAAAATATGAAGCAAAAAACTACTGAATTAACAGAGGAGTTTAATAAGCTTGCTCAAAAATTATATTCTCAAACACAAGGTGCAGCCCATGAAGAAAATGCTCAGCAAGCACAATCAAATGGACCAGATGATGTTGTAGATGCTGATTTTGAAGTAGTGGACGACGATAAAGATAAATAAAACACGTTAAATTAATAGAGTTTAGTCGATATTAAGAAGCTTAAATTTACTACTCCCGATTAAAAAATCTTAAAGGTTTTTAGTGGGGAGTAGTGTTGTGTAAGCTTATCAATATGTGGAGGTGAGGATATGGCAAAAAGAGATTATTATGAGGTATTGGGTATTAGTAAAGACGCAGACGAAAAAGCTATTAAATCAGCTTTTAGAAAACTTGCAAAGCAGTATCACCCGGATTTGAACCCAGACAATAAAGAGTCAGAAGCAAAATTTAAAGAAGTGAATGAAGCTTATGAAGTGCTAAGCGATGCTGATAAAAAGGCTAAATATGATAAATTCGGTCATGCTGCCTTTGATCCTAATCAAGGCTTTGGTGGTGGAGGATTCTCAGGAGGCTTTGGCGGTTTTGGAGGCTTTGAGGATATATTCGGAGATATATTTGGAGATGCCTTTGGAGGAAGAAGCGCCCAGCGTTCTGGACCAAGAGCTGGCTCTGATTTAAAGATAAGACTTGATATAAGCTTTGAAGAAGCAGCATTTGGAACAAAAAAAGAAATTAAGATAAATCGTATAGAAAAATGTAAAACCTGTGATGGAAGCGGTGCTAAAAAAGGAACTAATAAGAAAACCTGTAGTACCTGCGGAGGCTCAGGCACGGTAAAAACTGTTCAGCGTACACCATTCGGACAATTTGCAAGCACACAGACTTGCAGTACCTGTAGAGGAACTGGTGAAATAATTGAAGAACCATGCACAACATGTGGCGGATCTGGAAAAGAAAAGAAATCAAGAAATATTACAATCAATATCCCGGCAGGAGTGGACACAAATTCCGTTATACCGCTAAGAGGTGAAGGAAATCATGGTGATGTAGGAGCTCCGGCAGGAGACTTGTATGTTTATATAAATGTTAAAGAGCATGAGATTTTTGAAAGAGATGGTATGGATGTTTGGTGCGAAATACCTATATCATTTACAAAAGCTGCGCTTGGCGGAGATATAGAAGTGCCGACTCTCGAGGGCAAGGTAAAATATAATGTTCCGAGTGGAACTCAAACGGGAACTGTATTTAGACTTAAAAACAGAGGTATCAAAAATGTAAGAGGCTCAAATAAAGGAGATCAATACGTAAAAGTTAAAATTTCAGTACCTAAAAAATTGACAGATAAACAAAAGGATATACTGGAGAAGCTACAGACAGAATTTGGCGAAGTAACAGATAATGAAAAAAAAGAAAAAGGCTTTTTTGACAAAATAGGAGATTATTTTAAAGAATAGTGTGAAAAAATTTTTATTTTTCACACTATTTCTCGTGTTTTGGACATTAACACTTTACATAAAATATAAATTTTAAGCAAAAATAGATAAAATAGCGAAGTGCTAAATATTGACACAGGACAATCTTAATGATAGAATAATGCCTATGTGTTAAATAAATATTATTATAAGATACTTTGGAGGAAAAATAATGAAATCATTAATCAGACTTAGAATGAGCGCACACGATGCTCATTATGGAGGAAATCTTGTTGACGGAGCAAGAATGTTACAATTGTTCGGAGATGTAGCGACAGAGCTTTTAATTATCAATGACGGAGATGAAGGACTATTTTGTGCTTATGATAGCGTTGAATTCTTAGCACCTGTATATGCAGGAGACTATATAGAGGCAGTTGGAGAGATAACTTCTGTTGGAAACAGCTCAAGAAAAATGAAATTCGAAGCAAGAAAAGTTATCGTTCCAAGAACTGATATAAACGAATCAGCTTGCGATGTTTTAGCAGAACCAATAGTTGTATGCCGTGCTTCGGGAACTTGTGTTGTTCCAAAGGATAAGCAAAGAAAAAACAAATAAACAAACTTAAATAAAAGACCTATAAAGAAATTTATCCTATGAGGTTTTTATTGAGTATAGATTTAAAATGTCTTGCAAAGTGAGACATATTAAGGAGTGTGAAGATTTTGAACATGAGAAAATCTGTTTTTGCAATTATTATACTACTAATTTTTGCAATAACATATGTAGCAGTTTTCGGCATACATATTGGAGATCGTGAGACAGGATTCAATATAAAAGGTGCCAGTGAAATAAGATTTGGAATTGATATACGAGGCGGAGTAGAAGCAGTATATGAGGCAAAAGACCTAAATAGAAAGCCTACCGATAAGGAACTTGAAAATGCCAAAATTATAATGGAAACAAGACTTGACGCAAAAAACATTTTGGACAGAGAAGTTGCAATTGATAAAATTAACGGACAGATATTAATAAGATTCCCTTGGAAAACCGGTGAATCAGAATTTAATCCTCAAAAGGCTATAGCTGAGCTAGGAGAAACTGCAAGGCTTACATTTAGAGACCCAGATGGAAATATTTTAGTAGAAGGTAAAAATGTTAAAGAAAGTAAAGTGCAATATTACGAAAAAGATAATAGTCCAATAGTTACACTGGTTTTTGATGCAGAGGGAGCTAAGCTTTTTGCTGCTGCGACAGAAAAATTTAAGGGACAAAAAATATCAATTTATATGGATGAGACTTTGATATCAGCACCTATAGTAAATGATGCTATAACCTCAGGTGAGGCTATAATAACAAACATTAAAAGTGCCGAAGAAGCTGTAGACCTATCTGGAAAAATCAATGCAGGTTCATTGCCATTTTCATTGATTTCTAAAAATCATAGTACTATAAGCCCTACTGTTGGTGAAGGTGCTTTGGATGTTATGGTAAAAGCAGGACTTATTGCTTTTGCATTAATATGTGTATTTATGATTGTATATTATAGATTAATGGGTTTTGTTGCATGTTTTGGTTTATTGTTACAGTTATCAATACAGTTTTTATCTCTTTCTATACCTCAAATAACACTGACACTGCCTGGTATAGCTGGTATGATTTTATCACTCGGTATGGGTGTTGATGCCAATGTTATAATTTCTGAAAGAGTAAAAGAAGAAATGAAGTTAGGTAAATCTTTAGGCGCTGCAATAGATACAGGATATCACAGAGCATTTTCAGCGGTATTTGACGGAAATATTACAAGTATGATAGTTGCTGTTGTTTTAATGGTGCTTGGCAGTGGAGCAATGAAATCATTTGGATATACATTACTTATAGGTACTGCTTTAAACTTCCTGTGCGGAGTTACTGTATCTAAACACATGATGAAATCATTTAGTTTCATAAAATTCTTTAGAAATAACATTTTCTATGGAATTAAGAAGGGCGGTGCAACTTTATGATAAGATTTTATAAAAATAGAAACATTTATTTTGCGATATCAGCATTTATAATGCTTGTTGGAATAATATGTATATTTATAAATGGAGTTAGATTTTCAATACAATTTAGTGGTGGAGCTATATTAAAATACAGTTATGAAGGTGAAATAAACATAGATGATGTTGCTAAATTATCTTCAGATACATTAAATAGAATAACAGATGCTCAACAAACGGAAGATATAGCTACTAGAAGTAAAAAGGTAGTTCTAAATCTGTCAGGAAACTCAGGATTATCAGCACAGGAGCAAGAAGTTCTTAATCAAGCGCTTTTAGAGAAATTTCCTGAAAATAATCTTAAATTAGCTGAATCTAATATAGTTGAGCCATTTATTGGAAAAACATTTCTAGTGAATAGTGCGATTGCTATTTTGATTTCAGCAGTTATGATAGTAATTTATGTTGGGATACAATTTAAGAAAATATCTGGAATATCAGCAGGTATAGCTGCTCTTATAGCATTGTTTCACGATATTTTAATTTCATTTTTTATATTTGTAATTTTCAGAATACCTTTGAACGATTCATTTGTAGCGGTAGTTCTTACAATAATAGGATTCTCAGTAAATGATACTATAGTTATATATGATAGAATAAGAGAAAATAAAACATTATTCCCTAAAATAGATGTTGAAGAATTAGTTGACCGCAGTATTACTCAATCAATGTCAAGAAGTATCAATACAACAGTTTCTACAGTTATTGCTACCCTTGTGCTATATATATTTGCACAAATTTATGACATAGAATCAATAAAACAATTTGCGCTTCCTATGACATTTGGACTGATATCAGGATCGTATTCAACAATCTGTATAGCAGGACCTATATGGGTTATGTGGCAAAAAAGCAAGAAAAAAACTGCATAGAGCAATAAAACAAGAAAGCATAATTAAGATTTAAAGAAAAGATAAATAGAGAGGATATGCACCGAGCCCATGCGCAAATATTTCATAATTTTTTGCGTAATAGGTGCATGGGTATATTAATGAAGGAATTTTTAATATCAAGATTAGTAAAGTCAGAGGACTTAAATCATCACGGAACATTATTTGCTGGCAGAACAGCGGAATGGTTTGTAGAAGCTGCCTTTATAACAGCTGCAACAAAAGTAGGCAATCCTGAAAACTTAGTATGTATCAACATTCATGGGCTTCAGTTTAAGTCACCGGTTACAAAAGGTGACATTGTAACGTTTAAAAGCAGAATAGTGAGACTTGGAAAAACAAGTATAACAGTTCGTACATCAGTTTATTCTGAAACAGGTCAAATAACTCCGGTAAGTGGATTTTTGACTTTCATACATGTTGATAAAGATGGTAAAAAAACACCTCATAGTTTAGTTCTTGATGAAACAAACGATGAACAAGAATTAAAATACAGAGAAGAAGCAAATAAGCTATTTTAAAAAAATAAGTGGGCAATGCCCACTTTATTTTTTTAGAACCTTTTTTATTTCTCCGATATAGAGAGTATGAAAGTCTTTGTTAGGATAATTTTTGTTCATAATCTCTTTATCTATAAAATTATCTTCTTTAAATTCAGATATAAATAGCTTTTTACAAAACAATACAAGCTTTGCTTCTTCAAAATAGGGTATGTTATCTTCGAAGATTGCTGTTAGTCCTGACTTGGTTATTTTATCTTCATCTCTCCCTGATACTGTTCCCAAATATGCTAATTTATCTTTAATTTCTCCATTGAAAAAGCTAAGTGAGAAGCAATCGGCAAAATCAACAAATTCCTTTGTATATCTCTGTGGTCGTACCACGATATATGCTACATTTTTATTCCACATCACTCCAAGACCACCCCATGCTGCTGTCATTGTATTGATTTTGTCATCTTTTTTAGCAGTTATTAGCATATATTCGTTACCAATCATTGTGAATGTGTTTTTTTCGATATCGTTTGGTGTTATTTCGATAAAATTTTTATTCATAAATCCTCCTTAAATTTTGAAAGTTTTAATATTAGCTCATTTAAAATTTGTATCTAGCTTTTTACAATATTTTAAATGAGCTAATATCATTACATTCTCTGTAAAATATTTATTTCGGAGCTAAGTCTAATATTACTAATTTGAGGAACTATTCTGGTAAAATGTTCAGAATTTTTGTGAGCTTCAAAATATTTTTCATTTTCCCATTCTTCAACAATTACAAACATATTTTTATTATTTATATCTTGAAATAGCTCATATGACATACAGCCATCTTCTAGCAATGTTTCTTCAACAAGCTCCTTGTATAATTTTGTTGCTTTTTCAAGCTCATTATTCTTTATGAAACTTTTCGCTATTATTTTAAGCATATTGACCTCCGTATTTTAAAATATATTTAAGTCCAATTTCTCTGAAAGCTGTTGCAAAACTTGAATTCCGGCTACTGAATTTCCTTTTGCGTCAAGAGCAGGTCCATAAACACCTATACCCATTTTTCTTGGTACTGCCGCAAGTATACCGCCACCAACACCTGATTTTGCAGGAATACCAATGTGCATAGCAAATTCTCCAGAAGCATCATATAAACCGCATGTAACCATAATAGTCTTTGTTATCCGACATATTTCCTTGGAAATAATTCTTTTTTCGCTCCATGGAAGAACGCCATCGTTCGCCAAAACTGCTCCTATTTTTGCTATATCTCTACAGGTAACCTCCATTGAGCAATGAGAAAAGTAAACATCAAGAATTTCATCAACATTACCTTCCATAGAATTATAGCTTTTCATAAAATAAGCTAAGGCTCTGTTTCTGTCACCGGTTTCCTTTTCTGATAAGTATGTGCTTTTGTTTATGCTTATATTCTCATTATCAGTTAATATTTTTGTAAAGTTAAGAATTCTTTCAATCTTTTCCTGCGCACTATTTCCCTTGATTAATGATGAAATCAATATAGCACCGGCATTTATCATAGGATTATATGGCTTATGCAGACTTTTGACTTCTAAACTGGCTATAGAGTTAAAGCTATCACCGGTCGGCTCTGCTCCAACATATGAAAATACCCTTTGTTCACCATTATCCATTATAGCGAGCATAAGAGTTATAACCTTAGATATACTTTGCAATGTGAATTTCTTGTCAAAATCACCCGCACAGTATTCATTACCATTAACATCGATAGCGCAAATACCAAGGTCATGAGGATTTGCTTTAGACAACTCAGGTATATAAGATGCAACATTTCCCAAAGAGGTATATTTTCTGCTATCTTCTATTATATTCGAAAAAATTGTATCCATGAAATTTCTCCCGTTTTTAATTTCTTAGTTATATAACGACATTATAACAAAATATACTATTTTTTGCAATCACAACTCATAATATAAATAATTTATTGAATAATTATTGTTAGATTTCGTGTTTATGCGACAAACAAAACAAATATAAATTGGATAATAATACTAAATGGAATGGTTTATAGTTATTGCTTCTTTAGTTGTCAAAATTTTATAAGAATTATATTAATGTAAAAAATTGATTTCTAAGAAAGAAATAATTATTTGCATGCAGAAAATACTCGCTTTTATGAGTGGCTTTCATTATTATTTAACAATATAATTGTCTTTAACAAAAAAATGATGTATAATATAATCATTACTAATTTATAATAAAGGTTGGTTCTTGTTATGATGTACCTTAAAATTGATGATTTAAAGAAGTATTTGGGTTTGATTGAGGCTTATACTTCGACGAACTCTCATTTGGTTAAGATATACGCTGCTGAGGTAGTTCGCCCTGGTCTCCAGATGGCTGGGTTTTTTGATTGGTTTTCTCATGAGAGAATTCAGGTTTTGGGCAAGACAGAGGTTTACTACTTAAAAACTCTTGAGAAATCTGTTAAAGAAGAAAGGCTTGATAAGTTCTTTAGCTTTGATGTACCAATTCTTATTGTTGCAAATGATATGGACATCGATGAGGATATAATAAAATATGCACAAAAGCATGACAGAACAGTGATGAAAACTAAACAGAAAACTATGAAATTTATCAATGAGACAGTAAATTATCTTGAGGAGCAATTAGCTCCGGAGAAAACTGTTCATGGAGTATGTGTTGAGGTTTTTGGAACCGGTATGCTCATCAGAGGCAAAAGCGGTATAGGAAAAAGCGAAACTGCTCTTGAATTAGTTAAAAGGGGACATAGATTAATTGCTGATGATGCTGTTATCGTAAGAAAAATTGATAATAAGCTTAAGGGCTATTGTCCAGAGCTAACAAAGCATTTATTGGAGATTAGAGGTCTTGGTATACTTGATATAAAACACCTGTATGGAGTTGGTTCAATAAAGATTGATCAATTTATAAATCTTGTTATAGACCTTGAAGAATGGGATGAAAATAAGGAATATGACAGATTGGGACTTGATGATACAAAGGCTGATATTTTGGATGTAAAGCTTCCTCTTGTAACTGTTCCTGTAAGACCTGGCAGAAATATCGCAACAGTTGTAGAGGTTGCTGCTAAAAATTATAGACAAAAATTGTTAGGATACAATACATTGGATTTGTATAATAGAAGATTTTACAATGTAACTGAGGACTAGGAAACTAATATAGTAATTCTTAGAGCGAATTGATATAAATAAGTTATGTAGAAGCATACAAAACCAGTATAATTATCGCACTAAAGTATTTAAAGTATAATAAATGAATTTTAGTTATAATCGTTTATAATAAAATTAAATATTTTTATAAATAGAAAATTATTTAGTTTAAACAATTTTCTTTATTTTATATCCTATATTTTAGTAAAAGTTATTTTAATAAGATATAAAAAAGCATTACACTAATTTAAAATAGTCAAATAATAAGCAACAGAGCCAATATGCAAGATTTTTATTAATAATTGCAGAAAATTTATGAGGGCATATAAAATGCTATAAATTGCGATTTCATTGTTGCATTTTTGGTTATTTTAAGTTATACTTGTCATTGAAATCGAAAAATAACCTTAGGAGGTAAATTATAAATGGCAAAAGTTATGAAAACCATGGATGGAAATACGGCTGCAGCATATGTATCTTATGCTTTTACAGAAGTAGCGGCAATATTCCCAATAACGCCATCTTCGCCAATGGCAGAGCTTTCAGATGAATGGGCTGCAAATGGCAAAACTAATATTTTTGGGCAAACAGTAAGAGTTACTGAATTGCAATCAGAAGCAGGAGCAGCAGGAGCTGTTCACGGCTCATTATCAGCAGGAGCTTTAACAACAACTTATACAGCTTCACAGGGATTACTCTTAATGATTCCTAATATGTACAAAATAGCAGGGGAATTATTACCATGCGTGTTCCATGTTACTGCAAGAGCTGTAGCAGGACATGCACTGTCAATATTTGGAGATCATTCAGATGTTATGGCAGCAAGACAAACAGGATTTGCAATGTTGGCTTCAAGCAGTGTACAAGAGGTTATGGATCTTGGAGGAGTTGCTCATTTAACTTCTATCAAGACAAGAATTCCTTTCGTTCACTTCTTTGATGGATTTAGAACATCTCATGAAGTACAAAAAATAGAATCTATAGACTATGATGATTTTGCAAAATTAGTTGATTATGACGCTATCAAGGCGTTTAGAGATAGAGCTTTAAACCCAGAGCATCCATATACTAAGGGTACTGCACAAAATCCTGATATTTTCTTCCAAGCAAAAGAAGCATCTAATAAATTCTATGATGCTGTTCCGGATGCAGTTAACAACTACATGAAAGAGATAACTAAGCTTACTGGTAGAGATTACAAACCATTTAATTACTATGGAGCAGCTGATGCTGAGCATGTAATAGTTGCGATGGGTTCAGTAACAGAAACTATCCAAGAAGTTATAGATCACTTAGTATCAAAAGGTGAGAAAGTTGGTTTATTGATAGTTCACCTATACAGACCATTCTCAGCTAAATATTTCTTTGATGTTATGCCAAAATCAGTTAAGAAAATAGCTGTACTTGACAGAACAAAAGAGCCAGGAGCTTTAGGAGATCCATTATACTTAGATGTTCAATCATTATATTATGATTCAGAGCAAAAACCAGTTATAGTTGCTGGAAGATACGGTTTAGGTTCAAAAGATACTACTCCTAATCAAATATTTGCAGTATATGAGAACTTAAAGCAAGCTACTCCTAAAAATAAATTTACAATAGGTATTAATGATGATGTTACACATACTTCATTAGAACTTAAAGAAGCTATAAATGTATCAGCAGAAGGCACAGTAAGATGTAAATTCTGGGGACTTGGATCAGATGGAACAGTTGGAGCAAATAAGAGCGCTATCAAAATTATCGGAGACCATACACCGTTATATGCTCAAGGATATTTCTCATATGATAGTAAGAAATCAGGTGGTATAACAGTATCTCACCTTAGATTTGGTAAAAAACCAATTCGTTCAACTTATTTGATAGATGAATCAGACTTCGCTTCATGTTCACAACAATCATATGTTGATAAATATGATGTTATAGCTGGCTTAAGAGCAGGCGGAAACTTCTTATTAAATACTTCATGGACAGCTGAAGAATTAGAAAATAATCTTCCGGCAGAAATGAAAAAATATATAGCAGACAAGAAAATTAATTTCTATACAATAAATGCAACTAAGGTAGCAGAAGAATTAGGCTTAGGAAATAGAACTAACATGATAATGCAATCTGCATTCTTCAAATTAGCTAATGTTATTCCAGTAGAGGAAGCAGTTAAATATTTAGAAGATGCTATAGTTGATTCTTATGGAAGAAAAGGCGATAAAATAGTTGATATGAACAAAGCAGCTGTTCAAAGAGGAATTTCAGACCTAGTTAAGATTGAAGTTCCGGCGTCTTGGTCAAATGCAAAAGGCGAAAGTGAAAAATGCGAAAGCTCATGCTGTTCATGTTCAGGATGTGGAGAAAAACCTGAATTTATAACTAATGTTGTTGAGCCAATGAACAGACAAGAAGGAGATAAGCTTCCTGTAAGTACATTTGTAGGCAGAGAAGACGGAGCTTTCCCTCATGGTACTGCAGCATATGAAAAACGTGGTATAGCAGTTCACGTTCCGGCATGGAAAATAGAAAATTGTATACAATGTAACCAATGTTCATTTGTATGTCCTCATGCAAGTATTAGACCGTTCTTGCTTAATGCGGATGAAAAAGCAAATGCTCCAGAGGGATTTGAAACTAAAAAAGCAGTAGGTAAAGGCTTTGAAGGTTTAGAATACAGAATACAAGTAAGTCCGCTTGACTGTGCAGGCTGCGGAAACTGTGCTGATATATGTCCAGCTAAAGAAAAAGCTTTAGTTATGGAGCCAATTGATACACAAATGAAAGAATCTCCAAACTGGGAGTATGCTGTTAATGAAGTATCAATTAAAGATACATTGATGGATAAAAATTCTGTTAAGGGAAGCCAGTTTGCTCAACCTTACCTAGAGTTCTCAGGAGCTTGTGCAGGTTGTGGAGAAACAGCTTATGCTAAAACAGTTACTCAATTATTTGGAGAAAGAATGCTTATAGCAAATGCTACTGGATGTTCTTCAATTTGGGGAGGTTCAGCTCCTTCAACTCCATATACAAGAGACAAAAATGGCAGAGGTCCGGCATGGGCTAACTCATTATTTGAGGACAATGCTGAATACGGCTATGGTATGGCAGTTGCAACAAGACAAATAAGAGAGAACATTAAACTTAATATGGAAACTGTTCTTGCAAAAACAAGTGCAGAAGATGTAAAAGCAGCATTCAATGAGTGGATAGCAAACATGGATGAGGCAGAAGCTTCAAAAGCAGCTTCAGAAAAAGTTTTAAGCGTATTAGATGGATTTAAACCTTGTGATGCTTGTAAAGATGCAATAAAAGAAATACTTGATAAAAAAGATTACTTGGTTAAAAAATCAGTTTGGATATTTGGTGGAGACGGATGGGCTTATGATATAGGATATGGCGGATTAGACCATGTATTAGCATCAGGCGAAGACTTAAACGTGTTAGTATTTGATACAGAAGTTTACTCAAATACTGGCGGACAGTCATCAAAAGCTACTCCAACTGCTTCAGTTGCTAAGTTTGCAGCAGCAGGTAAGAGAATTAAGAAAAAAGACCTTGGCTTGATTGCTACAACATATGGATATGTATACGTAGCACAGGTTGCTATCGGAGCTGACAAAAACCAATTCATGAAAGCTTTGACAGAAGCAGAAAGCTATAAAGGACCATCAATAATCATAGCTTACGCACCATGTATCAATCATGGAATCAAAGCAGGTATGGGTAAGACAGTAGATAGAGAGAAAAAAGCTGTTGAATCAGGTTACTGGCATTTGTACAGATTTAACCCATTATTAAAAGATCAAGGCAAGAATCCATTTATACTTGATTCTAAAGAGCCAAGTGCATCATTTAAAGAGTTCTTAGAAGGTGAAGTAAGATATACATCACTTAAAGGATCTTTCCCTGAAGTAGCAGATGATTTATTTGCTAGAGCAGAAGAAAATGCTAAGGATAGATTAGATTCTTACAAGAGAATGGCAGAAATGAAATATTAATAAAGAGTAAAAGTATTTAATTCGGTAAAATTATTTCGTTTGGTAATTTTACTCGATAGAGTGAAATTAGTTTCGCCCTTATTAAAAAATTTGCTGTTATGTAAAATATAAATATTTAAAAGGATGGAGTCGCGAACCATCCTTTTATTGTAGAGAAAGGATATATTATGTTCAACAGAGATGAATATAACAAAAGAATTGAATGGTTTAAAAACGACAGATTTGGTATGTTTATACATTGGGGATTATATTCAATCCCAGCTCGAGGTGAATGGATACGCTCTACAGAAAAAATGAGTATTGAGGACTATGAGCAGTATTTTGAAGAATTTAATCCGGAGTGCTATGAACCAATAGAGTGGGCAAAATTAGCTAAAGAAGCCGGTATGAAATATGCAGTTCTTACTGCAAAACATCACGACGGTTTTTGTTTATTTGATACAAAGCTGACTGATTATAAATCTACAAATACTAAATCAGGCAGGGATTTTGTCAGAGAATATTTAGAAGCATTCAGAAAAGAAGGAATTAAGGTAGGTCTGTACTTTTCCTTGATTGATTGGCATCATCCTGATTATCCTCATTACAATGATATGCACCACCCAATGAGGGCAAATAAGGCTTATGAGGGCAAAATACATAATTTTGATAATTATTTGGAGTATATGCACGCACAGGTTAAAGAGCTTTGTACAGAATACGGAAAGCTTGATATGATGTGGTTTGATTTCTCCTACGGAGATATGAAAGGTGAAAAATGGCAGGCTGATAAGCTGATGCAAATGGTAAGAACATATCAGCCGGATATAATAGTTGATAACCGCTTGGAAGTAAGCGGAGAGGGCTTCGGCTCTATAGCTACCAAAAACCCTACATCATACAGCGGAGACTATGTCAGTCCTGAGCAGATTATTCCTCCAAACGGACTTTTTGATGAGGAGGGAAATGAGCTTGCTTGGGAGGCTTGTATCACAATGAATGATAATTGGGGGTATACAGCACTTGACAAGAATTTTAAGCCTGCCTCAACTATCATAAAAAAATTGGTTGAGTGTGTAAGCAAAAACGGAAATATGCTTCTTAATGTTGGACCTGATGCAAACGGAAGAATTCCTAAAGAATCGGTTGAGATATTAAAAGAAATCGGAAACTGGATGAGCTACAATAAAAATAGCATATACGGATGTAAAGCATCTAATTTGCCTAAGCCTGAAAATGGAAGAATAACTCAAAATGGCAATAAATTATACTATCATATAATGGAAAATTCCATAGGATATATTCCTCTATATGGAATAAGTGCGGATAGAATAGAAAAAATTCGTTTATTATATGACAAAACTGAGCTAAAGATTGTAAGTAACTGGATAGTAAGTAATTATCCAGATATAGTTTTTGTAAATATAAGCAAAACACCTTATTTGCCAGATTTGATAGATACTGTTGTTGAAGTTACATTAAAGTAGTGATAACTAAGTTATATCTTTTACTATTTAGATATAGATAAATTATTTGCAAATTAACCTTGTTTTAAGCAACCAAAAAGGATATAATATTTGTATTAGTGAAATGAAAATTACTATTTAACGATATTTTGGAGGACAAAAAATGAAAGCATATGATTTAATAAACAAGGTTGAGATAGAGGTTACAATCAATGATTTAATAACTCTTATGAGAAACAACAGACAGGTTGAATTTACTCTAAAAGAAAAAGAAACCGATGATGTTGGATACTTAACTTGGGATAAGGAATACTGGACACTTGTAAATGATAACAGGTTCATGCGTACATATTCTTTAGGGGGAAAAATGTTGATGGAATCAACAGCACACAATATCTATGACCTACAAAACGACTTTAAACCAGAAAAGTCTGTTAAAATAGAAATAAACTAAAAATAAGAAAGGAAATATTATTATGGAAAAATTAATTATTACAGCTGCTATTTGCGGAGCGGAGGTTACAAAGGAGCAAAACCCTGCTGTACCTTATACTATTGAAGAAATAGTTAGAGAAGCAAAATCAGCATATGATGCTGGTGCGTCTATTATTCATCTTCATGTTAGATGGGATGATGGAACACCTACACAGGATACAAAGAGATTCCAAGAAGCAATAGATGCTATTAAAAAGCTTTGTCCAGACGTTATAGTTCAGCCATCTACAGGTGGAGCTGTTGGTATGACAGATTTAGAGAGATTGGCATCTACAGATGTTGTTCCTACACCTGAATTTGCAACATTGGATTGTGGAACTTGTAATTTTGGTGGAGATGAAATATTTATCAATACTGATAACACTATATTTAATTTTGCTAAAATTATGAAGGAAAGAGGAATTAAGCCTGAGCTTGAAGTTTTCGACAAAGGAATGATAGACATAGCTTTAAAGGCAGACAGAAAAGGACTATTGGTTCATCCTTTACACTTTGACTTTGTGCTTGGAGTGCAAATGTCAGCTACAATTCGTGATTTATCCTTTATGGTTGGAAGCATACCTCAAGGCTCTACTTGGACAGCAACAGGTATAGGAAGAAGTGCGTGGAGTATAGCTGCTGCAACTATCTCTATGGGAGGACATGTTAGAGTAGGATTTGAGGATAGCGTCTACTTAGAAAAAGGTGTTTTAGCAAAATCAAATGGAGAAATGGTAGAAAAGGTTGTTCAATTAGCAAAATTATTAGGCAGAGAAATAGCTACACCAAACGAAGCAAGAGAAATTTTAAGTATGAAAAAATAAATATAAAAGGATGTCGACATTCATATGTCGATATCCTTTTTGTATGAATCGTATTATAATGTATATAACATCTGTCGGATAAATACTATCTTGTGACGGATATTAAAGAGGAGGATATATACAAATGAAAACTATGTTGAAAAGTATGCGAATGCGTAAAAATGAAATTCCTGTTGATATATTGCCTTTATTTGAGCACATTGTTCAAACATATAGTGGAGACGAATGTGATGAAAAATTTATAAAAGCGATGGAAAAACAGCTCACCAAGGAGCAACGCTTCAGGCTATACGAGCAAAACGGAAGTTGTAACGGTACTGGGTACGATAAAGAACGCAAAGCCTTCGCACTTGAACATGCTGATAAGCCCCTTGCTGAAAGGCTTGAAATATTTACAAATACTTTTGGCAGAACAGCCGTTTTGAACGATGATAATACAATCACAGTCACTTTTTCCTGTAAACATGGATACTACAAGCATGCTCCAAAAGGAATGTTTCAATTTCCTGCATCAATTGAAACATATTTTGAAAGAT
>DCPV01000224.1:1673-7004 GCA_002323775.1 Firmicutes bacterium UBA1535 | reverse complement strand
TGTGCCGGTGGGCGTTTGTATGAGTACCAAAAAGCATTGGGAATAAAATTGAAGATTAAGTCAGTTGATGTGTCTCCGCTTAGCGAGAATGTTGTAAATCCCGTTGTATTTACTTTTGAGATAGTGGATTAATAACACACTTACCGAAATTATTATTGATGATGGCAAAATGCCTATCATGCTGTACGAATGTCCAATTACAAAGAAGGACTTTTTTAAGAAACATGAATTCACGTATGACGAGTATTCTGAAAGGATGTTTTAAATAAATTAAGACATCCTTTTTTTATTTGAAAATTCATTTATAAATTGGTTTTAAAGTCGTAGTTATATTTTTAATATGAAGTAATATACTTACTTTAGATAAGTAAGCTAATTTAATAAATATATTACATACTAAACCTTATTAACAGAAATTAATTATTTATAAAGCTTAAATTGTTAATTATTTAACATTTCTAATTGACATTTCATTTGAAAAAACTTATAATTATATTAACATTATAAGAAGAGTTCGTGACTATAAATTATATCCTTAATTTAGATTTAAAAATGATTTTTGTTCTAAGTTAAAAGCAATAAAAAATAAAGAATGATTCTTCATTTATGTTGCCATTACAAGGTGTAGGAGGTTATTATGCTAAATATTAGCGTTTGTGTAGGAAGTGCGTGTCATCTAAAGGGTTCTTATGAGGTTATCGAAAAATTAAAGGAATGTGTAAGGAAAAACAATCTTGAAGACAAGGTTACAATTAAGGCTGCGTTTTGCTTAGGAAATTGTACAGAGGCTGTTTCAACTAAAGTTGAAGATAAGGTGTATTCAGTAGTTCCAGATACAGCAGAAAAATTCTTTAATGAGCAAATTTTAGAGGAATTGAGACGATGAAAATACTAGATTTTGTACCTGCAAATTGTAAGAATTGTTATAAGTGTGTCAGAAATTGCAGTGTAAAAGCTATAAAAATGGTAGACGATCGTGCTCAGATAGAGGAGAAAAGATGCGTAGCTTGTGGAACGTGCTTTTTGGTATGTCCTCAGAACGCTCGAAGCATACTCAGTGACTTAGATAAGGTAATACAAGCTATCAAAGAAAACAAAAAGGTTGTAATTAGTATTGCTCCATCATATCTTGGAATTTTTAAAGAGCCTTATAGGCTGATAGGCGCTTTGAAAAAGCTTGGAGTTTATGCTGTTGAGGAAACATCTATCGGAGCTGCTAAGGTTACTGAGCTTTATAAAGAATATATAAAGAATTCTGATGGTAGAAATATAATTACATCAGCCTGTCCATCTGTAAACATGATGATAGAGATATATTTTCCGGAATTGCTTGATAATCTGATTCCTTTAGATTCTCCAATGGTTGCACATAGCAAGATGCTTCTCAAAAAGTATGGTAAGGATTCATTTATAACATTTTTAGGACCTTGTCTAGCTAAAAAATGTGAAGCTTATCCTTATCAAGTGGCAGGTATAATGGATGCTGTTATTTCTTTTGAGGAGCTTGAAGAATTCCTTACTAAGAACGATGTAAATTTAGAAGATTGTGAAGAAACTTTTCCTGATGCGGCAGGCAGTACTACAGGACAGAGATATCCGATAGAAAAAGGGATATTGGGAGGTCTTGTGGATGTTTTAAATGAAAAGAACTACACGAGCATAGCAGTAGCAGGCTCAAAGAGTTGTAAAAATTTATTTGAGGCACTAAGTAATAATGAATTAAGTAATGTGTGCATAGAAGCAAATATGTGCGAGGGAGCATGTATTGGCGGTCCAGCTATATCTAAAATAGAAGGTAACCCTTATATTAGACAGGTTCATATAAGAAATAAAATCAAACAAAACGAAAAAGCGGACAAGTCCTTTAAAAATGATTATCCGGATATAGATTATTATAGAAAATTTAGGGATGCTAGTGTTCCGGCAATGGGACATACCGAAGAACAAATAAAAGCTGTTTTAAATAATATAGGAAAATATACAAAAGAAGATGAACTTAATTGTGGTTCTTGCGGATATGAAACCTGCCGTGATAAAGCTATATCTGTTTTAAATGGACTTTCACATCCTGAGATGTGTCTTCCATATATGAGAAACAAGGCAGAAAGAATATCAAATATAAGCTTTGATTATTCTCCTAATATATTGTTTATAGTTGATGAAAATCTAAACATAATTGACATAAATCCTAAGGCTGAAGATACGTTTAATGCAAAGGCAGAAAATATGGTCGGCAAAAATCTATCTTTATTGATGCCTATTGCAGATTGCAAAGCAGTAATAGAGAGCGGTTGTGATCTTATAGGTAAGAAAATAGTATTGGATAGTTATGGAATAACTGCATATAGCAGTATTATATATTTACCAAAATTGAAAATACTTTTTGGTATACTACTCGATGTTACAGACGAGGAGAAAAAGAAAGATAAGCTTTTAAGCTTGAAATTAAGCACAATAGAAAGTACCAATAGGGTAATTGAAAAGCAAATGCGTGTAGCGCAGGAAATCGCAGGACTTCTAGGAGAAACAACGGCAGAAACAAAAGCTACTTTATTAAAACTTAAGAAAATAGTAGCTGATGAAGAAAGTGGAAAGTGATGGAATATTTCATAGACATAAATTATAAAAGTATAAATCATGTAGGGGAGGAGCTGTGTGGTGACAAGGTTGAGATTGTTCAAACAGATGATGGATATATAGCTGTTCTTTCTGATGGTCTTGGCAGCGGTGTAAAGGCTAATATTTTGTCTACATTGACTTCTAAAATTGCGGCAACCATGCTAAAGAATGGCGCAAGCATAGAGGAGACCATAGAAACTATAATAAACACACTCCCTGAATGCAAGGTTAGAAAGCTTGCATACTCAACGTTTACGATAATAAAAATTGATAAAAACTACAATGCGTATATAGCAGAATATGACGGTCCAAATTATTTTTATTATAATGAGGACGGAATAAATGTAAATGTTGATAAAAAAGAAAGGTATTTTGGAACTAAAAAAGTTCTTGAATCAAATATACAGCTCACACTTGGAGATACAATCAATGTAGTGAGTGACGGTGCTGTTCACGCCGGTATAGGTGGATTGCTTAACTTAGGTTGGGGATGGGATGAGATAAATGATTATTTATCCAGCTTAAATAAAGTTAATCATACATCGCAAATTTTGAACGGTAATTTTATAGGTGTTTGCAATAATTTATATGATAGCAAGCCTGGTGATGATACTACAATATTGACCATTAAGGTAAGAAAACCACAGCACATAGATTTATTTGTTGGACCTCCATCTGATAAAAATCTTGACGAATTTTTAGTAGAGAAGATGACATCTGGAGATTCGAAAAAAATAGTCTGCGGAGGAACAACTGCACAGATTGCTCAAAGGGCTCTTAACCTTGATATGACTGTAGATATGGATTCCATGACAAAGGATATACCTCCTATAGCATATATGGATGGATTTGACCTTATTACAGAGGGGGTATTGACTCTTGGTATGGTCTTGGATAAATTGATACAATTAAATGATAGTACTCAAGAGAATTATGTAGATTATAATAGTTATGATGGCTGTTGCTTGCTTACAAAGATGCTCATGGAGGAAAGTACCCATGTAAATTTTTTCGTAGGAAAGGCAGTGAATCCGGCTCATCAAAACCCTAATTTCCCAGTGGGATTTAATATTAAAATAAAAATAATAAATGAAATTGTGGAAGAATTGAAAAAGGCTGGTAAAGAGGTTTCCATTAAATACTTGTAAATAATAATGGAAAACAGGACGGCTAGGAAAAATAAGGAGTAAATTTTAGAAAAATGAAAAAGTTTGATAACCATGTTCAGTATATTAAGTATTCAGTTTTAAAGGAAGTTCTTAAGTCTGAATTAAAGGATAATTTATTAAAGGATTTACTGAACATTCCAAAAAGAATCGCAGAAGGACCAAAACCACAGATTAGGTGTTGTATTTATAAAGAAAGAGCGATTGTTAGTGAAAGAATAAAGCACATTCTTTATGAGTTCAATGATCATGTAGTCAATACTATTGAATTAGCCTGTGATGAATGCCCGGTAAACAGGTTTTCTGTTACGGAAGCTTGCAGGGGCTGTTTAGCTCATCACTGTGTAGCTAATTGCCCTGTAAATGCAATATCAATTGTCAATAAGAAGGCTCACATAGACTATGAAAAATGTATAGAGTGTGGGAAATGCCATCAATCATGCCAATTTGAGGCTATATCAGATGTCAGAAGACCATGCTATACATCTTGTAAGCTTAATGCGATACAAATAGACCCTGTTACAAAAAAGGCTTTGATAGACCATGAAAAATGTATATCTTGTGGAGCTTGTGTACTTAGATGCCCTTTTGGAGCGATAACAGATAAATCACATATTTTAGAAGTTGCAAGATTGATAAAAAGATCAGAAAACAATAAAAATTATAAGGTTTACTGCGTTATTGCACCGGCAATAGCTGCTCAGTTTCCGGAAAATTCAATAGAGCAGGTTGTAGAAGCACTTAAAAAACTTGGTTTCTATGATGTTATTGAGGCTGCGATAGGTGCAGATATCATAGCTCAACATGAAACAAGCCAGCTTGTAGAAGAATTAAAGCACAAGAAATTTATTACTTCTTCATGCTGCCCTGCATTTGTATCATTAATAAAAAAGAAATATAGTGATTTAGTAGACAACATATCTACAGCCGTTTCACCAATGATTGCTGCTGCAAGATTAATTAAGCACACGGACGCAGATGCTAAAGTAATCTTCATAGGACCTTGCGTTGCTAAAAAAGAAGAGGCTCAATATGAAGAATACAGAGATGATATAGATTTTGTAATGAGCTTTGAAGAACTCCAAGCCTTCTTAGATGCAAAGGAAATAGAGGTTTCGGAATGTGAAGAAAAGCCATTGGATAATGCTTCTAAATTTGGAAGGATATTTGCTCGTTCTGGTGGACTTACTGAAGCGGTTAAGCATGTTATAGAAGAAAATAAATATGATGTAGAAATAAAACCTGTTATTTGCAATGGTCTTGTTGAATGTGAAAAAGCATTAAAGCTTGCTAAACTGGGCAGATTGGATGGTAATTTTATAGAAGGTATGGTTTGTGAGGGAGGATGTGTGAACGGTCCGCTTTCCTTAAACAGAAAACCAAGTAACGCTATGTGTATTAACAAATACGCAGATAGAGCAAAGGAAAAATCAGTAAAAGATTCAATAAGAGTTTTTGAGCTTGACAAAATTGAATTGGATTATAAAAATAGTGAAAAATGTTAATAAAGTTTGAATTTTTTTGAAAATTGTCCGATATAATATAT
>DCPV01000224.1:0-1598 GCA_002323775.1 Firmicutes bacterium UBA1535 | reverse complement strand
ATATATTATATCGGACAATTTAAAAGAGAGTACAAAATATTAGACGGAGGACATTTAAAATGATTAAAAGAAAAATAAGTTTATTTCTTGCGGTATTTATGTTGATTTCAATGCTTGCAGGATGCAACGTAAACGAAATAGGATATATGAATTTATCTGCTGAAATGAACAAATTAACTCAGATAGAGATTAAAAATTCAACACAGATTGAAATTCCCAAAGAAATTACAGGAAAAGATGTAAATAGTAAATTGGATATTGATATCCAAGGAGAAGCAAATATAGATGACTTTAACAAAGCTTATTTAAACTTGAATATTAAATTTGAGCTTGATGGAAAGGGAAATACAAGCCCAATTAAGTTTATGATGATAGATAATAAATTCTATGTTTCAAAAAATATTCTGTCAGAAATGTTAAAGTTCAGAGATGATTTAAACTTAGAATTAGACGAAACAGAGGTTTTAATTGCTGAAAAACTTGTTGAGGAATTGAAAGATGTTGAGTATATAGTTCTTCCTAATCAATATGGTATATCCGGAATGGAGGAGCTTAAAAATTCTAATATAAGCGTAACTTACAAGGATAACAAGGCAATAATCGAAAGTGCTAAAAAATATTTGACAAATGCGTTCAAAGGCTTTGAGTCAAAGTTTATAAAGAAAACTGGCAATGGATATATTATGGAGCTAAATGCAAAGGACGTATGGAGCTTTGTCAGCAGACTTGTTAAATACATAAGCGAAAATAAAGAATTAATATTTGATGAAACAATCAAATATTTAGAAACTGTATATGCTAATATGGAAATTAAGGAAGGAGCAGAGGCTGTTGATACAAAATCTGCTATTGAGGAGTTCAAAGCTCTAAAGGAAGACTTCTATAAAGGTATAGATGAAATCTATAAATCAATAGAAACTATGGAAACTGAAGATAAAGAAGAATTAGATAAGATTATCAATATGTTTGGTCAAAGCTATCTAAAGAATGAGATTTATAAAGAGGGTAATACGTATGGACAAAAGATTGATGCTAAAATAATAGTAGAAGGAATTTTATCAGGAAGTATTAAATCTAAAACAACAATAAGTCCCAAAGCTGTTAAAAATGCTTTAGCACCAAATAAGGCTATAACAACAGAAGAAATCGATGAATTAAATAAGAAATTAGAAAATAAATACAATCCTGTTAAGATAATAGAAATTAGTTGGTATCGTGATTATCCGGAAGATGGAGCAGATATAGATATTTATAGAGCAAATGGTAATGCTGATTATACCAATCAACCATATGTCATGAAAGATGGCAGAATATATCTTCCTTTTGAAGATATATTTGAAGTGCTTGTAGAGAAAAACCAGTGGTATTGGAGTGCTGAAAACAACAGAGCATATTTCTTATTAAGTGACGGCCAAGAATTTTATATGGAAGGTTTAACAATTAACGGCGAGGCTATGATAAGAGTAAAAGATTTCGAACAACTTGGCTTTACAGTAGAGTATATACAAGGTGAGGACTTCTCACTGGCTAGGATTATAAAGAATAAATAATTGTAATAAAGAAATTTAGAATAAAAATAGAGACTGTATAAAGTTTCG
>DCPV01000077.1 GCA_002323775.1 Firmicutes bacterium UBA1535 | reverse complement strand
ATTTAATACTATCTCATAAAGTGCTGTGACACTATGGCCTGCCCCTATTTCCCCGGCATCCTTTTTATCATCGTTAAAATCCTCTGTTGACAGCAATCTGTTTTCATATCCTATTAGCCTATACCCTTTGACATTAGCCGGATTAAACTCCACTTGAAGTTTAACGTCCTTTGCAACAGTTACAAGAGTTGCACCCATTTCGTCTACCAATACCTTTTTTGCTTCATATAAGGAATCAATATATGAGTAATTACCATTGCCTTTATCAGCCAAGGTTTCCATTTTGTTATCCTTTATATTCCCAGTTCCAAAGCCTAAAACTGATAAAAATACACCGCTATTTTTCTTTTCTGTTATAAGTTTTTCAAGCTCACTCTCACTTGTTAGTCCAACGTTCAAGTCTCCGTCTGTTGCTAAAATTACTCTATTATTGCCACCTTTTATAAAATATTTTTCAGCCAGTTCATAAGCTGTTGTTATTCCTTTGCTTCCATGTGTGCTGCCACCAGCCGAAAGGTTATCTAAGGCTTCATTTATAATCTCGCTGTTGTTTCCGCTTATTCCCTCTAAAACTACTCTATCATCTGAAGCATATGTAACTATTGATACTTTGTCTTTTTCTGTAAGATTAGCTGTTAGCATTTTAAATGCTTTCTGCATTAATGGCAGTTTATCATAACTGTACATTGAGCCAGATACATCAAGTAAAAATACCAAGTTTGAATTTGGGCTTTCAGAAAAATCTATATCCTTTGTTTTTAAGCCTATTAGCATCAATTTACTGTCTTTATTCCATGGACATTCTGATAATTCAGTCGTTACTGAAAAAGGCTCACCATCTTTTGGATTTGGATAATCATACTTAAAATAATTTATCATTTCTTCAATTCTGACAGCACCAATATCTACACGCTGACCGTCATTTATTAATCTTCTGATATTGCTGTATGAGGCAGTATCCACATCTGCTGAAAATGTTGACATTGGATAATCTGCAACAGATTTATAATTGTTTTCTGGTATAGAATTATATTCTTCTGCATTGTATTTTTCTGCACTATACCTTACATCAGACATAGCGTTATCAGTATTTTTATAAGAGCCAGAGTCGTTTACGCTCTTAGCCTTACAACTGACCATAGTAAATATCATTAGAGTTATAATTGTTAAAATTAGCACGTTTTTGTATTATTTTTTCATTTTTACCTCCATGGGTTTATTTAAGGCTTTATTATCCTATATTTAATAGACTGATTTTAAGTCAAAAAGTTGCATAATTTCTGAAATTTTTTTCAATATATTTACAGTGTCACATATTTATAGTATAATATAACTTGCTTAGATGGTAAAATATATTTTTATAAAAAACAACCATACAATGGAGGAAAAAATGACTTTAAGTTATATATTAGGCTTTAGCATATCTCTTGCTTTAATGCTGATTGCTACGCCTAAAATGATTGAATTTGCAAAGAAAATTAATTTTGTTGAGCAACCTAATTTGCAAAACAGAAAAATTCATACAGAGCCTAAGCCATATTTGGCTTCAGTTTTGATATTTTCAATATTTTGGATTGTATTTTTCTTAGTATCAAAGGGTTTTTCAAATATATCGCTTCGTGATACCGTTAATTCAAAAGAAAAAATTAATATATTAATAATTTTTATAAGCTCGCTTATCATATTTGCAGTTGGTATAGTCGATGATTGGCATAAAATAAACAATAAGGATTTAAGAGCCTTACCAAAATTTTTAATACAGCTATTTGCCTGTTCATTAGTATTTTTGGCTGATATAAGATTTGAAGGCTTCTTTTTACCAATATATAATATCCATGTTTCTTTACCTGTTTGGATGCAATTTATTTTTACTGTTATTTGGTTGTTTGGAGTAACAACTGTTATAAATTTTACAGATGGAATTGATGGCTTAGCAGGTAGTATTTCATGTATTTCTGCTGGTACATTGTTTATTGTTGCACAGATGAAAGGACATTCTTCACATGCGCTTATATCAATAATTTTAGTTGGAGTATGCCTTGGGTATTTAAGATACAATAAATTTCCATCGAAAATACTAATGGGTGATTCTGGTGCTACCTTTTTAGGCTTTATGCTTGGTATAATCTCACTTGGAGGTGTTATGAAGCACGCAACTATTTTGTCAACATTTATTCCAATTATAGCACTTGGAGTACCTATATTTGATAATATTTATGTTGTTTTTAAAAGAATTAAAGAGAAAAAGCCTATTTATGTAGGTGATAACAGCCAAGCCCACTTTAGATTAATGAAAAAAGGATTAAATCAGATGCAGACTGTAATGTTTTTATGCTTGATTTCTATAAGTTTAGGTTTGTTCTCTATTATTATTGCTTTATTGAATTATTAATAATTTTTAGTTATATATGGCTAAAATTAATTATAGATAAACTGAAGATTTCACTTTCAAAAACATAATAAAGCTTGAGGAATTTTCTAGTTTCTAAAAATATTATAATTTTTTTGTGGAGGTATTTTAAATATGAAAAGTATAAAACCTGGACGTGGTCCTTCTGCAATGGGCTTTGTCGGCTCAATAGTCGCTGTTGTCTTTGGAATATTTTGGACAATTATGGCGTCTTCAATGGGAGCTCCAATATTTTTCCCCATCTTTGGTATTATGTTTATAATTTTAGGTATTTTACAAGCGATTTATAATTATAAAAATGCTACGGGTTCAAATCGTTTTTCATCATTTGATATAACAAGTGATGATGAAGAAACAGATCCTTTGAATGAATTATTTGGAAAAACAAAATATCATGATGTAAAAATATATAAAAATAATGATAATAGCAATAACAACGATAATAATGATTCTAACTTCTGTCCATATTGTGGAACTAAAACAAATGATGATTATAAATTTTGCCGAAAATGCGGAAAAACTTTAAATTAAAAATTTAATATAAAACACCTGTGATTTTAATATAAAATAAAATCACAGGTGTTTTTAATTAGTACTTATAATTCAACAAAAATTACTGGATAATCTGCTACCTTTTCAAAACCACAGGACATTGCTGTTTTAGCTGATGCTATATTGTTTTTCCAACATTCCCAATTTACTGTAATATTTTTTTTATAAGCTTCATTTAACAGCATCTTTGTCATATCCTTTGCTATACCTTGCTTCTGATATTCTTTTAATACTTCAATACCGATTGCCAATTCAGTTTTTGTTGGATATTCACTGGTGCAAAATCCGCATACTTTATTGTTAATTACAGGTGTAAATCCAACTCCTCTATCTACAAAATCATCCATATCATCATATGTTGTAACTTCATTGATTATCATATTTATATTATCAACATTAGAGTTTAAAAGCTCAGAAGTTATTTTTAGTATATTTGCTCCTTGACTACTGCTATAGTCATTGTCAAAATTAGTTGGTTTCATACGATACAGACTTCTTTCATATAGACTGTATTTATTAGGAAATAGATTGGTTACTGCATTTTTCCAATCCTCGTTTGGATAAAATACAATAATAATTTCTAACTCATTCCTTGCTTTTTCTGTTAGTATCTGTTTGTCTAAATAATCAAGAGATTCTTTAGTGATTTCTCCAGCTGCAAATAAGTAAACTCCAAGTAAAACAAAGCATGTATCTTCTGTTTCACTTATATATGATTTTGCCAATTTAGGATTTTCTTCTACCCCATCTATCATATATTGCAAAGGTGTAAAACTAAGTAGTTCTCTCATTTTTTTATTTGGTTTTAATATTTCTATCATACTTTATACCCCTATCTCCCCTTAATCTTATTTATTAACTTTTCTCTTTTTGTATAAGCTGACTTTTGCTTTCCAAAATTATTTTCACTTATTAGTTGCAAATATCTTTTCCATCTATCCTCATCAAGTTTTCCATTTTCCAACGCTTTTTTAATTGCACAGCCCGGCTCACTTTTATGAGAGCAATCTGAAAATTTACATTGCTCCATTAATTCCTCAATATCATCAAAGGTCTTTTTTATTCCTTCTCCGGCATCCCACATACCTAATTCTCTCATACCAGGAGTATCTATTATCATAGTTTTAGATGCAAGCATAATCAATTGCCTATGGGTAGTAGTATGTCTACCCTTTGAATCATCATCTCTTATGCTATTGACCTTCATGATTTCCTCACCTGATATAGCATTTACAAGACTTGATTTTCCAACTCCTGATGAGCCCAAAAACACTAAAGTTTTTCCCTTGTTCAAATATTTTTCTAAAGCTTCCAAGCCAAATCCAGTTTTTGAGCTGATAGCAATAATATCTATATCTTCATACTGCGATTTTAATTCATTGACATATTTTTCATATTCGTTGTTTAAATCCGCCTTGGTAAGTATAATTACAGGCTCAGCCCCACTCACTATTGCAGCACCGATGTATCTTTCTATTCTATTTATATTAAAATCATGGTTTAATGAAACAGCAATAAATACATAATCAAAATTAGCTGCTATTACCTGTTCATGTATTGTTTTAACATAAGCGGCAGCATGACCAGAAAAATCTGTTCTCGAAAATTTACTTTTTCTTTTACACAACTTGGCAATTAATGAGTCTCCGTATTGATTATATTGCAAATATACAAAATCTCCAACTACAGGTATATCATCATCAAATTTTATTTCTTTATAAAAAGTTCCTTTTAATCTTGCGTTAACCTCTCCATACTCACAAACAACCTTATACAGTTCTCTGTGAACTTCTACTACTCTTGCAGGTATTAAGCCTTGCTTTATATCCTGCTCATATTCTAAATTCCATCCATATTCGTTTAAATTAATCATTTTTTCCTCCAATTTTTGCATAAAAAAACTTGCCCATAAGCAAGTTCTGTTTTAAAGATATTAAGTAACATTTTTAACATTACAAACAACGCTTTTAGTATTGTTTACAACGTTTTTAATTTTCCTAACATCTTCAATATTTTTACAGTATTACAAAAGGGTATTAAAACAATGCTTAAAAAGCATTGTTTGGGTACACAAAATCAAGCATTGACTTTGCACCCACAATATAAAATTATTTTAAAATCACCATATTAGTATTTTTTGCCATAATTCATCACTCCTTTGTAAATAAAATTGGAAAGATAATTCCGTTACCATTATAAACCATTATTTAAAATATTTCAATAGAATAATTAAAATATTTATAATTAAATTTTTTATATCAATGCTTGTAGATACTACTTTGAATTTCTGCTTGAAGCAACAGTTCTAGTATGGTAGAATAATCTTATGTTTTTTAATAAAATGTTTTAATAAAATCCTCTTTACACATTTTGGTGCATAAAATGCGTAGACATAATAAAGCAAAATCTATATACTTGTTTTATTCAACAAGAGCTGTAAAGGAGATATAAATAATATGTCAAAACCAAGACGAGGCAGCAATGCTAAAAAAATACTAAACTGGAGAGGAACCTGCCCTATTTGCAACAGAAAATCTGTAAAAATATTATGGACAGCTATTCAAAACGAACGCAGTATTAAAGTATGTAAACATTGTGGTAATTAAAGGCCGGTGTAAAAATTGCACCGCCTTTTTACTATAATTTAAAAAAATTAAACAAAGGCGGTAATAACCATGGAATGGATGGAACGCATGAATGCGGCAATAGACTATATTGAAGAAAATCTTGCAGGTGAAATTGACTTGACTGTAGCAGCAAGTAAGGCATTTTGCTCTGAATATCTTTTTACACGTATATTTTCTTTTATTTCTGATATTCCGCTTAATGAATACATACGACGTAGAAGACTAACGCTTGCAGGTTTTTTACTTCAAAGAAACAATGCTAATATTTTAGATATTGCCAACAAATATAATTATTCTTCACCAAATTCATTTACAAGAGCATTTCAAGCAATGCACGGAATTCTCCCATCACAAGCACGAGATGTATGCGTCGAATTGAAATCACATCCACGCCTTATTTTTACACCTTCTAAAGAAGCAATAGAAGAATTAAATCCTCAAATATTTGAAGAACATGATATTACAGTTTTTGGCAAATCATTGATAACAAAAGCATCTGAGGCTTATGAAACTGTTCCTGCATTTTGGAATAAATGTGAAGAAGATCAAATAACAAACCTTATTGTTAAAGCTGGCAACGGTAACGAAACAACCTTATTAAAGTCTGTAATATCTGATATTGACGACGATACATTAAAATACATGATATGCTTAGATATGCCAAAATGTGGTGTTTCTGAAGACTTCGAAACTCTAACTATTCCCTCGGGTAAATGGGCAAGCTTTCCTCTTATAATAGAAAATCCAGCTAAAGATAATATAAGATCAATTTGGAAACGCATATATACAGAATGGTTTCCAAACTCAGGATATGATCAGGAAAAAGGACCTAGGCAAGAACGCTGCTATTGGAGAGAAGATGGAAAAATGGTAGTTGAAGCATGGGTTCCAATCAAAAACAATCCTTAGAATTTCTACTTGAGGTAATTACTTTATTGTGATAAAATTGATTGTATATAACTCAATAAAAAATGAGAGGATAAACTTATGCGAAAGTATATTGCATTGTTGCGAGGTATAAATGTTGGCGGTAAAAATAAAATATCGATGACAGAATTAAAAGCCGCCTTTGAAGATAATGGATACAAAGATGTTGTTACCTATATCAATAGTGGAAATGTTATTTTTTCCTCTTGCAATGATAACGAAGAAAACATTAGGAAAAACTGTGAAGCTATAATAGAAGATAAATTTAATTTAAGTATATTGGTTACAATCATATCTGCTGAGGATTTATCTGCTGCCCTGCAAAACGCACCAATTTGGTGGGATAAGGATATTGAATCAAAAAATAACGCAATTTTTGTTATACCTCCATCTACCGCAGCAGATATAATTGAGCAAGTTGGCATTGCAAAACCTGAGTATGAGCAGGTTGGATATTATGGACAAGTAATTTTTTGGTCCGCACCAATTGAAACATTTTCTAAAACGAGATGGGCAAAAATTGTTGGCAAATCTGCATATAACAACGTTACTATAAGAAATTCAAATACCGCTAAAAAGCTTTTAGAGCTTCTAAAGTAAAAGATAGTTAAGAATGAATAAATATAAAAAGGTGGTATTAATATGAATTATTGGCAAGGAAAAAATATTACACTAAGGGCAATGGAGCCTGATGATTATAACTTGTTTTTTGAGGCTTTACAAGATGAGTCAATACAAAAAAACGAATCAGATATCAGAATTCCAATGTCTCTAAACGCATGTAAAGATTTTGCTTTAAATCAATCTTTAAAGGGAAATGATAATGAAAGCCCTTTTTTAATTATGGTTGATAATGACAACAATAAAGTAGGCATGGCAACTCCATCAATTGTTGATAAACGAATTGGAATTTTTACCTGCGGAATGTTTATAAAACCAGAATATCAAAGAAAAGGATTTGCACACGAAGCATTATCTCTAATATTAAAGTTTTATTTTGGTCAAATGAGATGTTGTAAATTTGAGGCAAATGTATATGAATACAATATATCGTCAAATAAGCTTTGTGAGAAGCTTGGATTAGTTGTTGAAGGTCGTCGTAGAAAATCAGTATATACTGATGGGAGACATTTTGATGAAATAATGTATGGTCTTACCGACGATGAATATTGGACAAAACATAGAACGAATATATTATAAATTTAATGATTAATATATATTAGAAAAATTTATATAATAGGAGATTAAAATGACGAACAAACCATATTCTATAAGTATTTACGTTAAAAAACCTTAGCATAGTAAAAAACTTAAAAAATAGGATAAAATATTAGACAGTGAAATATAAAAAAGGTGGTATTTATTATGAGTAATGATTATATAATCAGTAAATGGGCAATTATACGTCGCAATGAATTAGTTGATGTTCCAGAGAAATTCGAGATACATCAAGATTTTTTAAAGGACTTGGACTTTAATGAATTTGAAGAAGCATTTAGACAAGTGCATGATATGTTCTATCAAATATACACTGATATATCACACAATCCTCAAAACTTTGGATTTGAGTTGTACAAGCTAGGTGAGTATAATTATTTTTCAAAAGAAGCACGAGAAGCAAAATCAAAACCA
>DCPV01000104.1 GCA_002323775.1 Firmicutes bacterium UBA1535 | reverse complement strand
ATTGTCCTTGCTGTTCCCCAATTAGTGGTTTCAACAAGCCGATATTTAAGTTGTGTACCACCATATGCACTATTTGATGATATCGTTTGAATTCCCATATATGGACTTATTATTTTAGTCTCTACAATACAAACAGAAAATCCTAAAAAATTATTAGCATAAAAAATAGTTGTAGTTTTATTAGGATAAGCGCTAGGTAAGTCGCTTTCTGTTTTCCAATTATCAGGCATCCATTGTTTATCCGCTTTCTGTTCCAATTCCTGCTTTATTTCAGATACATTAACTTCTACCGTTCTACCGTCTACCATACTAACATTGTCTGCTATGGTACGAGGGGCAAGATAGTCAATTCCATTATCATGTTTAAGTGTTGTACTATATGTTTCTGGCATTATCAACACCTCCTTGTTCTTGTAATTCTAACTGGTTTATTTCATCTCTTAAAGCTTGTCTATAAATATGTAGCGATTCTACATCATAAGGTAGTTCTTTGTTGACTAAATTGTATTCATAACATTTTATGATTTGATAGTCTGTTTCAGCGATTTGAGTTTTTAAATCTTCTATTTGTTTAGATAAGGGAGGGGAGTTTTGTTGTTCATTCCACTCTGCTATTTCTTCTGCTGTTGCACCTTCTATCCACTCCATGCCATTCCATTTAGGTTTATAAAATGTATTTGTTTCATCAGTATTTACAGGAGCAACAATATCTAGTTCAGTTAATTCTTCTTCATTAATAATCATACTCTCTGTAAAAAATCCTTTATAATCTATTTTCCATATTTGCATATTTACCTCCTATATAGCAAAGCTACCTGATACAGATATGTAATCACAGTCGTAAGTAATCTTCTTAAACATTATCAAAAGAGTACCAGTTAAGCTTATGTATGCCGAACTATTAGATATAGCGGGACTTCCTGAAGCTATGCCAGTTACTGTAGATAACTGTACATTAAAAGTTTTTGGCATATAAGGCAAAGTTGCAACCATTACTGGATTATGTATGTCTGTAAAAAGTCCATCATCTGATTTTTTAAATCTCGCATTTATAAAAATTAAATTATTAATTTTATAACATTCTTGATGTGTTATTTTATATCCTGTGTTAGCTGTTAGTAAAATATCTATTTTTTCTGTTGTGGCTATTTCTTGCCAACTACACCACCCTATATCTGAAGCAAAATATCTAACAAATTCATAACTTTTTTTTGATTTAGTAAATTTTAGCGTTTGTAAAATTAAATCATAATAGTTTCTGCCGTGTTCAACGATAAGTTTTCCGTATGCACCAGAGTCAGTTAATTCTGTAGGAGCATTTATAAGGGTCGGTGGTATAGAATTACTTGTCCAAGCATATACATTTGGATTTTTATACTCATTTAAATCCGCCCCACTAGGTAAGTTTTTATAATATTCGTAATTTAAAGAATAAACTTTATCCTTGTCTGTTTTTTCTTCAATATTTGTCTCAAGTACGCCTACTTTATTGTTAGTATTAGAAAAATCATCTGATTTAGCATAATAACTAGGTAATTGTCCACCTAAAGTATTAGCATTAACGCTAATCGGAGTGCCTAACTCAGCTTCACTGTATCTTACTATATTACTTAAATCAGGCTTATCGCTTAAAGCATTGTAGCTATAAGCTGTATTGGTTATCAAACAATGTATATCATCACCTATATCTAAAGAATAACCTATAAAAGTTACTAAATTGCCTACTAATGTATAATTTTCATCTTTAATTAGTGGTATATTTCCACCATGAATTAATTCAACAACATCATTAGCGGGATTAAATAACTCGCTTGGTATCTCAAAATTATTAACTGCATCAGTTGCTGTAAATTTATAATATTTCTTTCCGCTTTGAAATACTACGTTAGTAACTCCACCACTTCCACCACCGTTGGCTATAAAAAACTCTCTAACTTTTAAGGGTGTCATAACTTTTGTATTATCAGCACCGACCTCGGCTTCGGATTTAGATGCGTAATCTTGCTTGGTTAAAACATTTTCAGTTTTAATAGTGTGTTTAACATCTGCTGTTAAAACATCGCTTTCAGTTATAGGGTTTGTAAAAACAACAGCTCCGCCGCCATAGTCAATCTCAAAATCATTAGTTATATTAACTCCATTTTTTTTGATTATTGGAGCAGGGGAGATTAGCCAGTTTCTTTTTCCTTCTGGTGCTTGATATATTCTATACCTATCATTACCTGAAATAAAAACCTCTGACAATTGCATATTTGTTTCGGTTATAGTTTCGATACCTATGCTTTCCTCTAGTTTTCCAACGGCTTCTTGAAGTCCGGATATATGAGGAGAGATAATCTCGCCAGTTCTAGGGTCTTGCCAATTAGTTTTAGCCATAATAATCACCAACCTTAACCATTAAATATAGTTACATTAAGTTCCAATACCCAAATATCGCCCTCGACTTTAGTTCTTGGTTTATCATCAACTTTTCTATTTAAGTTGATAGAACTATTAGAGTTACCATTTGACCATGTGAATTCTTTCCAATCATGATTGCCTGTGTTGCCATCAAAAGTAGCTCTAACTATAGCTTTGTTTTTATCAATTTTAGGGTAAGTATCATCTACTTGTGCATAAGTTATATTTACTCCTTGTAATCCTGTTTGAGCTTCGCTAGTAGCTATAGCGCTATCACCAACGCCTATATACGAATTAGCATTATTAAAAGGATTGATGCCACTCTCGCCACACAAAAGTTTAAGCATAGCATTGATACCTTCGTTTAAAAGAATATTTCCATCAACATTCTCTGTCTCATATAAATTCATGTTCTTATCATGTTTTAATATTCTCCATTTTGGAGACCACACAAATTTTTCATTTAATATCATAATTAATCCTCCTTAAATTATAAAAGCTTAGATTTCTAAGCTAAATTTTTAAATTAAAACAGGCTTAAAAGTAAATTCTAAGCCTGCAAATTTTTAATTTCTCTATACAATTGTCTTGACAAAATTCCACCATCAATATCATCTTCCATGAGGTTATTTTCAATATTGAGTAGAGTACCAATTTGAACACTCTTTCTGTTATCATAGGAATTCGGACTATTGTTATTGCTATAACCAAGACTTTTAAGTAATGGAAATAAATTTCTAATCCCTGCTGATAATTCAGGTGGGAATATAAGTTCATCTTTTTTTAGTACAGCCAAACCCTCGGAATATGCTAGTCCTCCAGTATGATATTTAGGAAATCCAGCAATATAATTTTTTGCCTTTTCGTAGTCCATAGCATTTAATGTCTCTGCTACTTTTACGCCATTAATACCATAACCTCGTAACTTATCATAGAATTCCTTTGCTTCGCCTGCTGCTGAGATATCTCCATCGTGCCATCTCTTTTTAAGTTCTAATATAGAATTTGCAGCTGAATAAATCATAAAATTATTAATATTACCATTATAATCTGGAGTTTTGTTTTTTAAATCATCAAGCGAGTTATTTAATCCATCAGTGGTATTTTGGAAATCCGTAAGATTTCCATTTTTTAAATCAAGCAAAATCTTATCTAAATAGTTTTCTTTCCAAGCATTATAGGAATTCTGTGCCATTGTTCCAGCAGCTGCGACTATGTATGCACCATGCTCGTCAAAAGCCTTTGCAATTTTTTCATAAGCTATTTTATACTTATCTTTTTCCTCATTAGCAAGCCTTTCAATTTCATCAACCTCTCCTTCAAGCCCATCTATTTTGTCGTTGATGTTTTGTTTCTGCATTTCAAGCTCGTGCTTGTATTTCTCCTCTTCAAGTTGTTTTTGAAGCTCAATGAGTTTCTTTCTTGCATCTTCGCCAGTCCTAATGCTCCAATAATCAATATCTTTTTGAATGTCAGATGTTTTGTGCTCATAGGAACGCTCGCTATCTTTTCTATCAAGTAATTTTAACTCCTCTTGAAGATTTTTAATTTCCTCTTGCTTAGCCTTTTTCTTTTTATTGGCTTCTTCGTCAATTTGTTTGATACGATCATCATAAGCCTCTTTAATTTTGTTTTGTTGCTCGCTAAGCAAATTTTTATAGAGATTAAATAAGTTTTCTGTGCGAGAGTGCTCCTCTGTATAATTTTTAGCTTGTACAGAGTATAGTTCTTTATATCTTTCAATTTGTTCTTCTGTTGAAAGTTTGCTTATGTTAGCTAAATGCCTAATTATATCTTCCTCTTTTTTAGAGGTTTCTTCAAGTAATTGCTTTCTAAGCATATGAAGATTTAGGTTTGCTTGTTTCTCAGCTTCAATATTATCCTTTTGATTTAATAAAACTCTTTCCCATGCTGCGATTTCTTCTTCAATAGACAATTCATCTAATGATTTTTTCTCGTTAATCCAATCCACTGAATGCTTTAAAGTTTCTGATTTTAAGTTTTCTCTTGCACTATAGATACGTTTATCAATATCTAAGAGTTCATCGGCATTCATGCTGTAGATTTTTTTAAACTTAATAAGCTTTGCCAATTCGACCTCTGTGTCAATTAGCTTTACATATTTTTCGTAATCAAGTTGTTTTAGTGCATTTGCTAGAGCCTCGTTTTTATAGTTTTTATTTTTATCGTCATCATTGTCGTTATTGGAATCGTTGTTATTAGTAGCTGTTTTGCTTTTTTTAGGAGTTCCGACAATCCATTCACCTTTTTCTACATCATATAAAGGGATATCATCAAAACCATTACTCGTTCTGTACTCTTCTCGTTTATTGAGTTTATCAAGTTCTTTGTCATATTCAGAAAGCTTATCTGTAGCTTTTTCCCATTGCCTAGTTAAATCTTCTATATCGCCTTTTAAGTTGCTTATTGTAAGAGCATTATCTCGTATTGTTGAACCCGTAATAGTTCCGTTCTCGTATTCAGAACTTTCGCTTTGGTCTGTGCTTTTCTCTAATTCCTTAAGCTCTCTTTTTTTCTCGTCTATCTTTAATTTTAGGTCACCAGCAAGAATTTCTTGTACTACATAATCGCCAGCCACTTGGTCCGTTTTAGCTTTATAAGCTTGCTGTATTGCTTGGTCTTTCATAGCCTTTATGTTTTCTCTAATAGCACTTGTATTGCCATTCAATTTGCCTGTTTGCTCATCTATAATTAAAGATATATTAGGGTAGATTGAGTTCAATTGTTCAACAATAGATTTCATTTGAGCTTTTTCTGCGAAGTTAAGATTTTCTTTTTTGCTCAATTCATCTATCTTATCAGCTAATCTTTCAGCCATTTCAGCCTGTGCAAGCATTTCAGCTTTAGTTTTTTCGATACTTTCCTTTTGTTTTATACTTGTTTCTGTTATTTCTTTTTGTCTTTCCTTAAATTCTGCTGTAACATCTCCGGCCTTCATCATATTATAAATATATGGACCTAAAACACTGACTACGTCTAAAGCCCAAGGGATTAATTTAATCCAACCAGGAGCAAATTTACTAACCATATAATCAATGGCAGATTCATTTGGTAGTAAGTCTTTTATTTTAGCTAATGTATTATTGTCAGCAGATTCTTTGATATTAGGTGATATATTAGGAACAGATATATTTTTCGGTGTATCATTTACAGCTTGAATATATTTGCGAACATCCTCTTCAGCATCAGTAAACACTTTTTTATTTGCGACACCAAAATTTATGATGTTTTGAGCTGTTTTATTAATAGCTTCATTAGTTGCTTTAGAGTTAACATTAATTTCTATTTCAATAGATTTATTAACGCTTTTCATACTTTTAACTAATTTATCAATGTCACTAACACTCATTCTTGCAGAATCTTTTATATTTTTTAGTTCTTTATTTAGTTCCTTAATAACTTTTGCAAAAGCCTCTGTTGATTTTATAGGCTGTTTATAATCAAGTTCTAATTTTTGTATTATTATCGGTGTATTACTCATTTTAAATCACCACCATTACATATTGAACATTCGTTCTATTTGATCTAATTGCGATAATCTTTTACCATTATCAACTTCTTTTGGAATTTCATTATCTGTGTTTTCAGTGAAACCAGGGTTATAAGGTAATCCAATTTTTAACGAAATATTTTCTCCAGCTCCATCCAATATTGCTGATATCTGCTTTAAAGTTCTTCGTGCAACTTCTTCATAATTCATTCCTGTATGATACAGCAACCTAGAATAGATTTCTCCCCATCTAGGGGTATTGTCATCCTCAACAAGAAGAGAGATTAAATCTTTAATACTTGTTGTTTCTTTAAATTCAATCTCTCTTTTTTTACATTCTGTCTTTAATTCTTCTAAAGGCCAATCTTTATATTTTTCTTCACTCTTGTTGTCAGATGGAGCGATGCTTAGCCCGAGAAATCACATAAAGATTTAATATATCTTGTAAAATCCTTAATACTCCAACCATCAAGCATACATTTGTCAACTGTCATTATTTCATCTTTATTGTTCTTGCAGTACACATTTGTTATAGCCTGTCCTAAGATTTCAACAGATACCTCACCAAGCCATTTATTTAGCTTCGCTTTGCCATCATCATCACTTAAAGCAAACAGTTGAGTTCCAAGACTTAGATTATCTTTCATAAACTCATTTACATGAGCTGCAGGCATTGGAGCTACAGAATATGTTTTTCCTTGAGCTTGAAATTCTTCTCTGCTACCTAACATTACAGATAGAGTAGCATTGTTTTTAATTGCCATTCTTGCCTCCTATTATTCGCCTGATCCTTCACGCAGAACATATTTTTTTGTAACAGCAGGGTTGTTTCCTCTTGGTTTTAGAACTTTAATAGTCATACTTCTTGTGCCAGGAGTTTTACCAATCAATGGAACACCATACTCAGTTACTTGAACTCTATCATATACCATATAAATATCATATATTTGTCCGTTCTTCTCAGTTGTGGCCTCTGTAGAATGTTCTAATTGCATAATCGCTGATTCTTCTGACCCTTTAACTTCCTCAACTACTGCATCTGCTTTATATTCATATGTTAAATATATAGTCTTACCAGCATCGTCTGCCGAAAAAGCTATTTTATCATCTGTAATTGAAAATTCTTTTGATTTTGTTACAGTAGCAACATTTTCGTAAGGATCATTATTAATATCTGCTGCTAATGCAGATGTAGGATTATTTACTTTATGAGGTAGTTTTACCTCAAACGGAGTTGCATCAGGAATAACTATTTCATGATTAATATTTTTTATAATGGAATCTGTTTCTTTATATAAATTCCTATTATAAATAAAAGACTCCATTTCAGGGTCTAAGGTGTTGAAAACTAACGCAAGTGTTGAATCAACAGCAGTTATTCTTTCAGCTACAGGATAGATAGAGTTTCCGCTTTCTATTGTAGACCTCGACACATTGTTATTAGGTTGAACTGAAAATAAGTCGCCGTGTCTAAAATAAGAATTAGCACTATCTCCTAGTTTTCCAGATTTATCATATTTTCTTAGGTTGATATTACCCGCTTTTGTAAAAATAATTGGTTGTAACATAAATTACACTTCCTTTCAAGTATTTTAATAATTTTGTTTATAATAGTTGACATTTTTATATACCATGTCTATTGGTATTTTGTTGATGTCATAACCTATCCTGTAAATATTGGTGTATCTTTTGTCTTTAATTATCCACTTTTATTAATATATAAAGCGGAACTTAGGAAATTAATTATATTGCTTTAAATTTAAATAATAACTACTAGGCACCAGAATATTTAATAGAATTGTTTATACTAATGATAGATGTTGCTATTCTTTCAACCTTATCCATATCACCATCTTTCAAAGCTTTATCTTGCACCTTTTTAAGCATTTCTATTTGTTCTTCATATGCCTTGTTAATTTTTTCATTACTCATTTATACCACCTCCTCTCAATGTGCTAAAAACTCAACCATGCTTTATTTGACGAAGCGATCCCTTATGCCTTTTGTGGCTATCGTGCCTCATCATTTTTTCAAAATCTTTAAAGGATAATTTTTCGTCATCATCTTCTTTATCATCATCAGTATAATTTGTTAGCATTTCATAAATTTTGGGTTGCTTGTTTTCTACAACAGTTTTAATTTTTATATAATCACCTCCATTTATCTCGACTTGCTGTATAATAATTATAAAATTTCAACACAAAAGGCACTCGTGCTTGAGTGCCTTTTGAATTAACTTATATTTCACTATCCTTAGTGTAACATATAAAAAGTATCATGGTGTATCATCTTCAATATTTTTTTAATATTATTTCTAAGAAGCTTTTTCAGTGCGATATACTATAACACACACTTCACTATCCTTAGTGTAACACATAAAAAGTATCATGGCGTATCATCTTCAATATTTCCTCTAATATTATTTCTAAGAAGCTTTTTTTGTGCGATTTACTATAACATACACTTCACTATCCTTAGTGTAACATATAAAAAGTATCATGGCGTATCATCTTTTATTACTTTTTCTAATATCTTTCTGCATCTTCTCTTTGTATCCGATTCACTGTATCCTATTTCATTAGCTACCATCCACCATTTATACTTTTTAAAGTATTTATATTCTATTACCTTTTTTTCTAATTCATCAAGACTATTTAATAGTTCTTCTACTTCTAACTTTTGCTTGATTAAATTCTTTAATTCATTTTCTAATCTTGAATACTCGCTACTGTACACGTCGATTATTCTCTCAACTGCTGTCGCTACAGTATCTGACTTTCCATATCCTTTTGGCATGCCAGTTAATTGCCTTGCTTTTATATCTCTTTGAGATTCTATAGTACTTGCTAAGTCGCTTATTTCTTCATTAACTGCATTGATTTTAAATATTATGTATGTGTAATTTAATAATTTCTTCTTTACCTGTGATATTTCTAATGATATCTTGTTTTTATCTTTTTCCATTTTACCCTCCATAAAACCATTAATAAATTCGCTTATATGCGACGCAAATGCTATAAAAAAATATACCTTCAAATAAATATATATTTTCGATATATATTTTCGCATATACTGCAACTAACATTATAATACCACTAAGCAAAAACAATGTCAATATATATTTCGCATTTAATGCGAAAAATAATAATATTATTTTATTTTTGTTGCATTAATGCGGAAATGGTGTTATAATTTATATAAATAATTTCAATAAAACTGTAGGAGGAATCTAAAATATCATGGACTTAAATGAAAGAACAAGAACTAGAATTCTAAGTAATAAAGCAGAAGACCAAGCTGTAGGTACTAAAATTTATGATAGAACTATAGGAGCTAGGATAAAAGATAAAAGAAAAGAATTAAATCTATCAGTTGATGAGGTAGCAGAAAAGATAAATAAAAACAGAGCTACTATTTACAGGTATGAAAATGATGAAATTGAAAACTTACCTATTACTGTTTTAGAGCCACTTGCAGAGGTTTTAAATACAACTCCTGCATACTTGATGGGATGGCAAGAAAATGATGTTGATGAGGAAAAGGAAGTAAAAACTATTGCAGCTCATCACGACGATGAGGAATGGACTGAAGAAGAACTAAAGGAGATAGATGAATTTAAGAAATTTGTCTTAAGCAAAAGGAAAAATACCTAAAAGGGGTGATATATTGTTATACGAGGATTTATTAGAAATTGCAGATAAAGAAAACATTGAGGTAATTGAGTTTAAATTTAAAAGTGAAAAAATAAAAGGTTTATACGCTGATAATGTTATAGCAATAAATCCTATATTAAGTACAAGCGTAGAAAAAGCATGTATTTTGGCTGAGGAATTAGGACATTATTATACAAGTACAGGGGATATATTAGATCAAAATAATATTAGTAATAGAAAACAAGAACATTTAGCAAGAAAATGGAGCTATGAAAAGATGGTTCCATTAAAAAAATTAATTAATGCTTCTTTTGAAGGCTGCCGTAATATTTTTGAGTTAGCAGAGTATTTAGGTGTAACGGAGGAATTTTTAAAAAATGTACTCAAGTATTATGAACAAAAATATGGCTTATTTAAGGAGGTAGACGAATACTGCGTATATTTCAACCCTTTAACAGTTTGTAAATATGAATATGAATAGGCTATACTTAAGATTTTAGTTAAATTTAAGATTGAGTTTATGCTATAGTTTTATTTCTGAACAAGAAAGTTTTTAAATTTCTTGTTAGATAAGAAAGTTTTTAACTTCCTTGTTGAATAAGAAAGTTCTTAACTTTCTTATTTTGCATATAAATAATATTAATGTTAGGAATTTATAGGACAGCTATAAAAAATTTAACGTTATTCAATCTTAATATTTAGGGGTGATTTTTTGATAAATTATATTTGGTTTGTGCTTATATTTATTGGAATTTTGACTGGTATTATAAATGGCAATGTACAAGCAGTTACAGATGCCGCCATTCAAAGTGCAAAAACAGCAGTTGAATTATCAATTGGAATGATTGGGATGATGTCCATGTGGCTTGGGATTATGAAAATTGCTGAGAAGTCTGGGTTAATTAATAAAATTAGTTTTATTCTGAAGCCAGTACTAAAACACCTATTTCCAGATATTCCTTCAAATCATCCCGCTATGGCTTCAATTGTGATGAACATATCTGCAAATCTTTTAGGGCTTGGAGATGCGGCGACACCACTTGGATTAAAGGCAATGCAGGAATTACAGACTTTAAATAGAACACAGGATACAGCGACAGATTCTATGTGTACATTTTTAGCTCTTAATACATCATCTATAACTTTAATTCCAGCTACTGTAATAGCTTATAGGGTTGCAGCAGGCTCTCAGAATCCAACACAGATAATAGGACCTACTATTTTATCAACTATAGTAGCTACTACAGTTGCGATAATTGCAGTAAAAACATATTCAAAATTTCCCAAATATAGTAAAACTAAGCCTGATATTGTAAGAAAGAATAAAAGTTAAAAATTTAATTTATAGATTTATACTAAAACATTAAATATTCGTTATATGTAGGGGGGAACTAAAAATGAATATAGTCCAAGTTATAAACTTTATCTCCACATTATCTGTACCGTTAATCTTTTTAATCATTGTTTCTTATGGCTTTTTAAAAAAAGTAAAGCTTTATGAAGCCTTTACTGAGGGAGCCAAGGATGGCTTAACAACAGCTATAAGAGTTATTCCGTTTTTAACGGGTATGCTTGTAGCAATTGGTATGTTTAGAGCCTCAAAGGCTATGGACTACTTAACAATGCTTCTTTCTCCGATAACGAATTTAATCGGGATGCCCTCGGAAGTTCTGCCTATGGCACTTATGCGACCATTATCTGGGGGTGGTGCTAATGGTATTATGAATAGTCTGTTTAAAAAGTATGGCCCGGACTCACTTGTTGGTACTATGGCATCAATTATGTCCGGAGCTACTGTCACCAC
>DCPV01000214.1:2095-3538 GCA_002323775.1 Firmicutes bacterium UBA1535 | reverse complement strand
TACTATTTCTTCAAATGATAAAGAAATACAAAAACTTGCTGCTCGCTTAAATGAAAGCTTGAAAAGTTTAAGAAGGCAAGAAATAGAGTATCAAGATGGAAATAATGAATTAAAACAATCAATTACTAACATATCTCATGATTTAAGAACACCTCTGACAGCAATTAGAGGTTATATAGATTTAATTAATGATGATAATATTTTAGATGAAAAAAATAAAAATTATTTAAAAATAATAGCTGCTAAAACGGGAGATTTGGTTAAATTGACAGAGCAATTATTTGATTTTTCAAAAGGATTGGATTTGTATAAAGAAATAAACAAAGAAAATGTCTGTATTAATGAAGCTTTAGAAGAAACTATTGCTTGCTACTATACTTTACTGAAAGAAAAAAATATTGTTCCAAATATAAATATTTGCAGCGAAAAAGTTATTAAAACATTAGATAAGGCAATGTTGACTCGTATATTTGAAAATATTATCTCTAATGCTATTAAGTATAGTGATGGTGACTTAAATATATTAATGGAAAAAAATGGGATTATTGTGTTTTCTAATATAGCCAGTAAACTTGATATCACAACAGTAGAAAGAATTTTTGACCGATACTATACAGTAGAAAATGCAAAAAAATCCATGGGTGTTGGTTTATCCATTGCTAAGCAATTAGTAGAATTAAATGGTGCTTGCATAAGTGCCAAATATAAAGATAATATTCTCAATATCATTATACAATTTTAATACATATAAACGACTGCTTATTTAAAATATAAGTAGTCGTTTATATATTTTATTTTTACCGCACATTTTTGTATCCTTGTACGTTATACATTATGTAAGGAGGTTTTTAGATGTCTATTGACATAAATGCGCATTATGATCATATTTACAAATATTGTTATTTTAAGATTAAGAATTTACATATAGCAGAGGATTTAGCTCAGGAAACATTTCTTAAATTCATTAAGCAAGGCAGTTATGTTGATAGAGATAAGCCACTTGCATATTTGTATACAATAGCTAAGAACACTTGTATTGATTACATGAGAAAGCCTGACTATGTAGAGTTGACAGAAGAAATACTAGCAGAGAATGATTTTGAAAAAATTGAGCTTAAAAGAGTAATTAAAGAAGCTATCGATACTCTGCCAAGCGATGAACAGGAATTAGTTTTTCTAAGATATGTGAATGAATTGAAAATTGGGGATATTGCAAAAATTACAGGTATCTCACGATTTTCAATCAATAGGAAACTAAAGAAAGCCTTGGAGGGATTGAAGCTCGTATTAAGAGAGGAGGATTTTTTTGAATAAAGATAAAAAATTAAAATTAGCAATAAAATCAGCTTATGAAGTACCCGAATCAAATAGGAAGAAGGATTTTCTTATTAATTTAGATATGCCAAAGATAAATTTTTATGAATTTTTTATATCGCAAATAAA
>DCPV01000214.1:0-1951 GCA_002323775.1 Firmicutes bacterium UBA1535 | reverse complement strand
GTTTTTTATTCAAGTAATTGTTATGTTAATTTGCTTAATAGTTCTATTAAGCATAGATAGGACTAATTTAAACATAAAATATATTTCAATGCTTCCATCTGCAATACCTTTTTTTGTATTGATTATAGCTACTGAAATATCTCAATCTATTTCGTATAATATGACAGAGCTTGAAATGACAACAAGATATAACTTAGGTCAGATTATTATTGTCAGAACTACAGTATTAGGTAGTGTGAACTTTGTTTTCTTAATTTTTCTCTTAATCATTTTAAAGTTTAAGCTCGAATTTAGTATTTTAAGTCTAAGCCTCTATATTTTCATACCATTTTTATTAACATGCTTTGGCTCTCTTTATGTTATGAATTATGTAAGAAATAAAAATGTGAATTTTTATTGTGCTGGAATAAGTATTTCTGTGAGCTTGGCTAATATTCTTTTATATAACACAACAGGCAATGTATATAGTTATTTAAGTGTTAAATTTTGGTTGATACTATGTGTAGCCCTAATCGTAGGGGTTATAATTCAGGCCAAAAAATTTATTAGAAGTACGGAGGAATACAATTGGAACTCATTATAGATAGAATTACTAAACAATATGCAAATAAAATTGCAGTAGATAGAATATCTTGTTCACTTAAAGACGGAGTATATGCACTTTTAGGTGCTAATGGTGCGGGTAAAACCACTCTGATGAGAATGCTCTGCGGAGTTTTAAAACCAACATCTGGTGAAATAAAGTTAAATGGTTTAAATACCAGTGATGAGGAATACAGAAATTCACTTGGATACTTACCTCAGGATTTTGGTTATTATCCTGATTTCACTGCTATGGAATTTTTAATGTACATAAGCTCATTAAAAGGCTTAGACAAGCCTACTGCTAAACTGCGTTCAACTGAATTGCTTAATTTAACTTCGCTCAGCGATGTAGCTAAAAAGAAAATTAAGACATTCTCGGGTGGAATGAAGCAGCGTTTAGGTATAGCGCAGGCAATGCTGAATAACCCTAAACTGCTTATACTGGACGAGCCTACAGCAGGACTTGACCCTAAAGAGCGTGTCAAATTTAGAAATCTTATATCAGATTTATCAAAGGACAGAATTATAATATTATCAACCCATATAGTTTCTGATATCGAATACATAGCAAATAAGATTTTGATTATGAAATCAGGGCAGCTCATTCATAATGACAGTTTAGATGAAATTATAAAGATTATTGAAGGCAAGGTGTGGGAATGCAGTGTTTCAACATCTGAAGCTGAAAATTTATCAAGAATATATACAATAATAAATATTCGCCATGAAAAGGATAAAACTTTTTTAAGACTCGTTTCAGATAAAAGTCCAACTATTGATGCTGTTAAGGCTGAGGCGTGCTTAGAGGATTTGTACATTTATTATTTTAGTGATGTAAGTGAGGTCGAGAGAAATGAAAAATAATTTTTTTACACTTTTAGGATTTGAATATAAAAAGATATTTAAACGCAAATCAACATATTTATCGTTTTTGATGATAGCATTTGTTATAACAATTTCATTATTGGGACCTATTATGGGTGACCACTACATAGAAGGAGTTAAGGGAATCAGTAAGTATGAAATGATGGATATAGATAGACAATATTCTAGGACAAACAAAGGATATATTGATGAAAATAAGATAGCAGACATTATTATGCAAAGTAAACTTTTATTAGCTGATAAAGAAAATTTATCATCAAATGAAGTAGTTCTATTATCTAAGGATGCTTACGAAAAATTTGCATTGATGTACAATCCTATTATGAGGATTTTTGGAAGTGTCTATGCTCCTAAAGGTAAATTTCTTGATTATACTGCGTTTTATAAGCTAAGCACAGATGATGCAAAATCATTTTATAATAAACGTTTAGAAAAGATGGATGAGCTTTATTCTAATCAATATTATACAGATTCTGAAATA
>DCPV01000293.1:21243-21645 GCA_002323775.1 Firmicutes bacterium UBA1535 | reverse complement strand
AATTACGTTTTTAAATAAATTAGAGGTTGATAGGAATAATAAATAATTTTATCGAAATTTTAGAAAAAATATAATTAATTCTTGGAGGAATAGTATCAATGGAAAGTAATTTCAGAAAGGCTTTAAAGGAAGTAATGGGCATTGATAAATCTGGCAAAACAGAAAATGTTGTTGAAAATAATGATGTAGTAGCAGATAATACAATAAATACAGCAGTTAGTGAAAAGCCTGAGTTTAAAGAGCCCGCAGTTTCGCAAATGAGAGACATAACACTAGAATCAGTTAAGGAAGCAGAACAAAAGAAATCAAGTGGTTTGGGTAATACATTCTCATCTCAAAACAGTTTCGGACAAGGTGCCAATGCAGCTGAGACAAGTGTTATTACTAAGACAACAAAAATTG
>DCPV01000293.1:0-21178 GCA_002323775.1 Firmicutes bacterium UBA1535 | reverse complement strand
GATTCAAACATAGTAATTGCAGGAGAGATGATTGGAAATGTTACAAGTGCAAATTCAATAAGCACTACAGGTAAAATACTTGGCAACATCACATGCAAGAACTTTGAAGGAAGCAATGCTAAAATTGAAGGAGATATCAAGGTTGAGAATACTCTAATAATTAAAAACAACTGCGATATCATAGGAGATATTTCTGCAAAAAGAATAGAATTATCAGGCAGAGTAAAAGGAAACATCGTTCTTTCTGGTGAAGTGTTTATAGCAAAAGAGGCTTACATAATAGGAAATGTAACAGCAAGTACAATAAGCATAGAAAAAGGTGCTATAATTCAAGGTTTAATAAAAATCAAAACTGAATAAATTAAATTGTCGGTGACCCCACCGACAATTTTTTATTTTAAGAGTATTTATTTTTTAAAAGGTGCTATTTCTCATAGTTTTCTTTATTTATTATATATTCATAATACTTTTTCTTGATTTTTGGTGCTTCTCTTTGCTTTATAGCCACCGTATCTCCAAAAATTGTAGTGAATTTGTAGGAGTCTACAGACTTCACATAGTCCATATTTATTAAAAAGCTTTTGTGACATCTTAAAAACCTGTTGTTTGACAGCTGTTTTTCTATATCATCAAGCTTGCCGTAGGTTTTTAAAATTTCGTAGTTATTCATATGAATTCTCAGTGTTGTATTTTGGCTTTCTATATATGATATCTCATTGAATGATAAATTCATAAATTTCTTTCCGTTTTTAATTAGAACATTTTCCTCTCTTATATCCTTGTGCTGAAATATAAATCTATCCATAATTTTTGAAAGAGTGCTATACGACATAGGCTTGATATTATAATAAAGAGGCCATAGCTCAAAGCTTTTAAGTGAATAAGTGCTTTCGGATGTATTAAGTACAATGCTTAAATCTTCATGTTCTTGTCTGATTTTTTTCAAAATAATAAACATATTTTGCATATCAAGCTCTGTGAATAACAAATCTATTTCATTTTCATTATTTTTATTATTTTCAAAAAAAGATACCAAAGCTTCATCTGACTCGAATTCAAAAATATTATATGAATATGAGTGACTTGAAAAGTAAATATTTATAAAATTGCATAGTACTTCTCTAATGTCTTTGATATATTCACAAATGCCTATGTTTATCATATTTATACCTCTTTAAAGTGTTTATCGTTGCAAAAATAGGAGGAGTGAAACCCCTCCTATCAAAAACAGTTTGTTTCGTTTTTTTATGCCATTACATAAGCATAAATTAGCTCAACTGTATTTTCTAAGCCTTTTATATGTGTTCTTTCCATTCCGTGAGATGCGTTTACTCCCGGACCTATCAATCCACCTCTTATGTTGTTGCCGCCGCTTAGTGCTGCTGAAACATCTGAGCCATACATTGGATATACGTCCTGTGCAAAACCCAATTTTTTCTCTTTTGCTAGATTTATAAGCTTTGTTGTAACATCATAATCATAAGGACCAGAGCTATCTTTTACGCATATTGAAACCATTTCTTCAGTACAAGCTAAATCAAGTCCAATACAGCCCATATCAATACCTACTAACTCATTCACATCATCAGGTAACCATGAACAGCCATGACCTACTTCTTCATATGTTGAAATAAGTATCTTAACCTTGTTCTTAGGTTTTGTTTTTGTTCTGTTAAATATTTCCATCAAACTTAATGCACAAGCAGTTCCAGCCTTATCATCCATATATCTTGATTTTATAAAGCCGCTTTCTGTTATTTGGAATTTTGGTTCAATCGATATAAAATCACCTGTTGCAATCTCTAGTTTTTCTGTATCAGCCTTGCTGTATACAAGCTCATCTAATCTAATCATCATGTTTTCTTCATTTCTTTCTTTAGTTTTTGAATCAGGGAAAACATGGGCTGCCGGAGAAGAACAAAGCATTGTTCCGGTATAAACTTTACCATTTCTAGTATGAATTTTGCAATATTCTCCGTCAAGTGTTGAATACATATTGCCACCAAGGCTGGTAATTCTCAAAGTTCCATTTGAGTTAATAGATCTTACCATTGCTCCCAGAGTGTCTACATGCACTGGTATTCCTATGCAATAAGAATTATCTTCTCCATCAATTGTGATTATTCCATTGCCTTTTTGATTTTTTTCAAATTTGTAACCGAACTCGCCTGCAATTTTGCCTACTTCGTTTATAACTTCTTTACAAAAGCCTGTAGGGCTCGGTATGTTTATAATTCTTTCTAATACCTTTGTTGTAAAATCTTTATTAAACATTTTTTATCCTCCATTTGTGAAGCAGTGTTTTCTCTCACTCTGTCACTTTTTTCTAAAATTACTAAAAATATTTTTACTACACTATTTAAAATATATCACACAATATTTAAGAATTCAATAAAAAATAATTATTACTTATATTACTAAAATTCTTTATTTTTAAATCTTGGCTTATTTTAGAGTTATATTGACAAGTGTAAAATAACATGTTAGAATTCATTCAAAATATATTTTAACTAAAAATCCGTTTTAAATACATTTTACTGTTAATTAATTTACGCTTAAATTGTTTTGATTTTTTTGCTAAGGGAGGATTTTTACCATGATGCTATCTGTACAAATAGCCTCTAATATTGTTAGAGAGGTTAATTCTGTCATTCCATTAAAAATTAATATTATGAATGAAAAAGGTATTATTATAGCAAGCTCAGACAAGCCAAGAGTTGGTTCTTTTCATGAAGGGGCTATGCGTATAATAGAAAATCAAATTGATGAAATCATAGTGAATTATGATGGAGAATTTGACGGTGCTAAGCAGGGTATAAATTATACACTTAAATTGCAGGGATATATCATTGGAGTTCTCGGAATAACCGGGAAATATGAAGAAATTGTAGACAGTGCATTAATAATAAAGAGAATGACTGAGTTGTTATTGGAAAATACATATTCTGTTGAACAAAGACAATTAAAGGAAAATATCTGTAATCGTTATTTATCTGAGTGGTTAAATGGGGAAGCAAAGAACATAACAAATGATTTTGTAAAGCGTGGTAAAATTCTTGGATTTGATATTACAATTCAAAGGCGTATTCTAGTTTGCAGCCTTTATCATTCTGAGCAGAAAGAAAATTTGCAGTCCATGCACGTTATGGAGGGAGCTGAACAGTACCTAAAGAAACGAGTTACAAATAAAGACCCACTAAATCTTTACTATAAGTCTGGCTCCAGCCTTGTCTGTGCGGTAACTGCTATCAGTGATGATGCTGTTGAAGCTTTAGCAAAGGAATTAAAAAATCAGGTAGAAGAAAATTTTTCAGTCAAACTAGCCATTGGAATAGACAGCAGTGTTGAGAATTTTGCCTTTGCACAAACTGCGTTAATACGTGCACAAAAAGCTAACAAGGCGTGTATGCGTACACATAAGAGGGATATACGTTTTTATGATGATTTGAATATGGAGGTTTTTACGGATGAAATAAGCGAATTGTCAAAGCATGAATTTGTTCATCGTATTTTTAAAGGATTTACCAAAGAAGAAATTCGTAATTCCATGGTCTTGCTGGAGACATTTTATGACTTAGAAGGCTCTATTCAAAAAGTGTCGGAACGTCTATTTATCCATAAAAACACCTTGCAAAATAAGCTCAAGAAAATAGCAGAACGCACAGGCTATGATCCAAGGTCGATTCGTCATTCATCCTTGTTTTATATTGCAATTTATTTTTATCGTGATATTTATGATAGCGTTAAGGATATATAATTCTTGTAAATAATGCCTAATGGAAAATTTTCTGAGAATATTTATTAATTGATAGTATGATATAAGAATATAATTTAGTGTGATGATAATGGGAAAATGATTACATTTGTTTCTTGTAACAACAAATAACTGTGATTTTTATTACACGAAACATTGAAAATATTTTCCTTGTCATATAAGATAAGAACATGATAATTCTTGGTGATTTATCGTGGATTATCAAATTAAATTAAGGAGGCATTTATATGTCAGGTATACCATTAATTATTGCTTTTGTTATTGCAGTTATTCTTATGATTGTTGCGATTTCAAAGCTAAAGATTCATCCTTTCCTTTCCATTATGACTATTTCTCTATTATTCGGAATTATTGCAGGAATTCCTTTAACGGATATTCCGGGAGTCATAGGAACTGGATTTAGCAATACTTTTAAGAGTATTGGTATCGTAATTATTTTAGGTGCACTTATTGGCACCTTGCTTGAAAAAACAGGGGCTGCTCTTAAGATGGCAGACTGTGTTGTTCGAGTTGTTGGTAAGAAGAATCCAGAGCTAGCGATGTTAATTATGGGATGGATTGTTTCAATACCAGTTTTCTGTGACAGTGGATTTGTAGTACTAAATCCAATTCGTAAGGCGCTTGTAAAGCGTACAATGAAATCATCAGTAGCTAGTACGATTGCTCTTTCTATGGGACTTTATATTGCACACTGCTTTATTCCTCCTACACCAGGACCAATAGCCGCTGCCAATACATTATATGAAGGTATTGGTCAGGAAACAAATCTTTTACTCGTTATGGGATTTGGTGCTCTTTGTTCTATACTTCCTTTAATTGCAAGCTATTTCTTTGCAATAATAATCGGTAAAAAGGTAAAGGCAGCTGATGATGTAGATAACAATAGCGGAGAAGTTGTTCAGACTTATGAAGAACTTGTTGCAAGCTATGGAAAGCTTCCTAGTACATTTTTATCTTTTGCTCCTATTATCATTCCTATTTTACTTATGGGACTTTCATCTGCTTTAGCAATGGCTGGTAAGCCAATAGCAATAATTACATTCCTTGGTACTCCTATTATAGCTATCGCAGTTGGTGTTATTTTTGGTATAATTCTTTTAGGAAGCCAGAAAAAATTAAAGGACCTTTATGAAATTACAAATGAAACGCTAAAGGTATCAGGACCTATATTATTCATTACAGCTGCTGGTGGAGTTCTTGGTACTGTAATTGCATCTACTTCAATGGTAGGCTTTATTAAAGAAAACTCTGCTACATTGGCTACATTAGGAGTATTCTTCCCATTCCTATTATCTGCTATATTAAAGACAGCTCAAGGGTCTTCAACAGTTGCATTGACAACAACAGCAGGTATTATTGCACCGATGCTGGCAACAATCGGACTTGGCACTTCTCCGCTTGCAGCATTGACTGTAATAGCAATTGGAGCAGGAGCCATGACAGTGTCACACGCAAATGATAGTTATTTCTGGGTAGTTACTAACTTCGGTGAAATGAAGGTTGAGGATGGTTACAAAACTCAGACATTAGGTACGCTCATCGTGGGTATTGCTTCTATCATTAATGTATATTTAGTTTATTTATTCATTCGTTAGTTAAGAATTTATAAGAGCGTCAGAGCCTTTGCTTTGGCGTTCTTTCAAAAGAAACATAGAGTGAACGCAGTTCACTTTTTAGAGAGGAGCTGTTTTTTTGAATCTTAGAAATGATGCACAACAAATTATTGACGCAGCGATTAAGGCAGCGCTTCCAGATAATGCAGTAAAAAAGGCTTTGGAGGGACATGAATTTTCAAATGGCAGATTGCTGCTTATTGCAATTGGTAAGGCTGCTTGGTCTATGGCAAAGGCTGCTTGTGATATGCTCGGTGACAAAATTGATGACGGGATAGTTATTACAAAATATGAGCATGCAAAAGGGGATTTGCCTAATGTACGTATCTTTGAAGCAGGACATCCAATTCCAGATGCGAATTCATTTATCGCTACTGAGCAAGCAATCAGTCTTGTACAAGGACTAAACACTGAGGACACTGTATTATTTTTAATCTCTGGCGGAGGCTCAGCATTGTTTGAAAAACCTTTGATTTCAAATGATATGCTTGAGAGCTTAACCAAGCAATTGCTTGCCAGTGGTGCTAATATTGTCGAGATGAACACAATAAGGAAACGCCTATCTGCTGTAAAAGGCGGTAAATTCGCAAAGCTATGCGAGCCGGCTAAAGTGTTTTCTGTAGTGTTATCAGACATTATTGGCGATCCATTAGATATGATTGCTTCAGGGCCAGCATATCCAGACAATTCCACATCAGAACAGGCTAAGGAAATATTTCTTAGGTACGGAATTACATTTACAGAGGATATCGAGAAATTATTAAACATAGAACCGCCACACGAGCTTAATAATGTTACAACACAGATTACCGGAAGTGTTACACAGCTTTGTGAGGCTGCAAAGATAAAATGTATAGAGCTTGGATATGAGCCAATTGTTCTGACAAGCAGCCTTAGCTGTGAAGCAAGAGAGGCAGGAAATTTCCTCGCTTCTATAGCACAGCATTATAATAATTCAGATAAATCACTTGCATTTATTGCTGGAGGAGAAACTGTGGTTCGCCTAAAAGGAAATGGTCTTGGAGGCAGAAACCAAGAATTGGCGTTAGCCTCTGCTACAGGAATTGCAAATCTTAAAGATATTGCGATATTTTCAATAGGCTCAGATGGGACGGATGGTCCTACTGATGCTGCTGGAGGATATGTTGATAATAAGACTCAAAAATTGCTTTTAGATAAAGGAATGTCGATATTCCAATATCTGGAAAACAATGATTCGTACTGTGCCTTAGAAGCCTGTGATGGATTAGTTAAAACAGGACCTACTGGAACAAATGTAAATGATTTATCAGTGTTGCTGATAAAAAGATAATTATATAACAAAAAACATATATTTAGTTTGTAATATATGTTTTTTTGTTATATAATTACCCTATAACAAATAAAACCACGGAGGTAATGGATAAAGAATGGAAAGATTGCAGTTAAAAGATTTTTTAAATTACAAATTTATTTCAGGACTTGAAATGTCGCCAGATAAGAAAAAGGCGGGTTTTGTAGTAAGTACAGCAGACTATGACAACAATGCTTATAAATCAAATATCTGGCTGATGGATACAAGCACTAAAAAGTATTCAAAGCTTACTTCTCTTAATAAGGAGAGAGGCTTCTTGTGGCTAGATAATGAAACAATGATATTCTCATCATTAAGAGATGATAGTCTTAAGGCTAAAACAGAAGCTGGGGAGGCTTGGACTGTTTACTACTCTATAAATATAAACGGTGGTGAGGCTGAAGAATTCATGAGAATTCCTATGAATGTAAATGAAATTAAGCCGATAGATTCAGATAATTTTGTCATTGCAGCACAATTTGACAACAATCTTATCGATTTACACGGACTTACAGGAGAGGAAAGAGAAAAGGCTGCTGCTAAGATAAAAGAAAATAAAGATTATGAGGTTTTAGACGAGATACCTTTCTGGAGCAATGGCGTCGGATTTACAAACAAAAAGAGAAACAGACTATACATATTTAATAAAACAACTCAAAAATTAAACCCTATAACAGATGAATTTACTGATGTAAATATGTTCAAATATAAAGATGGAAATATACTTTATGTGTCTAACAGATTTACCGATAAATTTGATTTGTTTGATAGCCTGAATATTTATAACATTAATGAAAATAAAAACACTGTACTTATCCCACAAGAAAAATATTCAATTGGATATATAGATTTTATAGGAGACAAAATAATCCTAAGCTTATCTGATATGAAGAAAATAGGACTAAATCAAAATAAAGATATCTATCTGTTTGAAAATGGAGAATTGAAGCTTGTTACAAAGCACGACACAGGCTTTGGAAGCTCTGTAGGCTCTGATTGCAAATATGGCGGCGGCAAGGGAGTGAGAATAGTAGGAGAGCATATGTACTTTACATCTACTCTTGGAAAAAGTTCATTTGTAAATAAGCTGTCACTTAACGGAGATTTAGCGATACTTTCTGAAGATATAGGTTCAATAGACTGCTTTGATGTAAGTGGTGACGAGATATTATTTGTTGGCTTAAGAGGCTCAAGGCTTCAAGAAATTTATAGCCTTAAAGGAGAAGCAGAAACTAGATTAACAGACTTTAATGAGGATATTTATACTAACAAATCAATTTCTAAACCTGAATATACGCCGTTTTTAAACGATGAAGGAATGGAACTTGATGGATTTGTTATAAAGCCTGTAGATTATGATGAAACTAAAAAATATCCTGCTATATTAGACATTCACGGAGGACCTAAAACTGTTTACGGGGAAGTGTTCTATCATGAGATGCAGGTATGGGCTAATATGGGATACTTCGTATTTTTCTGCAATCCTCGAGGAGGAGACGGAAAAGGCGATGAATTCTCTGATATTAGAGGCAAATATGGAACTATTGACTATGATGATTTGATGAAATTTACTGATTTAGTATTGGAAAAATATCCTCAGATTGATGATAAGCGTGTTGGAGTTACCGGAGGATCATATGGCGGATTTATGACAAACTGGATAATTGGTCATACTGACAGATTTAGATGTGCTGCTTCACAAAGAAGTATTTCTAACTGGATTTCAAAATTCGGAACTACTGATATTGGATATTACTTCAACTCTGACCAAAACGCATCAACTCCTTGGGAAAATCATGATAAGATGTGGTGGCATTCACCGCTTAAATATGCTGATAAAGCTAAGACGCCTACATTGTTTATACACTCTGAGGAAGATTATCGCTGCTGGCTTGCAGAAGGCTTACAGATGTTTACAGCATTAAAATATCATGGAGTAGAAGCAAGACTTTGTATGTTTAGAGGAGAAAACCACGAGCTTTCAAGAAGTGGTAAGCCTAAGCACAGAGTAAGAAGACTTGAAGAAATAACAAATTGGTTTGAAAAATATTTAAAATAAACGGAGGCAAAAATGATAGCAATAAAATGTGGAAAACTTAACACAATAACAAATGGTATAGTTGAAAATGCTGTTCTTCTTATTGAAGACGGAAAGATTAAGGATTTTGGAACTAATGTGCAAATACCTTCTAATGCACAAGTATATGATGCGACAAATCACTATGTAATGCCAGGATTAATAGACGCTCACACTCATATTTCAACATTTAGTGAGCCTACTACAAGATTTGGTATGATAGATGGAAATGAAATGTCAAATCCGATAACTCCATTTATAAGAGCAATAGATGCTTTAAATCCTTTTGATTTTGCGATAAAAAAGGTTAGAAACGCAGGATTCACTACAGTTTGTACTCTCCCAGGCTCTGCTAATATAATAGGAGGAACGGGAATAGTATTTAAGCTAAGAGGACATACTGCTGAAGAAATGATGATACCTGGTACTGAGCAGATGAAAATGGCTCTTGGCGAAAACCCAAGAGGAGTTTATGGACATGAGAAAAAACTTCCTATGACAAGAATGGGAGTAGCTGGACTTTGGAGACAAACTCTTGCTGAGGCAAAGGAATATTCTGATAAGCTAAAAGAAGCAGAAACTGATCCAACTAAAGCTCCTAAGCTTGATTTCAAACTTCAATCACTTGTTAAGGTAATCAGGGGCGAGATGAAAGTTCGTATACACTGCCACCGTTCAGACGATATAATGACAGCTATAAGAGTTGCTGAGGAATTTAATCTTGACTATTCACTAGAGCATGCTACTGAGGGCTATAAAATAGCCGATGTTTTGGGAGCTAAAAAGGCAACTTGCGTAGTAGGACCTCTACTTATGGACCCTGCAAAGCAAGAATTGCACGAGGTTAGTGAAGAAACTGCTGGTATACTTTGTATGGCGGGAGCTAATGTTTGCTTAACGGCTGATACAGGCTCAGGCACAGCATGGCTGCCAGGCAATATAGGTATAATAATCAGAAATGGCTTAAGCGAAGATGACGCATTTAAGTCAGTTACAATAAATCCTGCTAAGCTTTTAGGTGTTGAAAATAGAGTTGGTTCTATAGAAATAGGCAAGGATGCGGATATAGCAATATTTGACGGACATCCTTTCAGCTCTATGACACTATGCAGATTTAACATGATAGACGGAGTTGTTTATAAAAATACTTTATAATAATATAGCTTATCTTTAGAATAAAGATAAAAAACGCAGATTTAAAGTGTTCCTAAATCTGCGTTTTTTTATATATTAAACATAAGGTACAGGCATTAAAATCTATTTAGATATAGAGCGCTTGTTTTTCTTCATCTCATAGAGCTTTGAATCCACTTCTTTTAATATTGCTTCGTGGCTTTGCATGTTTTCAAATTCATCTACTGTGTATGTTCCTATACTGCAAGTTATATCGATATTATTTTTCAAATACTCAAAACCTTGCTGTTTTATCTTTAATACTATTTTTTCTGCTATGCTTTTAGCATTATCTTTATCTACATTAGGCATACAAATTAAAAACTCATCTCCACCATAGCGGGCAATCCAGCCTTTAGTATGCTGTATTTCTTTTTTTATTTCCTTCACAAATTCACACAGGATATAATCTCCAGCACTATGGCCATAGGAATCATTGATGTTTTTAAATGAATCCAAATCAGCAAATAGCACTGATAATGGTGCTTTGCTTGAATAGCATTTCATTATCTCAGTTGGTAAAACCTTATTAATATATCTTCTGTTATATGCACCAGTTAAATCATCTGTAACTGCAAGATTGTGTAAATTGCATAAAATATCTTTAAAACAGCTTAGATTAATTTGGTCGTTAAGATTATTGTTTTTTATAAATAATTGGCTAGATTCTAATTTGCTTGTTAAATTTAATACACATTCCATTACCAATGTTTTATTTTCTATAAAAGTTGGAACTAGAATAAAAAGTAATAAATCATTGCCGTCGGTTTCAGGCAAATATATCGAATTATCTATGTTCATAGAACGTTTATATTCATTTTTTCTATCATTATAATTAAATCTCGGAATGTTATAATCAAAGTTGTCAGAGTATTTTTCAAAACAAAGATTTTCTTGCTGAACATCTATCAATCTTATACAATCGAAAATTTTATCCATATTCATCGTGTTGATTGATTCCATAGAAACAAATTGCATAATAACCCCTTATTGCATTTAAACTATTAGCTTAGATATTGTGCATAGATTTATAAATGCCTCTTAAGTAAAATATAGTATTTTTACGTATAAAATTTAATTTATTACATAAAATGACAATATAATTATATACTATTAGACAATAAAAATCAATAGCTAATAGATTATTTTTGTAACTAATAGCTTTGTATAGAATTATATCAATGCTAATTTATAGTTAAAACTCTATAAAACATTATAATTAGCTTTATATTGAGTTTTATACATTAAATTAAATATTAATATAAAAAGGAGGAAAGGCAAAGAAAATGAAAAATAATGAAAGGATAAGTACCAGCACAATGCAAGGATGTTTAGTTTATCTTGAAAAAATAGTGTGGGCTTATTGTGTAATAGGTGCATGGGAATAATTATGAAAAAAGAATTAGATATGCAAATAGGACAGCGTGTGCGTGCAAAACGAGAGGAACAAAAAATGAGCCGTGAAAAGCTTGCAGAATGTATTGATGTATCCCCACAATTTCTGACACAAATTGAACTTGGAAAAAGGGGTATGTCCTCGGTTACATTGTATAATATTTGCCATGCCTTAAGTTCTTCTGCCGATTATATACTCCTTGGGAAAGATAAAGCAAACGATTTGTCTAGTTTTTATGAAATACTTTCAAATCTTGACTCAAGATATCTTATGTATGCAGAAGATTTGTTAAAAACTTTTGTATTAGCGCTTAGTAAAAAGAAGATGTAAGTGACAAAGATTAGGGAGCAGCATAGCCCCTTCCCTATATTTCAACGTTTAAATATACTTTCCAGTCATAGGGGAGGGGTTATACTAATCCCGTTTTTTTATATTAAGTTAAACTGTAAATTATTATTTAGTTGCCTCCTTTGAAACTATACTAAATAATTTATTTAAGCTAAGCACACCGGCACCCTCGTCATATTGGCTTAATCCAATTCTTGTGCAGTTCTCTATTAGTCGTTTTTTAGCTTCAAAATGCGTCATATTAGGTTTCTCCTGTAGCATAAGTGCCACTACACCTGAAACTATTGGAGCGGACATTGATGTACCTGTTAATGATGAATATCCCGCAACATCAGTATTTGATAATGATACTATATCAACACCGGGAGCTAATAAATCCGGCTTTTTGACCCTATCTCTTGTTGGACCTCTGCTTGAAAACGATGGAATTGTTAAATTGCTTCCAACAGATTCTTTTCTATCATCGCAAGCCCCTACTGATATGACATGCCTGCTTGTTGAAGGTGATAATATACTCTTTGGATTAGGTCCATTATTGCCTACAGCTGTTACCACAATAATGCCATTTTCTATCGCTTTATTTGCAGCCTTTACGAGCGGATCAAAGCGTTCTGAATATTGAGCTGCTGTTCCAAGAGATAAATTCAATATTCTTGTTTTAAAGGTATTTTTAGTTTGTATAACCCACTGTATTGCTGATAATATATCCGAAACCTTACCATTACCCTCATAGTCTAGCGCTTTTACCGACAAAATATTTGCTTCTGGTGCAATTCCTTTATATTTTCCTTTTGATGATATACCATTTGATGCAACCAATCCGGAGATATGTGTGCCATGACCGTTATCATCATAAGGCTTTTGCTTATTTTTAAGAAAATCTTTAAATCCTACTATTCTATTGCTTGGATACGTTAAATCTCTGTGCATGATTATGCCTGTATCTATCATTGCAACAGTTATACCCTTTCCGGTAAGTGGAATAGAGCTTATCTTATCTACGCCTATCGTTTTTCCTGCTTTGTTGATTATACTGTGTATTCTTGAGTCATAAGAAATAAAATCTATATCTTCATGAGTATAGAATTTTTTAATTTGCTGTATATTCATGTCACAGGCAAAGCCATTGACTATAGGAAGCTCATATTTAATCCGTTTTGAAAGCGTTGCAACATTGCTTTTGTTATATGCTTTTTCACTTTTAAGACTGACAATAACAGGGATACTGTCATTTCTATTTGAATTTATAATTGATTGTATAAAGGGGCAGGTCTTTATATACCCATTGATATTTTCCATTCTATGTCACATTCCTTTCCGCTCTATTATCTTCTCATATCAATTTATGCAGAAAGGCAATTGTTGGTGTTAAAATAAAAAAAATAGTGTAATTTATTCTCAAATAATGTATAATGGGTTTAATAAACGATTACTGGAGGAATATATTTATGGATGAAAAAATTTTAGTAGTTGATGACGAGAGACCGATAGCAGAAATTATAAAATACAATTTAAAAAAAGAAGGCTTCGATGTAAAAACTGTATATGACGGAGAAGAAGCTATAAAAGCAGTTCATGAAATGAAGCCTGATCTTATAGTGCTAGATGTTATGCTTCCTAAGAAAAATGGCTTTGAAGTGTTAAAGGAGCTAAGAATGGAGTATGTCATGCCTATACTTATGCTAACCGCAAAGGAAGAAGAAAATGATAGAATTACAGGGCTTGAGCTTGGTGCTGACGATTATATAGTTAAGCCATTTAGCAACAAGGAACTAATTGCCAGAGTTAAGGCAAACCTAAGAAGGGTTAGGCTTTCTACAGTAGAAGAAGAAATGAAATTTAAAATAACTCAGATTGGCAAATTAGAAATTAATTTAAACACTTATGAAGTTTCAAAAAATAACAAAGTTATTGATTTGACAAACAGAGAATTTGATTTATTAAAATATTTTATTCAGAATCCAGATAAAACATTTGACAGAGAGCATTTGTTAAAGGCCGTTTGGGATTGGGAATACGGTGATTTAAGAACTGTAGATGTAACTATAAGAAGATTAAGAGAAAAGATAGAGACAGAAGATGACAAATATATAATAACCAAGCGAGGATTAGGGTATTACTTTAAAAGTCAGCAGGCTTAGAAAGATGAAAAATAATGAAAGGATAAGTGCTGGGTTCATGCACAAATATTCATTTGAGTTACTTTTGTAATTAGTGCATGAGCATAACTGAAGAAGGAAAACAAAAAATGTTTAAAAGTATCAGATGGAGATTGGTATTAATATATTTTCTATTAACACTTCTTACTATGACGGTGGTTGGTTTTTTTATTGTTACTCAATCTGAAAAAATTCAATTGGACGTAAATTCAAAGGATATAAGGGCAAGAGTTAGCTCTATTTATGCCTCATCAAATGCAATGCAGAATGATAATTGGTCAAATAATATTGAAAATATAGAGAATAATGTAATAAACGGCATACAGCTTGGATATAGCGATAATATTTATGTGATTTTAGATAATGAGAAAAAAACTGTTATAGCATCAAGCGTTTTAGACTTTGGGAAACATAGTGCATACAGCAGTGATAGAATTAATAGTGAAATATTAGTAAAATCAATGAGTGGAGAGCCAGCAGAAACAATTGTAGTCAATGAGCTTGATAATACACATATAAGACATATTTCTTATCCTCTTAAGAATAGCAGCGGAGATATAAAAGGATATATTTATTTGACAAGCGATATAAGTTACATAAATGATACAATTTCTCAAACTAGGGATATGTTTATGCGAGCGACAGCCGTAGCGCTTTTGGTGACTATAATTTTTGGATTTATTATGTCTAAAAGTATCACAGGACCTATAAAGACCTTGACTGTTAAAGCAAGACAAATGTCTCAAGGTGATTTTAACCAAAAGGTTGAAATTAAATCTGATGATGAAATAGGACATCTTGGTAAAATGTTTAACTTTTTAACTGATGAGCTGGAAACAAATATGTCAAAGCTAAATCAAGAGAAAAGTAAGATAGAGACCACCTTGACTTATATGGCAGATGGAGTATTGACAGTAGATAAAAATGGGAATATTATCCATATAAATCCTGTTGCAAAAAGAATTTTATCTGTAAGAAGCAGAGATGTTCTTTATGACCAGATTATTTCGAGAAAAACTCACGACCTTTATTTGGATAAATTAGAGGAAAACAAGTGGAATGGAACTCATATATTAGAAACAGAAAAAGAAACTTATAAGATTGATTATGCACCATTTATGGATGGTCAAAATCAAATTGGCGGTGTTATTTTGGTATTTAAAAATATTACCGAGCAGCATAGACTTGACAGACAGCAAAAAGAATTTGTGGCAAATGTATCGCATGAATTGAAGACTCCTATTACTACTATAAAAAGCTATACTGAAACATTGCTGGAGGGAGCTTTGGATGAAAAAGAACTAGCTATTGATTTTTTAAAAACAATCAATAGTGAAAGCGATAGAATGTCACGTTTGGTAAGTGATTTGCTGAAATTATCAAGAATGGACCATGAAAAGGCAATTTGGACTAAAGAAAAAATCAGTATAAATGAAATAGTTAAGGATAGCTGTTCAAAGCTTATCTTACAAGCAAAGAGTAAAAAAATAAAATTAAATTGCAGTTACGACAACAGAAATTCGAATGTTTTATTTGATAAAGACGGACTTGAGCAGATACTTTTAAATATTATTGGAAATGCTATTAAATATACTCCAGAGCATGGTGAGGTAAGCGTAGGTATCTCAGCAGAAACGAGCAAGGTTGTCGTGGCTATAAAGGATACTGGTATCGGAATTCCTAAGGATGACTTAAACCATGTGTTTGAGAGATTTTATAGGGTTGATAAAGCCCGTACTAGGCAAATGGGTGGCACTGGCTTAGGGCTTTCAATTGCTGAACAAATAGCAAAGTCACATGACAGTACAATAGAAATTAATAGTGAACTTCATGTTGGAACTACAGTTACTATAAGCATGCCAAAATTATTAAAAGGTTAAAAATTGGAGCTATTATGAAAACAGTAAAAAATTTGTTACTATTTTTTATGGTTATATTATCTATATATTTAAGCTCTCAGGTGTGGCTACAGCTACCTGATTTTTTGCCGTTCAATAAAAATAGTTCTACAGAAAACTTAGATAATCAGCAAGATATAGATAAAAAGTTTTGGGAGCTTGTAAGACCTCACAAATATATGATAAGAGATGACGTAAGTTTAAGAGAAGTTTATATAGAAAATGAAGCTTTGCTGTGGCAAAATGCTTTGACAAGTTTAGAAACAGCATTAAAAAATCTTTCAGAAAGTCAATCAAGCTTGTTTGCAGGCGAATTTTGTCCAGGCGATTATATTGCGATGGAGTTTGAAAATAAAATTCCTACAGAAATTTTTATTGGAAAATTTAAGGTTAACAAGGATATTATAAAGAATAATAAGATGCGTAATATTAAAAAGATATTTTTTAGGCTTAATGACCCTAACGTCATATATTTATTTAATGGCGATTCTACAGTTATGATAAAAAGTTCTAAGATAGATAATTCAGAAATATATAGAAATTTGAAAGATATAAAAGAATCTGAATATTTATTATATAAGCAAGATATTGAAATTGATGGAGAAAAAGTGCCTATTCCCATTCCGGATATAAGTACAGCACTAAACCCTGTGTTTGTTAAATCAGAGCTTGATATAAAGGATAAAAAAACAATAGAAGCCATAGCAAAGGACTATTTTAAAAATACCTTTGATTATGTTAGAAGGTCTGAGGATATTGAGGGAGATATACGTTATGTATATAAAAATGAAAAGGTGCTTAAAATCAGCTCTGATGGTCTATTAGACTTCTTTAATTCAAATGTAGATATCGAAAGTAATAGCAATGTTTATCAAGGATTTCTTTCTGCTATTAAATTTGCTTCTAGCTTTTTAAATTTTCATACTGATATGTATTTGAGTGATGTGCAATCTATTCAGCACGAGAGGAATTTTGGATACAACTTCATATTCACATACAGAATTAAGAATAAACCAATATTTTTCAGTAGGATTAGAGAGAGTGCAGCATTAGAGGTTAAGGTAATTGGAGATAGCGTTGTTTCATACAAAAGACGTATTAGAGATTTAGACACTAAGCAAGACGGTGAAATGGAAGAAGTAAAAATCATGTCTTTTGAAGAAGTTTTGAGAAAACAGGTTATTAGAAATGAAGATCAAGAGGAAAGCAATACTCTAAGAGTTATAGATAAATCAATGATTAAAGATATAAATAATGTGTATCTTGCTTACTATGACTATGCAAGAAATCCTAAGGTGCAGCAATTAATAGTAGTTTGGGTCGTTCAAATCAAGGATAAAATATATGTATTTAATGCTATAAGAGGTAGCTTGCTAGAGTAAAGGAAGGAATTTAGAGATGGATTGGAATAAATCTTACAATATTTTAATAGTTGCATTTTTAATAGTTAATATAATCTTGTTTAGCTTTATTTATTTTTCTAAAAATGCTAATTTAAGCTATGATTTGAAAGAAAAGGAAGATTTTATAAAAAGTGTAAAAACGATTTTAGGACAGAAGAAAATAAGTATTTCCTGTGAAGTTCCAAGTAAAATTTATGAAGCTCCATTTTTAGAGTTAGAGTATGACATTATACAACCAAGCAAAGAGCTTGTTGAAAAGTTTATAGGTCAATTCAATGGAGCTATAAATGAGGAAATATTAATGTACAAAACTGAATCAGAGGCTGTTGAAATAGAGGGAATTAAAAAAATTATATATTATAATAATGCTCTTAATACTCTTGAAGTACCAAAAGAGCTTATTGACAGCTCTTTGCTTAGTAGTGATGAAGTACAAAAGATAATAAACAATTTTTGTACAGAGAAAAATATAGACTTGACTGGGTTTATTAAAATATGCGAATCTAGTGATAATAATCTTAAGCGTGTTAAATTTGTTGAAAAATATAAGGGATATAATTTAGAAAATTCATATGTAGAATTTACTATTATGAAGGGTCGTGTTTATATCTTTAAAATGCAGAAGGTAGCTCGAATAAATGAAAGAGCAAACATAAAATCAATATCAGCAGCTGAAGCTATCTTAAGACTTATGACATTTGATGATATTAGGAACAAAGAGATTATAGATATACAAATATGCTATTATACAAAAGAAGATGAGGACTTTAAAAATAAAAATTCTATAAGCACAGATTTAATTTGGAAGGTTATTTTTAGTGATAATACATATGTTTATCTTGTTAGTGAGGAGTTAAATAATTAATTATTGAGGAATGGAATAATTTGTAGTTGCAAAATAATAAAAAAAATAGTATATTATTATAGTGTCTATCTTAAGATAGACTACTGTTGATTAAAAATTAATACTGACTAATATAAAGGAATGAGTGTTTAAATGTCAAATTTTTTAATAGAGGGTGGGGTAAAGCTAAGGGGCAAGGTTAATATCGGTGGTTTTAAAAATGCCGCTCTTGCAATAATACCATCTGCAATTTTATGTAAGGAAAAGTGTATTATCGAAAATGTTCCAGCAATAGAGGACGTAAATGTCTTTAAAGAAATACTCAGCAATGTTGGAGCTAAAGTTGTAATGCTTGATGAAACAACAATGGAGATAGATTCTTCAGCTGTAAAAGAAATTAGTATGTCACAATTCTCACCAAAAAATATAAGAGCTTCTTATTATATGTGGGGAGTAGGCTTAGGAAGATTTAAAAAAGTGACTACACCTTTTCCAGGAGGCTGCAATATTGGTGCGAGAAAATTTGATTATCATATAAAGGGTTTTGAAGCTTTGGGAGCAAAGGTAGAGGTTTTTGGAGATCAAACTATTAGTTTTTCTGCAGAAAAATTGATAGGCAATAGAATTTATTTAGATTTTGCGAGCGTCGGAGCTACAATAAACATAATGCTTGCCGCAGTTTATGCTGAAGGCAGAACTACAATTGAAAATGCAGCAAAAGAACCACACATAGTTGATACAGCAAACTTTTTAAATGCTATGGGAGCTGATATCAAAGGAGCAGGAACAGATGTAATAAGAATAAATGGAGTTTCTGAATTAAGAGGTTGTACATATAGTGTTATACCAGATCAAATAGAAGCAGGAACATACATGCTTGCAGCAGCAGCTACTAAGGGTGATATAATAATAGATGGAATTATACCTAAGCATTTAGAGCCTATAACTGCAAAGCTTGAAGAAATGGGAATGCGAATAGAAGAATATGGAGACTCGCTGAGAGTTTTCTATGAAAAAGAGCTAGAACCAGTAAATATAAAAACTTTACCATATCCAGGGTTTCCTACAGACCTTCAACAGCCGATGGCTGTGCTTTTATCTTCGCTAAATGGAGATAGCATAATAGAAGAAAGTGTGTTTGAAAGTAGATTTAATTATGTAGATGAGCTAAGAAAAATGGGAGCTGACATAGATGTAAATGATAGGATAGCAAAAATCAGAGGTAAAGGATATTTGACCGGAGCATCTGTTAATGCAGCTGATTTAAGAGCAGGAGCTGCTCTCATAATTGCGGGCTTAGTTGCTAAGGGTGTAACTGAGATAAATGAAATTCATCATATTGATAGAGGATATGAAAATATAGAAAATAAATTTATGAACCTCGGTGCGAGGATAAAGAGGGTAATATAAGAAAATAAAAAAGACAGGGAAACCTGTCTTTTTTATAAATTTGCCACCTCTTGGTCTAATTCTTTGTATTTTAGACGTGTAGCCTTTCCTCCTCTAATATGCCTTTCAGATTTGTTTTTCAACAAAATCTTCTTCACATCATTTGCAATTGGAGGACTTATTTTTGGAAGTCTTTCGGTTACATCTTTATGGACTGTGCTTTTACTAACACCAAATTTTTTCGCAGTTTGTCTTACTGTAGACTCAGTATTTATAATAAACTCAGCTATTTCCATTGCTCTTTTTTCTATGTAATCTTTCATATTTACCTCCATGCTTATATAATCTCCTTTTGAAGATATTAATATGCCCCATTTTTTAATTCATATGCTTAATTATTTGATAATAGAACAGATTTTACTCTGTATAATATGAACTTGGGTCATAATTTTTTCCTTTTACTATGATTTCATAATGAAGATGAGGAACATCCGATGTTTCAATATTTTCTACTACTCCCAGAGTTCCTATTTTTTGACCTTTCTGAACTTTATCTCCAACATTTACTGCACTGCTTGATAGACAGCTGTAAAGAGTTAAAATATCATCTCCGTGATTTATTACAATTTCAACACCCATTGTGCTATCTTTATTTACTTTTTCAACTGTACCATCATAAGAAGAACATACATTTAAGTCTCCACTTGCTTGGATATCTATACCTTGATGGGTTCTCCACTCCTCTATAGCTTCAAAATAAAGTAATTCCTTTATATTAAACTCTCGAGATATTTTTCCCTGAATAGGTTTAGCAAATGACTCTAACTTGCCTTTTTGAGATTCCTCATTACTTTTGTCTTTGCTGTCTAAAGCTTTTTGATAATCATCCATTGTTTTTTTAACATAATCCTTATAAGGGTCTTCAGTTGTTGCATTTATAGAATTTGGGTCCTTGCTATCATCCTTTGCTATATTATTATTCTTATCTTTAGTATATTTCCATATTATTGCTGTCGAAATCAAGCAAATACACAGAGCAACAATAAAAAAATTTGTATTTTTATTTTTCATGCTCTTAAAAAACTTTATAAATTGCACTTTCATTTTATTAAAAAAATTATTTTGTTTCATTTCCTACCTACTTTCCTTTCTTAAAAGCGTTTATACTAATATTTGATATAAAATTGCCATAAAATTAATATTATAGCTTTCTTATTTTTTAATAGCGTTTCCATATTTTTTTATAATATACATTTAAGCTCTGAATTATTATGTCCATGCTCTGATTGCATATAATGTTATAGAACTCTGTACATATACTTGCCTTATTTATAATTTTTAAACCTCAAGTTCTATTTTTTAAAAAAAATAATATAATTTAAAAACAGAGTTTAAAAGGAGACAAGTTAATGAGAAAAACTAATTATAAAAATATAGTAGTATTTATTATTGTTATTTTTTTGTTTCTTTATACAGTGCCAACATTATCTTTATATTTAATAGAAAGAAAATTTCCTAATAGAAATTCAAAGATAGAAACAGTCGAATCTGACGACTTATCAATTTCGGATGAAGATATAAAAAGAAGAATAGTACAAGTTTATGATATTAACAAAAAAGTAGTCATAGATATTGAAATTGAAGAATACATAAAAGGAGTTGTAGCCGGAGAAATGCCTGCTGAATTTGAAACAGAGGCTTTAAAAGCACAGGCTGTTGCAGCACGTACTTATTTATTATATAAATTAAAGAAAAATACAGTTAATCCTG
>DCPV01000031.1 GCA_002323775.1 Firmicutes bacterium UBA1535 | reverse complement strand
GAACCGCTCTTCCGATCTAAAGGGAGTATACAATATGGATAAGGATGATGATATGGAAATTGAAGAAGATATCCCTGAAGATAAATATGCTAGAATTACCATTTTTGCATATCTCGCTTGTGCTTTAATACTATTTATAATATCTCAAATTTTATTTAGGCAATTATAATATATAATGTACTGATTATTATATTTACGTAATATTTTGAAATTTAACAAAAACAAAGTCTTGCTAAGTAACTTAGCAAGACTTTGTTTTTTAGATTTTGGGGTTATATTTTAATAGAAAATCAGCAATTATTACTATTTTTAAACGCTCCATTGATTAAATGTATCGCCTTTTTGTATGATGTTTAATGTTACATCACTGCACACGTATTTGTTATTTGATTGCCCAGATTTTGTCTTTCTTAAATCCATGATGTATATTCCTCCAGAGCCAGCAACTGTAATGTCCTTTGTATCCCTGTCATAAATCATCGCTGTATCCTCAGAAACACCATAGCCAAAGTATAAGCCTTCAGCATTCATGACGGTTTTTATTGTTCTTAGAAGTCTTGACCTTCTGTCATAGTGTTGGTCAACTACTCCGTCTGTGAAAAATCCTAAACCTCTCACTATCCTTAAGCCTGAATCTTCTTCGTTTTCGTCATAAGTTTCGTAGCCGTACTTTATTTCCTTTGATAATGCAGTATCATTGCTGCCAGAGGCAATCATAACTTCGCTCATAATTGCAGCGCCGGCACTTGTTCCACCTATCACTCCACCATTTTTATAGACTTCCTTCATCTTTTTAAGAGCTACTGTATCGGTAAGGTCTTTTCTTATAAAAGCTTTATGTGTGTAGTATTGGTCACCACCAGTAAACCAAAATGCAACAACTCCATCAAGCATTGATATTATCTTTGGGTCATCTCCCTGAGCAGGCTCTTGCCAAGACGAGCCTTCTTCTCCGTATACAGGTAAAGCAACTATGTCCTCATCCTTGACACCGAGACCTTTCCAAAGCTCTACTACATATTTTATTGATTCAAAAGGTTCAAAGCCTGATGCTGTTGGAACTATCGCCAGTTTTCCACCAAGCTTAATAGCATGGTCTACAAGTATTTTATGAATTTCTTTATCACAAAATTCTAAATTTCCACCGGCTATAATTAATTTTCCGCCCATTTATATCTGCTCCTTTCTGTATGTCAATGTGACTTTTCGCTTATCCGTTAATTTTGAATAGTTTGAATGTCTCCTGCTTTTGTGCAATTGTTTTTGTGGACAAACGAAAAGCCCTTATATTCTTAATTTATTTCTTTTCTATACTTTTCTATTTCTGACTTATTTCCCCATATAAAGTGTCCGTCTTTTATCTGCGTCCAAACTGGCTTATCAACGCTATAATCATGAACTTTTGGATCGTAAACAACCAGCTTTTTATTTTTCTCTATATCAGGATCAGGAACCGGCACTGCTGATAGCAATGACTTTGTATAAGGATGCAGAGGATTTAAGAACAATTCATCACTCTCTGCAAGCTCCACTATATGTCCTTTGTAAATAACAGCTATTCTGTCAGAAATAAATTTAACAACACTCAAATCATGAGCTATGAAAAGATAAGTTAAGTCCTTTTCTTCTTTTAATGTATTCAGAAGATTTAAAACCTGAGCTCTTATCGATACGTCTAATGCCGAGATAGGCTCATCTGCTATTATAAATTCAGGATTCATAATCAGAGAACGTGCAATTCCTATACGCTGTCTTTGTCCACCGGAGAACTCGTGAGGAAATCTTGTCGCAAATTCTTTAAGAAGTCCAACCTCTGTCATAGCCTTGTCAACCTTGCTTCTTCTATCACTCTCATCTTTGAAAAGATTGAAATTATAAAGACCTTCAGAAACTATATAGTCAACCTTTGCTCTATCATTAAGCGATGCCATAGGGTCTTGGAAAATCATCTGCACTTGCTGCCTATAATTTTTCATTTCCTCCTTGGACATCTTTGTATTTATTTTCTTTCCTTTAAATAATATATCTCCTGCAGAAGCGTTGTGAATTTTCATTATAGCTCTCCCTATTGTCGTCTTTCCAGAACCACTTTCACCTACAAGAGAAAATGTCTCGCCCTTGTAAATATCAAAGCTCACATCTTCAACAGCCTTAAATTCTTTTCCATCAAGTTTAAATTTAACGCTAACATTTTTTAAAGAAACCAGCACTTCTTTTTTATCTTTGAATTTAGTTACATTGATACTCTTAAGTTCATTTTTACTTTGTGCTTCAACATTCTTTGCCGCTTTTTCATGAAGTAGCCATGTCTTTGCATAATGAGTATCAGAAACCTTGAAAAATGGAGGGTCTATCATAGTATCAACAAGCATAGCATCTTGATTTCTTTCAGCAAAAGCATCTCCCTTTATCTCTTTATAAAGATTTGGAGGTGTTCCCTTTATGGAATATAGCTCCTTGCCTTTAGTTCCAAGTTGTGGCAACGAAAGAAGCAAAGCTTTAGTATAAGGGTGCTTAGCATCTTTAAAAATCTCATTGCTCATACCATACTCTATAATTTGCCCTGCATACATTACTGCTACACGGTCTGCTACATTTGCCACAACTCCAAGGTCATGGGTTATATATATAACAGTCATGTTAAGCACTTTTTGTATTTCCTTTATTAGCTTAAGAATCTGTGCTTGTATAGTAACATCAAGTGCAGTAGTTGGCTCATCGCAGATTAAAATATCCGGTTGACAGGCTATAGCTGTAGCAATTACTACTCTTTGTCTCATTCCTCCTGAAAATTCATGAGGATATTGTTTATATCTTTTCTCAGCATCGTTTATTCCAACCTGCTTTAATATCTCTATAGCCTCTTTTTTAGCATTTTCTTTATCCGTACCTCTATGCCATGTTATAACCTCTCGAATTTGCTCTCCGACAGTTTTAAGAGGATTTAGCGATGTCATTGGATCTTGAAAAACCATGGCAATTTTTTTACCACGTATTTTTAGCCATTCTTTTTCTGTCTTAAAATCTGCAATATTTTGTCCGTCGTAAAGGATTTCTCCCGAGCTTATCCAACCATTTTTATCTAGCATTCCTACAAAAGATTTTGTAAATACACTTTTTCCCGAGCCGCTTTCTCCAACTATAGCTAAGGTTTCACCCTTGTATAAATCAAGAGACGCATCTCTCACGGCTGTAAGAGTTTTACCACGTAGGTTGAATTTTATTTCGACATTTTTAGCTTCTAATATTTTAGTTTGCATATTTTCTTCCTCCTACACATGGTTTTTAGGATCAGATGCGTCCGCAAACTTATTTCCTAAAACATAGAACGATACCGTTATCAGACATAGTACAAGTGCCGGATAAATCAATTGGAAAGGATAAAGCATAAAGTTCGCTCTTCCTTGATTTATCATATTGCCAAGTGTTACAGTGTCTTGAGGCAGTCCTAAGTTAATAAATCCAAGGAAAACCTCTGAGCCTATAGAATAAGGTATTGTCAAAGCAGTTTCCATTATAATAAGACTTATCAGCTGAGGTATAATATTCTTGCTGACAATTCTCATAAGAGGTGTCCCAAGACATTGAGAAGCAATGTTAAACTCACTTTCTCTCAATGACAATATTCTATTTCTCATGAATTTTGCTTCACTTAACCATCCTCTTGATGCAAGAGCTATAATTATTGTTGTAAAGCTTGGTTTCATTATATAGGTTAAAAGCACTAAATAAACAGTTGATGGTACGTTGGTTACAATGTTATAAAGCTCAAGCATAAATGGGTCTATTTTCTTCACATATCCCCAAATTGAACCAACTATACTTCCTACTCCAACCTCAATCAATGCAACTATAAACGCAAGCATAAGTGAGTTTCTTGTTCCATGCCATGTCCTTGCCCAAACGTCTCTCCCTACTCCATCAGTCCCAAAAAAGTGTGTACCGCTAGGCTTACTATTCCACATGGTATCATCTAAGCTTATTTGATTAGGATCAACTTTAGATAATACAGGGTATAAAAAGCTAAAGAGTAAAAGCACTATAGTTAAAACAACCAAAAACTTTGATGTGTGACTTTTAAAAAATGTTCTAATTGTCGATTTCCAATAAGAATAATTTGAATATCCACTTTCTTCACTCTGCTTATCATCAAAACTGAAGTGTTTAAACATTTCATCTGTCAATGTAATTCCTTTATACTTTTCCATGTCTACGCCTCACTTTCCGATAATCTTATTCTTGGGTCAACAACTGCAACGAGTAAATCTCCTAAGAATACCCCTATTACTGATAGGGTTGAATAAATTAAAACTAATATTTGAACCAAGTTGTTATCCAATTTTCTTATTGAATTTATAAGTAAGCCTCCCATTCCTGGTATAGAAAACAGATTTTCTATCAAAAGAGAGCCTGAAATAACCATCAAAAAGTCTGATGGTATTCCAATTGCAATTGGAAGTATAGCATTTCTTAAAACGTGGTTTTTCATTATATATTTTTGCGAGAAGCCTTTAACTCTTGCAAATTTAATATATTCTTTATTTTCCTCATCGACCATATATCTTCTAAGCCATATCGCATACCACGCTATACTTGAAAGAGACAGCGCTATAGTAGGCAATATCCATGATTGCGGTCTATCCTTATAAAAGAGCATAGGCAGCCCAAAAAGCTTGGATACCCATACCTGAAAGAGGAACAAATATATTAAGCTCGGTATTGACCTTACTAAAACAGCATAAGCAGTACCTACACTATCTATCAGACGGTCCTTGTATCTTGCCATAAGAATTCCCATTGGCAATCCTATCGCCATACTGATAAGCATACTTGCCAAACCGAAGATAGCAGAGTACCATACCTTTTCTTTTAGTATTGTCGTTATCTGAAGTTTAGGATAAATTGTGATAGATCTTCCTAAATCACCTTGCAAAAGCTTCATTACAAAGTTTTTAAACTGCACTAAAGGATGGTCTAATACACCTAAGTTTTTTAGATATACTTGTCTCATTTCCTCTGTCATATTATGATAATCATCTCTTGTGAAATAACCTGATGTTGGCATTAGCCTTAGCAGCATGAAAACTACGAATATAACAAGGCAAATTGTCACGAATGATTGTAATGTTCTTTTGATAATATACTTTTTCATTCAGCCATTATTCCTTCTTTACTATTTTATTTTTTGTTACAATTTATAGCTATTTTTAAATATGGGAGAAGCAAAGCCTCTCCCCTACATTATTATTTATTTCTTTCTTTTAATTCTTTCTCAAATGTTTCTTTTAATTCCTTGTATTGCTCAGCAGTAACAGGTGAACTTTGAATTTTCGCACCCTTAAGTTTAAATCTTGTCAAACCAAAGCCACCTCTTGGAGTTTGGTAAGGCAATTCTTTTGACATTAGATATGAGCCGCCGCCTGACATATAAGGCATCAAATAAACATGCTCTAGCATATATTTTTCTGCTTCAGAGAATTTTTCATATCTTTTCTCTATATTAGTTTCTTTAATAGCTTCCTCAACCAATCTGTCAAATTCCGGTATATTGTATCCGCCTTCGTTCAAGCTTCCATCTGTTATAAGTCTTGAAAGATTAGCTGAAGGGTCTGCAAATCTAAAGCTATACGCATCATCAACTATATCAAAATTCATAGGCTCGAAGATTTCTTCTGATGTACTGTTTCCTGAATATCCCGGTATAACTTTAACATAATCTTCACCTATGTTTTGTTTAAGCATTTCTGCCAATAATAAAGCTTTTTTAGTTTCAAGTTCATCAGTTGTTGTAGCATAAACTATTTCAATCGGAAGCTTAGCATCAGAATTAAATTCAGCTATAACACCCATATCAACCTTTGTAGGTGTCAATCCTTTTATAGTTCCGTCTGGATTACAAAGTTCCTTAACAGCCTTTTCCATATACTCTCTTGCTAATTTCGGATCATAAGGTATAGTATTTTTTATTGGCTTTAGGTTTGGATAATCTGTGTAGTCCATTCCATTAGTATCATATATTGTATCTTCAGGTATTATAGTATTTCTTATGAAAAACTCTGGTGTATTAGGCTCATAAAGTGATGAAATCTTTACTCTGTCTATTCCGTATAACAACGCTTTTCTAAAATTCTCATTTTGTACAAAGGCATTGAACTCAGGATTCTTAGATGTAAAATTCATTGTAAACCAGAAATTAACCGTATTTTTATCTGTAAGATTTATATACTTTTCCCATTCTGTTCCTTTAAGAGCTTTTAACTGCTCAGCTGTAACCTTACAGCTTGTTAACTCTCCTCTTTGGAACATTTCAAGTCCAGTTATTTCATCTCCGACCATTTGGAAATTAAGCTCTTTAATTGTTATATTATCCTTATCCCAATAATGTTCATTCTTTTTAAGAACAACAAGCTTGTCCATTTCCCAGTTAGAAATGTAATATCCACCATTATAAAGCATTTTATCCATTGATGTTGCATAATCTACGCCAACTTTATCCAAGAATGCTTTTTCTACAGGATAGAACAACTCAGTAACTAAATATGAAAGGAAGAATGGAGTTGAATTTGTAAGCGTATATTGAACTGTATATTTGTCCAAAGCTTTAACTCCAACTGTTTCATCGAATGAAGCAACAACTTCTTCACGTGTTTTGCCTATATCTTCTCCGCTATCAATATCATCAAGATTCCAATAATAATCGTTAAGTCCTGCAATAACCTTGCTGACAGCACTAACGTTTCTCGCTCCGTTTTTAGGCTCTGCTATGTATCTTAGACCTTCAACGAAGTCATCTGCTGTTACCTCATATTCTGTTTTTTCACCTTTGTTATTTATCCAAAAAATATTTTGTCTTAACTTGAATGTCCAAACGGTGAAATCCTCATTATTTGTCCAGCTCTCTGCGAGTGATGGTACTATCATACCATACTTATCATTCTCAACCAATCCATCAATACTGTTTCCAACCATAGTATAGGCAGGACCAGCAGTTAAATCATATGGATTTAAGGTTTTATACTCTCCAGAAAAAGTACTGTAATAAACATCCTCGTACTTTCCTGTATCTTTTGAACATCCAGTTACAAAAGATGCCATCATAACAATTACTATTAACAACGATACTACTTTTTTCATAATGCTAATATTCCTTTCTAAATTTTAATATATTTTTTATATGCAAGGTTTATGCCATGTTGCAAACGTTTAAAAATAGATTGTTTACTTTTAATTGGTTATTTATTGGTTAGTTGATGTAGTTTATTATATTTTTTTGTAAAACCATATAGCCAATAAAATGGATAACCATTTGTAATATAAAATTGCCCAAGTATAACATATTTTTATTTGAATTAATAGTCTTTTTCGTATAAAATTATGAATATTATTATAAAATCAACAATTTGGAGGAACAAAATGGTTAAAGAGGTAAGTATTAGTAAAATTCAAAAGGATGCAGAAGATTTATTCAGAAATGGATTTTTCTGTTCAGAAGCAATGGTAAGCTGCATGAGAAGCAATTTCGAGCTAGACCTTCCGGAAGAAGTTATAGCGATGGCATCAGCATTTCCTGTAGGTATGGGACGTTCTAAATGTGTATGTGGTGCTGTTTCTGGCGGAATGATGTGTTTAGGATATTTTTTTGGAAGAACTAAGCAAAAAGACCCTAAGGTTGAAGAAAGCCTTGCAGTTGCAAAAGAACTTCATGATTGGTTTAAAGAGAAAAACAGTGCATTGTGCTGTAGAATCTTAACTAAAGGCATGGATATGGCATCGGGCGAGCACAAAGAGCAATGTATCAGATTTACAGGCGAAGTAGCTCGTAAAGTGGCAGAAATAGTCTGTCGTGAAAAAAACATTAGAAATACTGATGTTTAATGGAGGTCAAAATGATAAAAAGAATTCCTCTGCCAATAGCAGGAGTAATACTTGCAATGGCTGCAACAGGAAATTTAATTCAAACATATTCACCAGAGCTTAGACTAGTATTTGGTGCAATTTCAGCAATAATTGGTATTTTACTCATAATAAAATTTATAATGTATCCAAAGCTTCTTTCAGAAGATTTAAAAAACCCTGTGGTAGCAAGTGTAGCACCTACATTTTCAATGGCTGTCATATTATTGGCGGCATACGTTAAGCCCTATGCAAATACAGTAGGTCTAACTATTTGGTTTATAGGATTTATCTTGCATTGTGCTTTGATTTTACTGTTTACATTTAGATTTATATTGAAATTTGATATAAAGAAGATGTTCCCAAGCTTATTCATAGTTTATGTAGGCCTAGTTGTTGCAAGCATCACAGCACCTGCTTTTAGTATGAATACTTTAGGACAAGCTGTTTTTTGGTTTGGTTTTATATGCTATCTAATTCTTTTAGCAGTAGTTTCATATAGAGTAATAAAAGTAAAAGAAATTCCAGAGCCTGCTCAACCATTAATCATTATATTTGCAGCTCCTGCAAGCTTATGTCTAGCTGGTTACTTATCAAGCTTTGACAGTAAGAGCATAGCAATAGTATATTTCCTTGCTATTCTTTCAATAGCAATGTATGTATTTGCATTAACGCAGCTGCCAAGACTTTTAAAACTAAAATTCTACCCAAGCTATTCAGCCTTTACATTCCCTATGGTAATAAGTGCAATAGCAATGAAAATGACAGATGGATTTTTAACAAAATCAGGAAATGGTATTGCATTTTTAAAATATATAGTGATTGCACAAACAGCAATTGCTGTTGTAATGGTTTTGTATGTTCTAATAAGATATATCTTGATGCTTGTTAATACTAAACAGGCGAGCAAGGCATAATGTTGTAAAACTAATTTTCGGTAGAAAATTGTATAGACAAATCCACAAATAATAAAATGCACCTTGAAATGGCTTTAGATAGCCAAACAAAGGTGCATTTTTAAATAGTTCTATAACTTATAAACCTCTTTATATTAATTATACTCTAAAAAATATTTTTTCTATAAAAATTTTATTTTTCTACAGTTTTATTTTTCTATAAAACTT
>DCPV01000023.1:2642-6928 GCA_002323775.1 Firmicutes bacterium UBA1535 | reverse complement strand
TTTTAAGTAATCTTTTCTTGCTAACATTTCTTGGAAAATCTCTAGATATAACCATGGGCATGGTAGTAACGCTGCTAATGCATGCACTTCCCCATAACTATCAAAGGCATGGTGCATGTGGCAAGTATAGTGATAAGTTGCTCCTATCCTAGTATTTGGTACATAAATTTCTGAACAGTTGTGCCATAATTAATAAAACAAGATAGGAGCATTCCGATGAAACGATATCAAGATGATTTTAAAGCGAGCATTGTGAAGATGCATCGTGAAGAGAAAAGATCTATTCGCTCGCTTTCCGAGGAATACGGTGTTTCTCCAGCCGCAATTCATAACTGGGTTAAAGGCGCTAAATCAGTTGAGCTAGAAGACGGTACTGAAGTAACGTCCAAAGAATTCAAACAACTTCAAAAGGAAAATCAGCGATTAAAAGAGGAACTTGAAATTTTAAAAGCTGCGGCGGTGTTACTGGGAAAGCATTAGGACGAATTAATTGCCTTGTCTTCATAGAAGATCAGTTATTGCGACACCGCTTATCAATTATTCTTTCGGCACTGAAATTACCGCGCAGCACCTATTACCATTGGAAAAGATATCAACCTAGTCAACACGAACGTGTTGATAATCAGCTCAAAGAAAAAATTAAATTGATTTGGGAAAATAATTATCGTGCCTATGGTTATCCACGAATAACGATGGTGCTTCGCAAGTCAGGCATCTGTGTTGGGTCAAAACGAATTTTACGATTAATGAGGGAAATGGAGATTCACTCTTTAATGAATCGGCGATTTAAAAAACCTGGCACTCATGTGGATCATTCACAACGCCCCAATTTAATCAAGCACCAGCCCAATGCAAGGATATGGCGTGCTGACATTACTTATTTGGAATTACGTCCAGGAACCTGGGTTTATCTCAGTTCTATTTACGAACCAAAGGTTCATCAAGTTCTTGCTTTCAAGATTGGTCGTCAGATGGAGGCGACGTTAGTTGTAGAAACAATTAATCAGGCGCTTGAATGTCATCAAAAGCCACAATATTTTCACTCTGACATGGGTTCACAGTACACCAGCAACGAAGCTGAAACTTTACTTGAACGGCATCAGATTAGCCACTCATACTCAAAACAAGGTTATCCTTATGATAATGGGTCAATTGAAGCTTTTCACTCATTGTTGAAGAGAGAGTTTGCCTTTCAAACAACATTTTTGAATTTTATTCAGTTGTATATGTCTTATAGACATGTTTTAAATCAATGCAACGATGTTTTTACTGACCATAAAAACAGTTCTGCTAAACTGTGGCTTACAGGAATAAACACTGCGGATACTTTATTAAGGTATCTCTCTAAACAGCATGATAGCTATATTCTTAATTGCCAATCAAGAAAAGCATAGACTCTTTAGAGCTACATAACGGAAGCCAATAAGCACAAATTCTGATGCTCATGTTTAGACAAACTCTCTCTTTACTTCCGAACCAAAATATTAAGATATTTTAGCCATGACACAAATTCAAACAATATACGGTATAATATAACTTGCTAGGTTTATATTGATTGCGTATAAATTGATTGCCTTTGTGCAATTTCATTTTATTCATCAGTCAATGTACGAAAACCAATTTTACTTTCATTTCTTTAATGTTTGTGAAATTGGTTTTTTTGTGCATTTTTCTTACCTTAATACTTTCTTAATATTTAAAAGGAATAAGATTTAAAAAAGCACTTCGATTGTTACAAACGTGTTTCAACGTCTGTCCCAATCTCTATGCTTTTAAGTATACGGTCTCCGCATTTAATATAGATAATTTTGTAAAATTCAATTGCAGATTCCCTGTATTTTAGAGCTGGTTTTTGTTGAATTCTTTCGTAAAACCCAAAAATAGTTCAATTACTAACTCTGATAACCTCAATAAAGTGTTTTTTAGTATTAAATACTTTAAACAGCTATCAAAACAAATAAATTTAACACTAATCTTCAATTTTAACGCAATATGTATCTTAACTAATTAATAGTAACCGAACTATTTCTCTTTATTAAGATCATTAACTGTTGCTAAGTAGCTAATTGGTTTCAACTCAATATTTTTCATCTCGTGACCCGTCAACTTAAAGAACTCAATATCATTCGTATCGACTAAATCATTAAAATTATATATTCGATATAGAAAATAGTTATTAGAATGCTGACTGGCGAACGTCAGCTCATTGTCGCTGATATAAAATGGTGCTACTTTTCCTTGCGTTGTGGTTTTGATTTCAATATAAATTGGATTGCCGTAGGCATCAAAAGACAGGATATCGTACCCTAAGCCATCACCTCTAGTTTGAGAAACATGTTCAACCTTCTTAGCTAAGTCAGGATAATCTTTCAGTCTGTTTTTTTCGTAGTTTAGAACAATTTGTTCACCCAAAAAGCCGATGATAGCATTTTGTTTTTGAAGTGCAGGATAATCCACTTGACGGCCTGTTTGAACCATTGATTTTTCGTCTAAATACGTTTCATGAAGCGTGATTTCGGGTATTTTTGCGCTATTTGTTGGATGCTATTCTTTTTCAAAAATAAGGAACTCAAATTTAGTGATAAGATATATGCAATACTTTGCCCGATATCTTTTTCATTAATTAGTTCAGATTTTATTTCATTCAAGCAAAATAGCATATATTTCAGGTCCGTCAGCAGTTGTGCATTAGAGGGTAAATTATCCTTATCATATCTGATGCTCAGAATGTTGCTTAATTCATAACCTAATACCATATCATTTTTCTTCAATAAAGAACTAGTCAAATCAATAGGCGCCACCGTCATACGATCCGTTCGATTGGCTAATGTATTTTGCCAATATTTAGATACTTTACTGATATTATTTTCCGCATTTTTACCGTAAGCTTCCTTAAAAAATGTCCACCCTTGATTCAGTGATAAGTAAACATACTTCATATCCGGTGAAAATAGATAAACAATATCAAACCTTTTGGCAGCTGAAACGGACATTGTCGTATCGAATAGCCCAATCCAGGGTACTGTAGCCCAACTCCCTTGCCCTGGTGATCCCTTTGTTATGAGACTGCCACTAATGAGATTATCACTCACGACGTCTTTTAGTCCTGATCTGATACACTCAGCTAATGAATTATCTTTCAAAGGCTTATTTTTTTTCTTGTAGATAAGTGTTCAGAATTTTTTCTAATAATTCACGTAGTGTCATTTGCCATAATTGCTCCCTATTCTGCTTCTTCTATTATGGCATGAAAATAACAAAAAACACTAATTTTATCATAAATATCAACCAGAAATTTCAACGCAGTACAAATTAAAAAAACCGCATTTTGCAGTGCAGTCTTTTTAACAATTTATAGCTGAATCAGATTCACATCAAATTCTTTTAACTGTTCCAGATAATGTGATGTTATCACCACCACTTTATGCTGTCGTTCGACGAGTTCGTTGATCATTTGCAGGATCGTTTCGGCATTCGTCGCATCAACGCCACTAGTTGGCTCGTCGAAAATATAGAGTTGTTTATCTAATAAGCACTGCCCATAAGTTAAAACAATTTGTTGCTCACCACCAGACAACTGCCCCATTTTTGTGTGCCAAATTTTTGATAAGACCTCACGCTTAATCATCGCAAAAGTACGAGATGACATTTGCGATGATTCTGAACCTAACTGTGCATACATTTCCACCGTTTGTGCAACTGTTAGTGTTGGAAAGAAATGAATGTGTTGCAACTGATAAGCAACGTCAGTCATATTGGGAATGTCAACCTTAGTACCATTTACATTTTTATGCCCCACATCGGCTACAAAATCCAAAAAAGACGTTTTACCAGCGCCATTGGCACCAATCACCACATTTAATTTCTCACGAGAAAATACCACATCAACTCGATCGGCCAATTGTCGATTCCCAAAAGACAACGAATAGTTTTTGATTTCCATGCGCGAATTTCCTCTGTTAAACTCTTGTGATTACTGACTGCGGCGAAAACTTAGCGATGGCAAACTTGCCAATAATTGCATAAAGTAATGTCGCCACGGCTAGCCCCAACCAGACAATGAGATGATTCGGCGAGTTGATTAAAAGTGTTTGTATTTGATAACCAACCGCTGCAACGTAGCTAGCAGGATTTATCAGTGCCACCAAACTTTCTAAACGCTGTCCATTCGGAATATTCATAAAAAATAGCATGCCAAAAATAAGCAAACTTAAAATAATATTCACTGATTCAAGCTTGAATTTAAACATAAACAATAAACTCGTAACCAGCGCTATGGGTAATGC
>DCPV01000023.1:0-2624 GCA_002323775.1 Firmicutes bacterium UBA1535 | reverse complement strand
TAATAGTCCAGCCAGTATCAAGTGTAAACTGAAGGACTTAACGAATAGCATGACTACTACATTAAACAAAGTGATCTCTATTAAAATAACCATGAGTTGAACCGAAAAAGCACTCAACATGATTTTTAATTTAGAGCCAGCGATAAAAAGCATTTGTTTATAAAAGCCACGTTCTCTATCTGCTATTAAACTAACAATGACGTTGTTTAGGATTGTCACAACGATGATATAAGCCCAAAAATAACTAACAACTTTAAATGTCGTTGTATTGAAATGACCCCCATTCTGTAAAGCGATATGCCTATTTTGATAGATAAAGTAAACAATGGGTATCAATAGATTATAAACAAAAGCAAATTTGTTACTTAAGGTATCTATCATATAAACTTTAAACAACGTCACGATATCTTTCATTACAACCCCCTTTTGTTAATGGCACAATTATATATTAAATCTAATTATATACTAATTTTAAATTCTGAGGTACCCGTTATTCATTAATCAATTGCATTTACCACACTTTACGCCTTAATCCCCCCCACCACCTACAACTGAGTTATATCAATCACCTCGTCGACGCGAGAGTAGACTTTTGGATCATGGGTGGCGATAATCACATAGGTATTAGCGCTCACCATACCTAACAAAATATCAATAATCTCAGAACCTGTTTTGTCGTCCAAAGCACCCGTTGGCTCATCGGCTAAAATAACTTTTTTCTCTTTTAAAGCCATTCTAGCAATCGCAACTCGCTGTGCTTGACCACCAGATAATTCAAATATTTTAGCCTTTAAATAAGACTGATTTAACCCGACTTGTTCCAAGACAGCCTTAATCTGTGCCCTATCTCTGTTAACGATTTTGAGATTATCCAATACTGTTTGATGATCTAACAAGGCATAGTTTTGAAAAACGTAGCCCAGATATCTTTTAAAAAATGTCTTTTCTTTAATATCCCAGATGTTCTTATTATCCAGCGTAATTGCCCCGCTGGTCGGCTTTTCGAGTCGACCAATTGCATTCAATAAAGTAGACTTACCAGAGCCAGATTGGCCAACTAGCGCATATGATTTATTTGGTTCAAAAACCAGCGTCACATCCTCAAAGATGACTTTTTTGTTAAATTTTTTACTGAGCACCTGAAGCTGAATCATATATTGTCTCCTTTAAGAATTTGCGTGTAATCCGAACCAATTTTCCGATCCACAATTAGTGTCGTAATGATCGTTACGATAAGTCCTGATACTAACGCTAACGTGGTTAGACCATTTGCCTGACCAAGCAGCATATTAATAGCATAGGCAATAACCATCATGATAACTAACGACAAGCTATACGGGCCATACACCTGAAAAATTGATAACCCCAGTATTTTCTTTTTGACCACTGAAATAATCTCAAACTGGTAGATCGTGTTCAAATAAAATATCATGCTCAGTATCAACGCACTAAAAATGATGACCTGCAAAAACTTGGCAACAGCCAATTGATGCTTTAAAGCAATCACATTCAACGACACAGTTTGAAACGGTGTTATTGTTTGATTGGTTAAATCATCATTTTCCTGACTAATGATTTTGATTGCCTGCGGACTAAGCAGGCTCATTGTATTTAAAATATTATTGGCAAATGTTTTGTCATTATGAGCTAATAAGACATTATCATTCAAGCGAACCAAAATTTGTTGGCGCAAACTGCCGAAATCTTTTTCTTGGTTAGAAATATCACCCGCAAAGCGCGTAGCCATTTCACGATATAAAAATACAGTCTGATTCTCTGGCACAATCTGCACCTCAATATCATTTTTTGAAAGATGAACTTCTCGCAACTGCTCAACATAAATTGTGTTAATTAATGATTGCGCCTTATCTCGGTATTTTTGTGGTAAATATAGCGTTGCTGATTTACTTGGATCATAAGGATATGCCTTATCGAAAGCTTGTTTATGCATCGCACCATTATTCAAATACCAAACTTTACGATTTAAATCGGGGGCGGTAATCCCATCTTGTGAGAGTTGTTTTGCAAAATCATTTTCAATTTCGCCTGTCAAAAATTTAGGAACAACTGCTGTGGTTTGCGCAATATAAATGTAGCTTTGACTGCCTATCTTTTTGACCAAATCAACATCTTGTTGACTTGGAGCTGGTTCAGTCATTTTCCCATTCACTGCGGTGGCATGACCAACAAAAGGCTGTGTTTTTTGCCAATCTTTAACACTATACCAAGGTTTCAAATGGTTTATCTGCGTCGATAGCTGCTGAATTTTGTTTTGATACTGTTGATTAAGGCTGCCAACCGCAACCGTCATCATCCCAATGAGTAGTAACCAGATAACAAAAATACTTTTGCCGCCCGATTTGTTTTTAATGACAGCAATGGGTTTTTCTAAGTGAATCATCATGGCTATCAAAATTAGCGATAATCCCAACAGCAGTAGAAAAATGATAAAATCAGTAACCATTAAAGCTATCAATAATTGCGTACTGAACGTATGAAAGCCATGCCCGATTGTAGCTGCATAAAGTAGCCCAACCGTAGTTGCTATAACAATGAGTATCGCAGTAGGTTTTAGAATGTCGGGTAATGAGACAATGCTACGCCCTAACGATAAGCGAATCATT
>DCPV01000020.1 GCA_002323775.1 Firmicutes bacterium UBA1535 | reverse complement strand
ACGAAACTTTATACAGTCTCTTCAATAACTATTTATTCGTTATTGAACGACTTTTTTTACTTGTTTTTAATTAAGACATTTATATTTTAAATACTCTAACCATCTCATTCATTGAAGTTGCGTGTGATGATAGTTCTTCGCTTGAAGCGGCTATTTCTTCTGTTGTGGCTGAGCTGCTTTGAATAGTATCTGCTATTCTTTCAATCTGTGTTGCAGCTCCATTTATAACTGATGCCTGCTCATTTGAAGCTGTAGAAATATTTTTTATTAAGTCATTTACTTCTAATGTTTGATTAACGATATTGTTAAGCGCCTGCGCTATTTGATTGCTGATAGCAACTCCGGCCTCAACGCTCTTGACAGAGCTTTCTATTAATCTAGTAGTATCTTTTGCAGCCTCAGAGCTTTTTGATGCAAGATTTCTTACTTCATCAGCAACAACTGCAAAGCCCTTGCCAGCTTGTCCTGCTCTTGCTGCCTCAACAGCCGCATTTAATGCAAGTATATTTGTTTGGAATGAAATGTCTTCGATTGCCTTTATTATTTTTGCTATATTACTTGAAGAAGTATTTATCTCATCCATTGCAACTAGCATATTGTCCATATTTGAGCCAAAGCCTTTGATTTCATTAGCAACATTTTCGAAGAAGTTCATTGCCTCGGTGCTATCCTTAGCATTTCTCTCTATTTTAGCAGAAACATTTGTTATAGATGTTGAAATCTGCTCAATTGCTGATGCTTGACTTGCAGTGCCAACGGCCAAGGATTGAGCTCCCTCAGCAACCTGTGATGACGCTGAGCTTACTTCATTTGCACTTGTATAAATATCACCGATTATTCTGCTAAATGTAGCAGATAGATTTTGCAAAGCCTCTTTAATCTTGCTGAATTCACCATCATATGATTGTACTAATTCAAATCTTAATATTCCGTGTGACATCTTGTTGAGTGTTTCAGTAACTTCAGCAATATATTTTATGTATTCTTTCAATCTTGCAGTTAAATTAGTGAGAGAGTTTGCAAGAGCTCCAACCTCATCATCTGATTTAATATTTATTTCAACATCTAAATTTCCTTCAGCTAATTTTTCAGTTACAGCAGATAATTTTTTAAGTGGAGATGTAATTATATTGCTTATAAATAGAATTCCTATACAAATAATGGCTACTGCTATAATAAAGATAGCTAATAATATTCTGTAAATAGAATTTACATTTGCATTAAATTCTGATGTTGGTATTAAAGATATTAGATTCCATTCAGCATTTTCAATTAAGCTGTAGCCACCGTATGCTTTTACTCCATTGTTGGTATATTCTAATTTCTCATAATTTTTGTTAGCTACTGCGTTAGTAATATTGCTGCTAAGTCCTATTTCGCTTAGGTTTTTAAGAAGCATGCTTTCATCCTTATGAGCAACCACTACATTCTTTTTAGATGATAATATGTAATATCCATTATTGCCTAGCTTTTGATTAGCAATCATCTGATTAAGCTTGGTTATTTCTATATCTATTGCCGCAAGACCAACAATTTTATTGCTGGAATTATATACAGGAGTTGATATTGTAACAACCTGTGCTTTAGTTTGTGCATCAACATATGGTTCTGAGACCAATGTTCTATTAAGATTGACAGCTTGATACCAGTCTCTAGCTGTCATGTCAAAATTACTATCAGGTACCCAACGATTATAAGTCACAAGCGTGTTTCCGCTTATAGATGCAATGTACATATTTAATATAACATCCTTATCAAGACCAACACCTCTAGTCAAGGTTTTTTCAAGATCCAAATGATAAGGATTAGATATTGGATTATCACCTTTTCTCAACGATTCTGCAAAATTTACTGCAGTTTGATCTGTTGCCAATTGCTCTACTATTGAAATATATCTGGTAAAATATTTTTCAACTTGGCTTTTAATGTAATTATCTGTATTTTCTAAAATACTTAATTCATTCTTTGTGAATTCATTTTTAGAAAAGCTTGAGATAATTAAACCTATAATTAGAAACGTTAACACAACGAGCGTTCCAATAATATAAATTATTTTTCCTTTAATACTTTTAAAAAATCCTATCGACTTCTTTTTCTCCATAATTTTACGTCCTTTCTGTATAAAAAGTATTTATGTTCAATTATATACCACTTATTTGCGCTTGAAAACATTTTTTTGACAATATTTTTAAAATATTTAGTATATTTTAGAAGTTAATGTCGAATTGAAAATGTTAAAAATTATAGATTGCATATATTGACTTAAATCGTGTATAATTGGCATTAGAGAAAAAAATTAGCTTAAATTTCAAAAATAAAAATAATATTTTAATGCTTATTTGTGTTATATATGCAAAAAAATGGAGGATTTATGAAATTTAAAAATATAATTGAAAGAGAAATTAAAATAGTAGATATACCTGTAATGGCCTTGACACCAAAAGGAGAAACTACTTCTTACCCAACTATAATATTTTATCATGGCTGGAGTTCTACTGCTGATAAACAAAAATTCAGAGCTTATATATTAGCGACACTAGGATATCAGGTGCTTATACCTACAAGCATTTATCATGGTGAGAGGAATCCGATTGATTATACAATTTCAGAAAATGCTGGAAAATATCTTTGGAGAGTAATACTAAAAAATATTGAAGAATCTGATGCGATAATTGATTATGCAGTGAAAAACTTAAATGCTGACAAGGAAAGAATTGCAGTTATGGGGCATTCGATGGGAGGCTTTACATCAGCAGGAATATTTGCTTATAATAAGAATATAAAAACAGCAGTAATTTTAAATGGTTCATGTGATTATGGACATTCCAACAAATCATTTGAGGAGAAATTTGGGGTTTCTACAGATATATATCTAAAG
>DCPV01000167.1:16026-16365 GCA_002323775.1 Firmicutes bacterium UBA1535 | reverse complement strand
GTCTGTAATCTCAGTAATCTCTAAATTAGCAGAAACCTCAGTCTTTATTCTTTTTAATTCTCCTCTATTATCAAGCTCTCTGATAAAGTGCTGTAAATCTTTGTAAGCCATTTTACACTTCCTTCCTAAAAAATAAAAACAATGTATTATACCATAATTATAATTATCAATCAATCAATATAATTTTATAGACATATTTCTAGTTTTAAAGCTCAAGCTGGGCAAATTTGGTATTTTTTAACTTGTTATTCGCTCATTATGAATTGATTTTAATTTATCTTTGTGGTATGATTTAACAAATAGTTTGAGATAAGGGAGCTGAAAATTAATAAATGAAAA
>DCPV01000167.1:0-15904 GCA_002323775.1 Firmicutes bacterium UBA1535 | reverse complement strand
CTGAAAATTAATAAATGAAAAATTCGAGGATTGTTCTGAAAAACCATATTGATAAAAATGACTATGATGTGTTAAAAAAATTAGAAAAAATATGTATTGAATCAGACAATATATCTTTTAAGCTAGAGCTTGACTATAGACTTAAAAATGCAATGCAGTCAGTTGCTAAAGAGAGTGAAATCAATGAATTTATGTATTACCTTGACGATGAACTCGTAGGATACATAAGTATTAGCAATTTTGGTGGAGATGATTTAGAAATTACCGGAATGGTTCATCATGATTACAGGAATAGGGGAATTTTTACACAGCTATTTACTTTGGTGCAGGATGAGTGTAAAAAAAGGAAAAGCAATCAAATACTCTTGCTTTGTGATAATAAATCATATAGTGGGATTAAATTTATTGAAAAGTTTTCTATGAGACATCATCATTCCGAATACGACATGGTTCTGAATAAGGAACTGCTTGTTAAAATTGACAGTAATGTTTTGACTGTATGTAAAGCATCGGATATGGATGCTTTGACAATAGCCAATATGCAATATGACTTTTTCGGTATCGATACAGAGGCAGATGACACATTTATTATAGAAAATATTTCTAATGGAAGAATCTTTATTGCAAAAATAAACGATACGAATATAGGAAGTGTAAGAGTTGAAGTAAATAGTGGCGTTGGAGGAATATATGGCTTGGGTGTACTTTCAGGGCACAGAGGAAAGGGCTACGGTAGAGAGCTTCTTATTTGGTCGGTTGAAAAGCTCATAGAGATGGGTGCCGAAAAAATCACTTTGCAGGTAGATACAGATAATGACAATGCGCTTAATTTGTATAAGTCATGCGGATTTGAAGAAAATTGTGCTATGAGTTACTATGTGATGAGGAGTATTTAGTTTAAAAAAGATTGTAAAAAATATAAATAATTCCTTTTAGTTAAAATTTATTTGCATAAAAAACTTAACGAAAAGGAATTATTTGTCCATGAATTAGCCTTGGAATTTAATTATAAAATATTCTCTCTATCTTATTTCTTAACTACTCTTGTTGCATAATAAGTGGGAACATTAAATTCATGAAGCTTACCCGAACCATTTGTATCTTGGTATATGTCTGTAAGAATAAAGCCTGCTTTTAATTGCCCACCAATTTGTTCTTCAATAGTGTGAGAAAATTGAATACCCCAATCGTTTTTCAAAGAATCATCATATATATCTTTATCTTTGAGAGGATTGTATGGTAATTTATATTTCATTACATCCTCATCTTCATCAAAAACATAATTGATACTATTATCAAATCCCGCAAGTAATATACCACCATTTTTCAACACTCTATAGCACTCTTTCCATATAGGAAGAATATCTTCTACAAAACAATTAGATACTGGGTGAAATATTAAATCAAAGCTTTCATTGGCAAAGGGCAACGGTTTTGTCATATCAGCATGTACAATATCAATCTCATATTTTTCTCTCTTAGCTACCATTACTTCTGCGTTTAATTGTTCTTTTGAATAGTCAAGAACTGTGCAATTAGCTCCTAAAGCAGAAAAGATAGGCATCTGTTGTCCCCCTCCACATGCAAGACCTAGAATTTTGCTGCTTTTAAAATTGCAGAACCATTCTTTAGGAACTGGTTTGGTAGGCGTTAAAAGAACAAACCAATCTCCTTGCTGTGCTTTAACAAATGTATCGTGATTTATAGCTTGTCCCCACTCCCAACCAGATGACGCCCATTGATCTATTGTTAAAGAATTAATATCCGTGTAATTAGTATTCATAACATTTGTGCTCCTTTTATCTATTATAAATTTTACTTAGCAATGCCAATATGAAAAGCTTACCATAACAAAGTAAAAATTACAACTTTTATATTAATATTAGTTATTTCAACCAATGCAATTAATCCTAAGCTGCTGGTCTCTACTATACTTCTGCTTTCAAGCATAAAAAAAGTAGAATTTATCTAATAAAATTCTACTTTCAATGGAAGTAACATAATTTTTCAAAATATCATTTACCATGATTTAACAGATACAAACTGTTTCACATAACTATTTTTTTATTTCCTTTACATATTCAAAAAGCCAAAAATCAATATTAGCTACAGGTTTAACTTCTTCAACCTTTACATAACCATGCTTTTCATAAAATTTATGATTTTTATAACTTTTGTAAGGTGTATCCAATGACCATTTCTTAACATCAGGATATGTATTTTCTATAAAATCAATCGCTTTTGTGCCTATTCCTTGATTTTGATATGTTGGATCAATATATACAGCTCCTAATCGGAAATGATTATTTTTTAAATCATACAGGTTAATTGCTCCAACTATTTTATCCTCTATCATGATTTTATAATACATACCATTTTTTATTTTTGATAAATGCCATTCTATTGCTTCAATACCCGGTGGCATAGAACCATAATTGATTTTATCTTCTTCAAATGCACTTACAGCAATGTCCCTTAATATTTTTGCATCAGATTCTAATGCGGTCGTAAATTTTACCATCTCTTGTCATCCTCTCATAATTAAATAAATTTTGTTAAATTTTTTTGCTGACTTGCAAACAGTTCTGTTTTTTATAATAGAGAATTATTCTATTTACTATCTCAAAGTTCTTTGAAAGCTCGTTGATTACTATAATTTCCATTTGCTCATCTACGTTATGATTTAATTGTAAAGCATGACACAGTGTCTCTGTCAACAATAAAATAAAATTTTTTTCATCAACATTAAAGTTTTATTTTTCAATGTTTAAAAAAGTTTTTATTAATAATTAGTAAAGAAAAATAATTAAATGCAGGTATTATCCAAAAAATCAAATAATACCTGCATTTTAATATTTAACATTATATTATCATTTCTTTTTTATCGGGAATAGCAAATCAATCTTTCCTTCAATGCCATCTTTTGGCCAACGCATGTGACAAGAGTATATCCAGTTTAGATGCTCCTCTAAGAGACCTCCCATAATCTCGTCACCTAGCTCGCTATAATTAGCTGTGTAAATGTCGTTGTCCTCGACCCATTTTTGAAGATATCCCCACTCATGAAAATCTGGAAAACTAATTGCATGAGCAGCATACAGTCCACCTTCAAAATGTTTTTTTACATACGGTTGTGAAACTTCCATGTCCTCCGGTATAGTAACCCAATCTTCATATCCATAGAACTCTCTATCTCTGGAAGGATTTGGATGGTTAAATCCAAACATTCTCGCATCAGGCTTTACTTCATAAAGTTTATTTTCAAGAATAAACTTAGACATCATATCGTGTGCTTTTTCTTCTGGATTTTCGCCTATATAATGACACGAAGCTACGGTGCATGGTGGAAGTAATAATATTCTTACATTAAGCTTACTCTGAATGTTGTCATTTGCTTTGTTTAAATCATTCATTGAATGATCCTCCTTTAAATTATTCTTAGAAAGGCTAAGAGCATTAACGACTCCAATGAGTTCATTATCCTTAAGTATATCAAGCTGGACTTTCTTACGTATGCTTTCGTCAAGTCGTGATATAACAGTATTAAGTATATTTCTAATCGTAATCAATGCGTTTATTTCCTCCTCAAGCTCGAAAACATTCTCTCGAATAAGATTCAAAGCCTGAACCTGCTCTCTATCATTGAGAATAACTGCAATATGCTTTAAAGGAACTCGCAATTTTCTTAAAACGATTATTTGCTGTAGACGTCTTATAGCAAGTTCGTCATATACACGATACGCATAATCTCTTTTTCTCTGACTTTCAAATAGTCCCATTTTTTCATAATAGCGAATCATTCTAGCTGATACCTCAAAGGTCTTTGAAAGCTCGCTGATTGTCATAATTTCCACTCGCTCATCTCCTCTCTGATTTAATTGTAAAGGAAGACACAGTGTCTGTGTCAATAGTAAAAACAAATTTTTTTATTCAATCTTAACTATTTTTTACAACAGCATATAAAACTGAATCATTATAGATACCATGATGATATCTGTAGCTTTTCATTATACCTTCCTTTATAAAGCCAGCCTTCTCCAGAACTTTTTGAGCTGCTGCATTATTAATATCAGTATCTGCTTGAATTCTCTTTATATCATAGCTATTAAATAAGTAATCAATAATAGTTGCTGTTATTTTTGTTCCTAAGTTTTTAGCTCTTTGATTTTCACAAATAACTAAGCCAATATTTGCAAGACCAGTTCTTACAAAACTTATATAGATTAATCCGATAATTAAATTATCTTTTTCTACAACTAGCATTTGAAATCTATCTGAGCACATCCCATCTGATTCAAACTGTTTAATCAAAGACTTTTTAGACTCAAATTGAAATTCTTGAAACTCTCCTCTAAAATCGCTATTATTTAAACTATGTATATATTCAATATCGTTTTGTTCAACTGTTCTTATTATAAAATCTTCTTTTTTTATCATATCTGTATCTCCCTAATAAATATCGTATCATTTACATATTATTTTAATAAATTAAATGACTAGCTAACCATTTCTCTTTTGTAATTCCATAATGTACTACATCATGAAAAACACCTTTTACTTTTACTTCTTTCTTTGCGATTCCTTCAAACTCCATACCGCATTTTATCATAACCTTACCAGAACCTTCATTACCTACATAATGTGTTGCTTCAACACGATTTAAGTCAAGTTTACTAAAGTAAAATTCCAACAGTTTAGACAATGCTTCTGTCATATATCCTTTACCCCAATATTTACGATTTAGTACATACCCAAAACTTGCTTTTTCATGTTCAGGCTTTAATCTAAAATCAATACATCCAATACACTTATTTTCTTCTTTCAATTCTATGGCATAAATACCTTGCCTTTTCCAATAATGATTTATTATTGTAGATTTTGCATCACCAATCGTTTTAAAACCATTCCAAGTTAAATATTTCAAAGTTTCTTCATCACTGCCAAACTCATAAACATCCTTTGAATCTTCTTTTTTAAATCTTCTAAGTATTAATTTTTTTGAATTTAACGTTTTATTATCATTTAAAACTTTTTGATAATTATTAATCATATATTCACTTCTCCTTCAAATTATTGTTTCGACCATAAATAAGGATGAAATACTAAATGATACAAGTCCTTAATACCATTTAATTAAAACATTAATAGTTAAATGAAAATTAAAAGCTCCTAACTCTCTGTGATATAATGTCTTTATAACGAAATCTGATACTTAGTAGTTTTATTTGTTTTATTGACTTGAGAATAATTCGCCTAATTTTTAAACAAATCTCCTAATGCTGCAAATGGATTATCCTTTGCTAGTTCTTCTTCAGCTTGTTTTTTCATTTTTTTCATGTAATTATTGACTTCCATTTTATCAGCTTTTTTATCATTTTTGAATCTTTGTTCAAATACAGAAGCTTTTTCTCTAAAGTTGCAGCTATCTCCTGAACATACGTAGATTTTCCCTTCGCCACTGCCCTTAATTACTAACTTTTTCTTACATTCTGGACATCTTGCATTTGTATTTCTGCTTATGGTTTCTCTGTGCCCACAAGCTCTATCCTGACAAACGTACATAATACCAGTTTTTGATTTAACCTCTAACATTTTCTTGCCACACTCAGGACATTTAACCCCTGTTATATTGTTATGAACAAACTTACTATCTCTTACTTTTACATCATTAATAAGCTCTATAGTGTATTTTTTCATGTCCTCTAAAAATTTTTTATCATCTAATTTGCCTTTGCTAATATTTTCTAGGCAATTTTCCCAATTTGCCGTCAAAATAGGCGATTTTAAATCCGTTGGAACAAGTTCTATTAACTGTCTTCCTTTAGATGTCGGAATTATTTCCTTGTCTTGTTTTTCAATAACGAAAGAATTAAATAATTTTTCAATAATATCAGCTCTTGTAGCCACTGTTCCAAGTCCGCCTGTTTCCCCCAGTGTCTTTGCTGAAACACTATCAACCTTAATAAATTTATGCGGATTTTCCATAGCAAGTAAAAGTGTTCCCTCGTTAAATCTTGACGGTGGCTTTGTTTTTCCATTGCTTATTGCAGATGAAATGATTTTTATTGTATCTCCTTTAGAAATCTTAGGCAAAATCTGCTCCTTAATATCCTCCTCACTTTCGTCCTCGTCCTCTATGTCATACACACTTTTCCAGCCTTTTGCTTTAACAACCTTTCCTTTAGCAATAAATTTTTCACCATTTATGTCAGCAATTATATTAGTTTGTATATATTCAAATGGAGGTAGCATAACACTTAAAAATCTCCTAACAACTAAATCATATATATTTCTTTCCTCAGTATTTAAGTTTGACAGTTTTGGACTTTCCTCTGTTGGGATTATGGCATGATGATCCGAAACTTTTGAATTATCTACAAAATTTTTATTGGAATTAATACCTTTTTTCAAAATATCAAGTGCAAATACTCTATAATCACCTATAGCTATAGCTTTTAACCTTTCGGGTATAGTCTGAACTACATCAGTTGAAATATATTTTGAATCAGTTCTTGGATATGTCAAAATCTTATAGTTTTCATATAATCTTTGCATAATTGAAAGAGTCTGCTTTGCTGAATATCCCCAAATTTTATTTGCATCTCTTTGAAGCTGCGTTAAATCATACAAATTCGGTGCATATTTTTTCTTTACACTCTCGTTTAAATCAACTATGGCTGCATTATTGCCTTTGATACGTGTTAATACATTATTTGCAAAATCTTGATTAAAAGTTCTTTGGTTGTTATTTTTATCTGTCCATTGCAATGAAAAGTCTTTAGATTTAGCCTCTATAACATAAAAATCTTTAGCAACAAAATTTTTAATTTCATCTTCTCTTTGCACAATCATAGCAAGAGTTGGTGATTGAACCCTCCCAGCCGATAGCTGTGCATTGTGCTTACAAGTTAATGCCCTTGTAATATTTAATCCTACAAGCCAATCCGCTTCAGCTCTGCAAACTGCTGCTCTATATAGATTATTATAATCTGAGCCTTGCTTTAAATTATTAAATCCATCCTTAATTGCCTTATCAGTTTGTGATGATATCCAAAGTCTTTTAACAGGCTTTTTTACTCCTGCTTTTTCCAAAATCCATCTCCCTACTAATTCGCCCTCACGACCTGCATCTGTAGCTATTACTATTTCATTTATATCATCTCTAAAAAGTAGTTTTTTCACTTCATGATACTGTTTAGCAGTTTTCTTTAATATAACAAGCTTCATAGGCTCTGGAAGCATAGGTAAATTTTCCATTGACCATTGTTTATATTTGTTATCATAATCCTCTGGATCTTGAAGCCCGACAAGATGGCCTAACGCCCATGTTACAACATAATTATTTCCCTCTATATAAGAACCTTTATTTTGATTACATTTTAAAACATTAGCTAAATCTCTGCCAACAGACGGCTTTTCAGCTAATACAAGTGTTTTTGCCATTATATTTCTCCATATTCTTAAAATTTTTTATACAGTACTTGTGTTCCTGCAATCAAATCACCTAAATGACGTTTATCCCTTCTTACTAATCCCATTACCAACAGCACAAGAGCCAGTACAATACTACAAATGTTAAATACAATGGATAACATATCGAAATTGGTATATATACCACGAATAGTCCCTATATGCCCTAACTGCCAAGGTAAAAACTTGATAATATTTCGTACCAAACTTGCAATAAAGGTTTTGTTAGTATAATATAATTCTAATCCTGTTTTTTGTTTGCCAACACTCCCTTTGGTATAATCCAAAAAAGAAAATATTAAAATAATAGGTATGACCGAAGTAACAGTTGCTGTTAATTGAGACTGCCATTCATTAAATTCAGGGATACCTTTTAGAATAATGAAATATATCCCCATAGCTATTCCAAACAATATAAGTAAATATGTTAGAATACAAATGTAGTCAATAAACAATTCTTTTAATCTCTGTTTCCATGTTATATTATTTTCTTTCAGCATTGTTACTCCTCAAAATTTCTGTTTGTCATTCTGAACAAAATACAAATCTTTTCACTGAGCATAAAAATATATTACTATTGCTCAATAATATCTATATAAAAGTTTATCATAATAAATTTCAAAATACAACTTTTAAATTTATGTTAATTAATGCTTATGTGTAATCTTCCTAAGTCTTAAATACTCTGTTTCTATTTAACTTCTATTCAAATCTTTATTTTCCATCCCCGAACGCATCCTAAGGCTAACATAATTCTTTGCATTGCATATATTTTATTATAAATTCATATTAATTCATTAATTATTACTATTGACACACTGCAAAAATAATGTTAACATAAATAAAATATTTTAAAACTGTGATAAGGGAAGCAATATTCAATGATAATCTACAGAGAGATATGACAAAGAGCTGAGACCATATTGTTTATTAGANNACCCTTTGAGTGTATGGCAACCATATATGTGGAATAACCATATCGGGAAGTGCTACCCGTTATAATAGCTGAATTGAGTTGACATGCGATATAAAATCGTATGTAATTTGGGTGGAACCGTGGAGATTTACACTTCATCCCTATATTTATAGGAATGAAGTGTTTTTTATTTTTATTAAAAGGAGGAAAAGAAAATGATTAAGGTATCATTAAAAAATGGTGTTGTAAAGGAGTATCCTAAAAACACTAGCATTGCTAATATAGCAAAAGATTTAGGTGCTGGACTGTTTAAAGCAGCCTGTGCTTGTATAATCGATGGAAAGGTAGCTGATTTAAGAACCGAGTTGACAAAAGACTCTAGTGTTTCAATTCTAACATTTGACGATAATGAAGGTAAAAAAGTTTTTTGGCACACAGCTTCTCATATTTTAGCAAATGCAGTAAAAAATATTTATCCTAATGCTAAATTAGGCATAGGACCTTCAATCGATAATGGATTTTATTATGATTTTGATGTTGATAAACCATTTACAAATGAAGATTTACTAAAAATTGAAGCAGAAATGAAAAAAATTGCAAAAGAGGATATGACTATTACCCGTTTTGAACTATCCTCTGAGGATGCTACAAAATTGTTAGAAAGTGCTAACGAGCCGTTTAAGCTTGAATTAGCATATGAACTTATAAACAAAGGTGAAAATATTAGTTTTTATAAACAAGGTGATTTTATAGATTTATGTGCCGGTCCACATTTAATTAGCACATCTTTAGTTAAAGCAATAAAATTAACAGCATGTACAGGTGCTTATTGGCGTGGAGATTCTAATAAAACTCAATTATGTCGAATATATGGAACAGCCTTCCCTAAGGCTTCATTGCTTGAGGAGCATTTAGTTAGAGTTGAAGAAGCAAAAAAGCGTGATCACAACAAACTTGGGAGAGAGCTTGAACTATTTACTACTAGCGAATTGATTGGTCAAGGCTTACCTATACTCTTACCTAAGGGGGCAAGAATAATACAGCTTTTGCAGCGTTTTGTAGAAGATGAAGAACAAAAACGTGGATGGCAGCTAACTAAAACACCGATTATGGCAAAAAGTGATTTGTATAAACTTTCAGGACACTGGGAGCATTATAAGGATGGAATGTTTGTGTTAGGCGATGAAGAAAAGGATAATGAAGTGTTTGCACTTCGTCCGATGACATGTCCATTCCAATATCAAGCTTATCTAAATAGACCTCGCTCTTATAAGGATTTACCTTTGCGTTATAATGAAACTTCAACTTTATTTAGAAATGAGTCCTCTGGCGAAATGCACGGTTTAATTCGTGTAAGACAATTTACAATTTCGGAAGGACATCTAATATGTACTCCTTATCAGCTAGAAAGTGAATTTAAGGGCTGTGTTGAACTTGCAATATATATGTTAAAAACATTAGGTTTATATGAAGATGTAAGCTACCGCTTTTCAATGTGGAATCCTGAGGATAAGCAAAAATACATTGGAACAAAAGAGCAATGGGATGAAGCTCAAAATATTATGAGAAAAATTCTAAATCATCTTGATATTTCATACAATGAAGGCATTGGTGAAGCCGCCTTTTATGGTCCAAAGCTAGATATTCAAATAAAAAATGTTCATGGCAAGGAAGATACTATAATTACAATACAAATAGATTTAATGCTTGCTGAGAAATTCGGCATGGAATACGTGGATGCAGATGGCAAAAAGAAAAATCCTTATATTATTCACCGTACTTCTCTTGGTTGCTATGAGAGAACTTTAGCCCTAATAATAGAAAAATATGCAGGGGCTTTCCCGTTATGGCTAGCACCAGTTCAGGTGAAAATTCTGCCTATTGGCGAACGACAAAACGAGTATGCCAAAGAGCTTGCCAATATCTTATTAAATGCAGGTATTCGTTATGAGCTAGATGACAGAAGTGAAAAAATAGGCTATAAAATTCGAGAAGCACAACTTCAAAAAATTCCTTATATGCTAATATTAGGTGATAAGGAAATTGAAACAAATACAGTAGGTATTCGTTCAAGAAAAGAAGGAGATATCGGTCAAATGTCAATAGATAAGTTTATTGATTTGTTAAATGAAGAAATTAAAGCAAAAAATTCAAATTAACTGCTTGTTATAAAAACAAGGCATTTTTGCAGGTCTTATATGAAAGTTCGGATAAGACCTGCATTTAATTGCTTAAAATGATAATATGTTTGAATAATCTTACTATTTCTGATATTATATAAATAATATATTTTAACTTTGAGGTATGAGATGATAAAATTTGAAAATGATTGGCAAGATTTAATATCAGATGAATTCGAAAAAGAATATTATAAAGAGTTAAGAAGTTTCTTAATCAAAGAGTACAAAACAAAATCAATATATCCAAATATGCACGATATATTTAATGCTTTGCATTATACAGCATATAAGGATGTCAAGGTTTTGCTATTAGGTCAGGACCCTTATCACGAGCCCAATCAAGCTCATGGTCTGAGTTTCTCAGTTAAGATTGGTGTACAAGCACCTCCGTCACTGCAAAATATATTTTCAGAATTAAAGGATGACTTAGGCTGTTACATACCTAACAATGGTTATTTAAAAAAATGGTCAGACCAAGGTGTTATGCTGTTAAATACTGCTTTGACAGTTGAGAGAGGAAAAGCTAATTCTCACAAAGGTAAGGGCTGGGAAATATTTACAGATAGAATAATTTCATTATTAAATGAAAGGCAAGACCCAATCGTATTTATATTATGGGGAAATAACGCTAAATCAAAAATAAGCTTAATCACTAATCCAAAGCACTATATTATACAATCTTCTCATCCGAGTCCCTACTCCGCTTCATATGGATTTTTAGGCAGCAGACCATTTTCAAAAACGAACAAATTCCTTGAATCAATTGGAAAACCAGCTATAGATTGGCAAATAGAAAATCACGTTTAGTATCAAAGCTAAATGTGATTTTTTATTTATATTAATGATAAAGCTCCAATTAAGAAGCGTTTTGATTATGTTAGATTAATTAAAAATATTTAAAAAAATAATTTGTGGAACATTATTTACTAAATTTCGTCTTAACTAACAGACAATATATAGTATTGCAGTAAAGCTTGAAAGAAACTAACTCGGAGGTATTGATGAAAAAAATTAATTTAATTTTACTTGTTATTGCACTGCTTATTGCATTATCTGCATGCACACCGACCAAGCCTGTTAATAACTCAAATCCACACTCAAAGAACAAATTTCTAGGAAAGGTTATAAAAATCAATGATAAATCCATACTTATTTCAAATGCTGGAAATGAAGTAAATTCAAGTGATTTATACATATTATCAACAGATTATGATTATGACAAAGAAAAAATTAAGCCTGGAGCTATAATTGAAATCGAATACGATGGAACTATTTTAGAAAGCTATCCTGCTCAATTTGGCAATGTAAAGAATATTAAATTTATTGAGATGAAAGATGATATGGTTGGATTTTACGAAAAAGTATTTGATAAACTTTGGGAAACTGATAAGGGCTTAAATTCAGATATTGAAATTTTAGCATTTGATTTATCAAAAACAACAAATTTAAGCGATTCTGAAAAAAGTGCATTAATTTATGTATTAGGAAATAAATATAGATTAGAAACTGTATCAGGAACTTTTGAACAGCTAAGAAACGATGGATACATTGATAAAGAGCTGCTTGTATTTAAAAATGGTATACTATTTAGCTTTGAAGTGACAAAGCAATCAGAAAACAGCTTTATGTTCAATGCAGAAAAATGGCGAAGTGGTGACGGAGCATACTTCCTTAAGGATTGTACAGCAAAAAAGACTAATGATGTATGGGATTATGAAATCGGCTCAGAAGCTATTTCATAAATATTAATAAAAATTATAGAAGAAATGAAAGCACTATTATCTTATTAAACCAAGGTTTTTTATAGAATAATCTCTCCATAGGCTATTGTTATCATTATTACAAAAAAGGTGACAATAGCTTATTTTTATGCTATAATGACTTTGCGATTTTTTTAGGAGGTTTATTTCATGCAAAAAACAAATACACATAAAATGGTGCTGTGCGCCCTCTTTGCGGCATTGACAGCTATACTTTCACAGATTGCAATACCTATTGGTCCAGTACCAATCAACTTAGCTACGTTCGCAGTATTCTGTGCTGGAGCGATTTTAGGCTCGAAACTTGGATCATTAAGCCTTGTGATATGGGCGGCTCTTGGAGCTATTGGCGTTCCGGTATTCTCCATGTTTAGGAGTGGCTTCGGAGCATTGGCAGGTCCAACAGGTGGTTATATTATCGGTTACATACCAGCAGCTTTTATTACTGGTCTATTGATAGAAAAGTTTAATAGAAGCAACAAGGTATATCTGTACCCTGTTATAATGTTAGCAGGAATGCTGACATACTTTATTTTGGGAACAGCATGGTTCATGTTCTCTACAAGCACAGGACTTTGGGATGCTCTTATGATTTGCGTCTTTCCATTTCTTCCTGGCGAATTTATCAAAATAACAGCAGCAACTATAGTAGCAAAACGCATACGCCCTATGTTATACAGAGAATAGTTCTAACTTTTCAAAGCTTTTTTCTTGATATACACATCTATATCAATGATTTTAACATACAAAAATTCCTTCAAATTGAAGAAAGTTAAGGTGCGTAAAATTTTACCACCTTATTATATTCTCTCATAATACTTTGTAAAATATCTATATGCTTAAAATCGTTGTGATATAAAATGTTTATTTCCCTTATCATACTAAGGTTTTCAATAGGCAATACAGTAATTTTTCCCTTCTTTAACTCATCAAGACATACACTGTGTGAAAGTATAGAAACTCCTATATCCCGTCTTATAAGGTCTTTAATGGTTGCAATATTGTCAACCTCTAAAATTACGTTGAAATCATCAAGTGACATATTATTGCTTTCTAAGTGAGCAGTAAACAAATTTCTCGTTCCAGATGACGGTCTACGAATAATTAATGCCTCTTTCTTTAATTCATTTATTGTTACCATGCTCTTTTTTGCCAATGGGTGGTTGTTTGATACCACCAATACTAATGAATCTGTATCAAGCAAAAGAGAATTAATACTGCTATCTTGAATTTTTCCCTCCACCACAGCTAAATCTATCTGATAATTTTTAAGCATATCATAAAGATTACTTATAGAGTCAGAAATAATTGTTATACTTGTGCCGGGGTTTTTTGCACTATATTTTCCTAGCACTTCTGCCACAGCATTACTTTCAGAAGTATGAGTAACTCCAACTGTAAGCCTTCGTATATGTCGCTGTTCATCCAAAATGCTTTGCTGCATGTTCTGATATAAGGCGATACTTCGTCTGGCATACTGAATTATGATATTCCCTTCATTTGTTGGCTTTATCTCGCTTCCTACACGATTAAAAATTTTAACATCCAATTCTCTTTCCAATTGTTTTATGTGTTGAGTTACAGCAGGCTGTGTCAAAGAAAGATGCTCTGCTGCACGTGTGTAACTAACAAATTCGACTACTGCTAATAAGGTGTAAAGTTTAGGATCAATCATCTTATAATCTCCTATTATAATATTTTTTTATCAGATACTAAAAAATAATAAATTTACATTATGTAATTTATGATTATAATAATAGCATAAGTCAAGAAAGGAGGCAATAATAATGATAGAAAAATTTTCATTTTCACGACATATTCTTATTTTTAATATCATGTTCATTACATATTTTGGAAATCATTTTTTGTTTGTCCATACAAAATACTTTTTTCTATCATATTTAAAAATATAGTATTTTAGAGGGGAGCTTTAATCAATGAGTAATCTTTTAAGTCAATTAAATGACACAACAATTATTCTTTTATCTTTATCGGTAATTTTGCTTGCCGGATTTCTGCTTACACGTATTACAAAGCTAGCAAAGCTACCTAATGTAACCGGCTATATTATTGCCGGTGTATTAATAGGTCCATATGTTTTGAATTTAATTCCTAATAAAATAGTTGCAGATATGGGGTTTATTAGCGATATTGCTTTAGCATTTATCGCATTTGGAGTGGGACGTTTTTTTAAAAAAGAAATTCTTAAAGAAACCGGATTTGGTGTTATGGTGATTGCTTTATTGGAATCTTTATTGGCTGGTGTATTTGTAACCTTGTCTATGCGATATATATTCCATTTAGAATGGGATTTTTGTCTGCTGTTAGGTGCGATTGCCACTGCAACTGCTCCAGCAAGCACTATGGTTACAATCCGACAATACCATGCACGTGGGAATTTTGTGAATATTTTATTGCAGGTAGTTGCACTAGACGACGCTGTTTGTCTTATCGCTTTCAGCATAGTTGCCGCCATTATAAATGCAAATATCGGAACGAATGTTTTTTCTGCTTTTGAAATAATCCTGCCAATAATCTATAATCTTGCGGCATTAGTAATTGGCTTTGTAAGCGGAGTGATATTAAGTAAGCTGATGACTTCAAAACGAAGTGAAGATAATCGTTTAATATTAACAATTTCACTTCTTCTTGGGATTGCCGGTCTATGTGCTGCAGTTAATATTTCTCCTTTGCTTTCCTGCATGATTTTTGGCACTACCTATATAAACATGACAAAAGACAAGGAATTATATAATCAAGTTGAAAAATTCACGCCACCTATCTTATCAATATTTTTTGTTGTTTCAGGGATGAGTTTAGATATCAGCTCGTTCGGAACTTTGGGGGTAATTGGTATAAGCTATTTTTTAATTAGAATTGTGGGAAAGTATCTAGGTACTTATTTAGGTTGTATGATTGCTAAAACAACAAAACCTGTACGAGACTATTTAGGTTTGGCACTCATACCTCAAGCTGGTGTTGCAATTGGTCTAGCCTTTTTAGGCAAAAGAATTTTACATGATAGTATGGGAAATATGTTATTAACAATAATATTATCCTCCTCTGTTTTATATGAGTTAATCGGACCGGCATGTGCTAAAATTGCTCTAGTCTACTCTGGCTCAATAAAAAAAGATAAATTAGCTGTCACTGATGATAAAAATAATCAAAGTATAGATAAAATACAAGTAGAACAAAATGTTGTGAAAATGAATTCTTGATGTTTTCAATTTATCAAATACAACTCGTATATTGTACATTTGTATTGTACAGAAAAATCTTGCAGTGGTTTTGAAATTTTCGAAATCACAGTCAAAGCCACTGCTTACTTTTACTTATGTTGATAAAAAATTTAATAATATTCTTTGTTAGTATAAATATTCGTGTCTTTTAAACTATTTTTATATCATTTCTAATTATATAATTCTGGTGTCATCTTTAAAATCTCAACCATATGACCTATGTTACCTTCACCGGCAAAAACTTTCATGTCAAAGAAATTTTTATCAAATCCTAACCAATGCAAAGGATTTTTTTCTGGCACTAAGTTCACATCTTTATTTAAAATTCCTACATAA